>PMYE01000048.1 GCA_003171315.1 Acidobacteriaceae bacterium
TATTTACGGATAAGCTCTAAATCTGTTCTATCGAGGTATCGACCACAATAAATGCCACTTTCGCACAGGCTGCGATGATATATCTCCTTATCTATGGCAGAAGGCACATTGGACGGTATGATTCCCTCTGCGACCGGACCGGCTGGCCCGATCCCGCATGCAAACTACTGCACGCCTCAGTGCTACGCGAAAGGAAAGCGTGAGCTGTCGAGGTCTTGTCAATGCAAGGGGTGTCGCGGCGACGCGCATGGCCGCAGGAGAAAATATGCGTTTGACCACGGCTATCTCAAGTCCTCACCGCCTGGTTCCCGAAAGCCACCACCTGACCAGGAACTGCTTTTTCCCGAGCAGCCTCTTACTCAAATTGAGGACCCCGACCAACCTTAATCGAGCGGGCGGGTTGCCCGGATGCTTGGAAGCCAATCTAGCCACTAACCTCAACCGGCCGGAAGCGGACCACGCGGATCGCGATCCGTCCCCTGAAACGCCCCAGCGTCCTAGAATCTGGTTGTGCCTGGTTTGTCGGCAATCCAGAAGTAGCTGGGGTTTGGGTCGCAGCGAAGTTTTTTTGAAGCAACCGCAGATCCTTCGTCCCCATCGCTACGCTCAGGGTTCTCAGGATGACAGCGCGTGGGAGGTTGGCTGCGCTCCTCAGGATGACAACGCATGGGAGAAGGCATCTGTCATCCCGAACGGAGTGAGGGATCTGCGGTTGTTCCTCGTCACATTCCATTTCACCATTTCAGCCTATGATCAATGAATGCACGAGGGCTCCTACTTTACAACCATCATGGCTAGCCGCAGCCATACCCTCTACATCGGAGTGAGCGGTGACCTGCACAAACGCGTTTTTCAGCACAAATGGAAGGAACACGATGGCTTCACTGCGCGCTACAACTGCGATCGTCTCGTCTGGTTTGAGGGCCATCATGACGTACAACGAGCCATTGCCCGCGAGAAAGAGCTCAAGGGATGGAGGCGCTCAAAGAAGATCGCTCTGATTGAATCTTCAAACCCGGGCTGGATCGATCTTAGCCGGGACTGGTACGAGTATGAGCCTGCCGATTATCGACGAGCGCTCGGCCGTATGGAAAGCTAAAAAGCAACCGCAGATCCTTCGTCCCCATCGCTACGCTCAGGGTCCTCAGGATGACAGGGCTTTGGTTCGACTCGGCCCGTGTTGGGGCCTCGCTCAGGGCAGGCTTTCGTCGCTGCGCACCTCAGGATGACAGCAAGTGGATAGAATCAAAACGATGAAAGACAAGCTAACCAGCTACGATCCCGCCGAGGATTTGCGATCTGCGAAAGCAGTTGTAATCTTCATGGGCGAAGCACGCAAAACCAACGACGCTGCCTACATCGCTCACGCATTGGGCGTGGCGGCAGCCGCAACCGGCCGGAACAGCCACACCAGCAGCAGCGTGAACAGCAATCCGCCCACTGTGAATTTGAGCCAGACCGGCGCGGCCGACGGCGAGAAGAACCCTTCGAGCGTGCCGGCGATGACAAGCAACGGAATGATGCCTGCAACGAGGCGCGTAGCCTCCACGCCGGCCACGGCGATGGAGTCGCGCCTGCGGTAAATCCCCGGGAAAAGCACGCCGTGCGCGAGGCGCAGCCCCGCGCCCCCGGCCAGCAGAATCGAGGGCAGCTCCAGCGATCCGTGCGGCGCAACGAAGCTCCACAGGTCAACTGCCATGCCGTGCTGCGCGCAGGCCACGCCGACCACGCCCAGCAACATGCCATTGAAGAACATCGAATAGACCGGCCCAAGCCCGAAGAGGATCCCTCCCGCAAAGGCCATGAAACAAACGCTCAGGTTGTTGGTCATGATGGCGCTCGAAGCCACCGGCTCGATGCCGACGATCGAGTGCGTCCACATCTCGTGGCGCTCGATGGTCTCGACCATCGCCGGACCCAGCATGTGCCGCATGAACTGCGGGCGCGCCAGCGTGAGCACCGACCCCAGCGCTGCCCCGGCCAGCGAGAGAACGAGCGCCAGCAGCACGTAGCGGATCTGGCTCTGCACAAGGGCCGGGTAGTCGTCGCGCAGAAAATAGAAAATCTTCCTGAAGCCTTTGCGCCGGCTGGAATAAATGATATGGTGGGCGCGAGCCAATAACTGGTTGACGTGCTCGGCGTAAACCCGGGCGGTCGAGTCCTGGCGCAGCGTGGAAAGATCGCCCGCCGCCTGCCGGTAGAGCAAAGCGGTTTCGCGCAGCTCGGCGCGAGAGAGCTGCCGCACGCCAACGGCGCTTGCCTGGGCCAGAAGCGCGGCCAAGCGGTCCCAGTAGGGGCGGCGCTTTTGGAGCCACCGATTGGAGAGGATGATCGCCATGGAGTCGATTGGAGATCAGCTTAACATCGATACCCCGGAGCTGGTGGCCATCGAGATGCCGCTAGCCGGGATCGGCAGCCGCTTTATTGCCATTCTCATCGACTACATTATTTGGGGCGCGGCCTTTCTGGTTTTGGTCCTGATGGCCGCGATCATCCTTCCCGCGCTGCATTTCTTCGGCGGGGTTTCGGCCAACTGGGCCGTGGGCATCTTTTTCCTCATCGTATTTTTGCTGCAATGGGGATACTTCGCGCTGTTTGAGGCGTTCGGGAACGGACGCACGCCGGGCAAGCGCGTGGCGAGGATTCGCGTCATCCATCAGTCGGGGCGTGGTATCAGCTTTGTCGAGTCGCTGGCGCGCAACCTGGTCCGTTTCATCGACTACCTTCCCGGCTTCTATGCCGTGGGTGTCGTAGCCATCTTCCTGAGCCGGCGGAATCAAAGGCTGGGCGACTTGGTTGCCGGAACGCTCGTGGTCCGCGACCGCGAGGTGGACGCGCCGCAATGGGAGGGGAGCGGGACCGCGACGCGCACCTTCACAGCAGCGGCCTTTGCCGTGCAGTCGCCCATCCCCGCGCCGGGGTCCCCACAGACAGGTCCTGGTCCTTGGGGTGGTCCGCCGCACCTGCGCGTCGTGTTGCCCGCTCCGGCGCTGGGCAAGCTCTCTGCCACCGACCTCGAAGTGCTGGAAGGCTTTTTTGCGCGCCGCCTCGACATGGATCTGGCCACACGCGGCGCGCTCGCTTCGCGCATCGCCTCGGCTCTCTGTTCGAAGTCGGGCCTCGCCATTCCGCAGGACGCGAGCGTGGAGACGTTTCTCGAAGCCGTGGCGCACCAGCTCCGCGAACTGGGGCGGATGAGCTAGGGCCTGTACACACTATTGGGGTGGATGGCGTTGCGAGCGAAAATTCGGCCAGACGAGGCGACGGCCGAAGGCTGTGGCAGGCCCCACCGTAGAGGCCGGCAACGAAGTATGGTCGGATTTTCGCCGCAACCCGAAGGGACGGAGCCAGTTTTCCCGATTTCGTTGTCGCTCGTCGCTCCAGTGGTCCACCACAGCGCGCTCCTCGCTTCTAGAACTCGGAAAAACTGGCTTCCGTCGCCGCCATCCCAATAGTGTGAACAGGCCCTAGGGCGAGCGCTGGAAATGGGCCGCGGACGATGGCGGAATCCGCGCCCAGGCAAAATGGGCGACGCGGGGATATATTAAGATTTTGCCAGTGCATCAGCGGCGGCCGCGCTTCCATTTGCGCTGGCCGAGGCGATTTTTGAAGGACAGCCTGGTTTGGCGTGATCTCGCCGGGCCGGCAATGGGACAGGAGAGTACGAAGATGGCCAAGAGCGTAAATAGAGTCTTCCTTTTAGGCAACGTCGGCAAGGATCCCGAGATTCGTTCGACCGGCGGCGGCACCATGGTGGCGACCTTTGGGCTTGCTACCAGCGAACGCGCGAAGGACGGGCAGGGCAACTGGCAGGATCGCACCGAGTGGCACAACATTGTGGTCTACGGGCGGCTGGCGGAGATCGTGCGCGACTACGTGAAGAAAGGCTCCAAGCTGTTTGTCGAGGGACGGATCACGACCCGCAACTGGGACGACAAGGACCACGCGGGCAGAAAGGTGTATCGCACCGAGATCATTGTCAGCGACCTGTCGCTGCTCTCGGGGCGCGACGATGGCGGCGCGTCCAGCCGTTCGTCAAGCGCATCGAATGCGGCGGTAAATGAGGACCAGCGCCCGCCCGCCGGCACGGACGACTTCGCGCAATCGGCTGAAATCTCCGACGACGATATTCCGTTTTGAGGCAGGAAACAGGGAATCGCTATTCCCTGTTTTCCGCTCCCTCCTCTGCTGTTGCCAGCGGATCGTTGTCCCGGTCCGTCACCTCGGCAAGGGCGGCGAGCCGCTGAGCCAGTGCCTCCGTCCAGCAGCCTTCCGGGGCGCGCCAGCTCCAATTCCCCGCAGGCACCGCCGGCGTGTTCATGCGCGCCTCGGAACCCAGCTCGAGCAGGTCCTGCGCGGGAACGATGGCCAATTCGGCCACACTGGCCTGCGAGGCACGGATCAGAGGCCAGGCGGGACGATTATCGACCGCGCCGACGAGCGCTTCGACAGCTTCCTGTTCCTTCTTGCTGGCGGAGTTCCACCAGCCTTGCGTCGTGTCGTTATCGTGCGTGCCGGTGTAGGCCGCGGTGGCAGGCGTGAACCGGTGCGGCAGGTGGGTATGCGCGCCCTTGTTGCCGAACCCGAACTGCAACACCTTCATACCCGGCATTCCCAGCTCGAGGCGCAGCGCGTCAACTTCGGGCGTAATCACGCCAAGGTCCTCGGCCACGAACGAAAGCGGGCCTAATGCGGCCTGAATTGCGCGGAACAGTTCCAAGCCCGGCGCCTTGATCCACCCGCCGTTCACGGCAGTCTCCTCCCTGACGGGAATGGCCCAATAGGCCTCGAAGCCGCGGAAGTGATCGAGGCGCACGATGTCATAGAGCTCGACGGCGCGGCGGATGCGGTCAATCCACCAGTCGAAGCCGCGCGCCTCAAGCACGTCCCAGCGGTAAAGCGGATTGCCCCAGCGCTGGCCCGTGGCCGAAAAATAGTCGGGCGGCACGCCGGCGACGCGCTCGGGCTTCAGGCCGCGATCGAGTTCGAAGATGCCGGGGTGAACCCACACGTCGGCCGAGTCCATGTTGACGAAGATGGGCACGTCGCCCAGGACGCGGATTGCGTCCTCCGCGGCAACCTCGCGCAACTGATCCCACTGGTGCGCGAAGGCAAACTGCAGTACCCGCTCGATGGCTACCGCGCGGCCATGTTCTGCTTCGGCCTGCGCCAGGGCTTGTGGATCGCGGCGGCGCAGCAGCTCGGGCCACTCGGTCCATGCGCCCGTCTTGAACTCGCGGCACAGCACGGCGTAAAGCGCGTAGTCGTTGAGCCACGCTGCTTCATCGCGGCAGAACTCCTCGAAATCGGCCCATTGATCAGAGAGTGCCGGCGAACCCGATCCGCGGTCAAGGAAATTCCCCGCCGCCTCGTGGAGCAGTGGCAGCTTCCGCTCTTCTACCGCTTGAAAATCGGCGGCGCCGGAACGGCCGGCCAGCCCAGGGTCCCCACGGGCAGTTCCTCGTCCGTGGGACGGAAGCCCGGCGATGCGTTCGCCATCGATCCAACCCCAGTCGGCGAGAAACTCCAGGCTGATGAGCGCAGGATTCCCGGCGAACGCCGACGAACCCGCATAGGGTGAGTTGCCGTAACCGGGGGGGCCCAGCGGCAGAACCTGCCAGACATGCTGTTTGGCGCGGCCCAGAAAACCCACAAACTCGTGCGCGGCGGGACCCAGATCGCCGACGCCTCCATAGGAGGGCAAGGAGCTCACATGCAGCAGAACTCCGGAAGAACGCTGGAATTCCATGATGCAAATAGTACCGGATCGCCCATCCCACCGGCCGCTTACGGTACGAAAAGTCAGCATCGAAACCGTCGCAGACGGCTTCTGCGGTGAGGACGCGTCAATTGCGGTCGATGGATGGAATGTGACGGTCGAGCCGGCGTCGTTCCGGTCGTGACCGTATCGCCCAACCTCGATGCCTAACCCGATGGCCGGCCCGCAGCGGGGTGCCGGTTGCGGCCGCCGGGTTACGCCGCGAAATGCTGCTCGCGCAAAGAGGCCCGCAACCTGGATGGCTGCGGGCCTTTTCAGTTCCCCGGAAAATCGCTTGATGCTTACAGTCCGGGCGTTTCCCCTTTTAGCTTGGCGTTAATGCGAACCAGATTGTGCTTCTTGTAGTCGTTCCACACGCCGCTTGCGAAGACGCTGAAGGCCTCGTTCCGCGCCTGGTCCAGAAGCTCATCCTGCGTCTTGTCGAAGTTCTTGGCAATCTCGTCCGCGGCCGGCTCATGCTTCAAGAGAACCTTGGCCACCACGCCGGTGCGCCCCGTATTGATCGGCCCGCTGATCGCGCCCACATTCATGTCGAAGAGCTGCGGCGCAACCTGGCCCACTTCACCGAAATCGGGCACCTGGCCGCTTTCGCCCACCAGGTCGCTGGTCTTCACCGTTGCGCCCACGGCCTTTGCCGCCTTGGCCAGATCGTTCATCGTCTTTGCCTTATCCGCCATTTCCTTTGTCTTCTGGTCCAGCAGAGTAGGAAGCTGCTCGTCGCGGTAATCGTCGAGCACGTGGGACTTCCAGTCGGCAAACGCGGGCGCGTGCGCCGGAACGATGCCCGTTACCTGGAAGATCGCATATCCCTCGCCCGTGGACGCCGATTGCGGCGGGTCGCCCTGTTTGGCGTCAAAGGCCTTGGCCAGAACCTGCGCGCTGTCGGGCAGCGCGGTAATCACGCCGTCGTGCGCCACCGGCTGTGTAGTCACCAGCTCCAGGTGGTGCGCCGCGGCCGTCTTCTCGAGGCCGTTCTTGACCGCCTCGCTGGTCAGTTGCTGCGCGTAATTCTGCTGCGCCACGGTCTCGGCCTGGCGCGTCAGCGTCGCAACAATGCTGGACTGCACGTCGCTGAGCGGCTGCGTGTGCGCCGCTTGCCGCTCTTCCACCTGCACAATGTGGTAGCCGAAGCTGCTCCTTACAATCTCGATGTCGCCGATCTTCTGGGTGAAGATCGCATTGTCGAACTCCGGCACCATCTTGCCCCGCTGCGCAAAGCCCAGCTCGCCGCCGGAGTTCTTGCTGCCTGGATCGTCGGAGTACTTCTTGGCCAGCTCGGTCCAGCTTCCGCCCGCCTTCAGCAGCTTCAGAATCATCTCCGCCTTGGCCTTGGCCGCGGCATCGGCCTTGGCGTCGGCGCCAGCGGTCACGCTGATCAGAATGTGGCGGGAGCGCGCCTGCTCCGGCGCCGAATAGTCGCTCTGGTGCTCGTTGTAATACTGCTGAATGGCTTGCTGGCTGGGTGGTGCAACGCCGCCGGGAACCTGGCTATCGGTGAACGCGAAGTAAGCGATCTTGCGCTCCTCCGGCGCCGCCTGCGCATAGCGCGCTGCGTTCGTCTTAAAGAATGCCTCCAGCTCGCTATCCGAGGGATTGATCGTCTTGCGCAGGCCGTCAGCCGAGATCACAGCGTAGTCGAACTTGATCTTGATGTTCTGCTTGCGGTAAGCCTCGCGGACCTCCTGGTCGCTCACCGTGATCCCGCCCGTGATGAGGGCCTCAAGCCGGCGGATCGTAATCTCGGCTTTGATCTGGTTCTCGAAATCCGTCACTGACTCGTGCAGCCGGTCGTCGATCAACTGCCGGTAGGCCTCATCGCCGATGTACTTGCCATCGGGGTAGAGAACCCCGCCCGTCGGGCCGGTGCGCAGATACTGGCGCACGTCATCGTCGCCGGCGTGGATGCCGAGCTTGTTAGCCTCCTGTAACAGCACCTCCTGCTGCACCAATTGCTGGCCTACCTGCTGCTCGAAGTACTGCACGATCATGGGATTGCTGGCGTATTGCGGATCGCGCTGCCGCAACTGTTCTTCCGCGATCTGCTCCACGCGCGCCTGTTTTATGGCGTCGCCGGAGGAGAAAATCCGGCTATACCAGTGCGGATAGACGACAGCGTAGGTATCGGGCGACGAAGAGCCCATGCCGCTGAGGCCGGGGATCAGGTATAACACCATGGTGATAGAAGCGGCGCCGATGATGACCACGATCAGCGCCTTGACCATGCGGCTTTCTGTTTGCAGGAAACGAATCATGGATGAACTTGGACCTTCAACTCTCTACGCGCAGGCAGACTGAACCGGCGAAGGGCGGCAAAGAGTCTGCTGCTCCTGCGGCGCGGCTGCGGATGCGCAGTTCTCGCTCGATACGACTCTGCCATTATAGACGACGGCGTGGAGCGGCCGGCGCGTGGGGGCTGTCGCGCGCCAACGCACAAGATTGTATCGGCATATAGGGATATGTGGCGTTGC
>PMYE01000066.1 GCA_003171315.1 Acidobacteriaceae bacterium
TGAACCTTGGTGCCGCCCACATCGCCAGCCAGAATCATTCAGTCCTCTCTAAAATCCCGCAGCCTTGCGCATCCGTCTCGGGCAGCAGCGTCGCCGCCGCCTCATCCAGAAGCAAAGTTAGTATACCGTCCGCAGGCACAATCAACTGGCTAGGCAGCCGCTCCACGTCGCGTGGCCCCTCGAATACCTCGTTCAGAATCAGTGCCTTCTCCGCGCCGCTCAGCAGGAAGAACACCTGGCTCGCATGGTTGATCACCGNNCCAACGTGACCCGCCACATGCGCTTATCGGCCGCATAGTTGGCCGTCGCTAGCCGCTTCGTCTCGTGGAGGGCCTCAGTGCGGGGGAAAAGAGACGCGGTGTGTCCATCCGGCCCCATTCCCAGCGCCACCAGATCAAAGCGCGGCAGTTTCGCCCCCTTCAGCCTGAAGCTGTTCCTCAGCTCCGCCTCGTACCGTGCCGCCGCTTCCTCCGGCTCCAGCTCGCCCTCTATGCGGTGAATCTGCTTGGGGCTAAGCGGCACATGATCCAGCAGCGCCTCGCGCGTCATGCGGTAGTTCGAGTCGGGGTGGTCCGGCGGCACGCACCGCTCGTCCACCCAATAAAGATCGAGCTTGTCCCACGGCATCCGTTCCCGCCACGGCTCGCCGTGTTCGGCGAGCGCCGCAAACGCCGCCTTGGGCGTCGCCCCTCCGCTGATCGCAATCCGCGCCCAGCCTTTCGCCGCCACCGCCTGCTCCGTCTGCTCCACAAAAAACCGCGCCGCCTTCCGCGCCAGCGCCGCCGCATCCGGCGCAACGAAATAAATGACTTTGAGGTTGTGAGGCATGAGCGTTCACCTCTGGCTTCTACGTTACAACGGAGAGAGACGACGTTTGTAAGTTACGCAGAAGGTTTCAACGTCCCAGATACACGCGGTACTGCTGCTCCAGCACGCCCGCCGCGCGCGCCAACCCGATCTTCGACACGTTGTACTGGTAGAGGTCCTCCACCAGGGTGCTCTCGGCGGTAGCCAGCGCGGCCTGCGCCGTCACCAGCGGCAGGTTGTCGTCCACGCCGGCGTTCACGCGATCGGTTTCGTCGCTCAACGCGCGCGTGGCCAGGTCCACGTTCGACCGCGCCACTTCCACCAGTTGCTGGTTCGCACTCACGTCCAGCAGCGCCGCGCGCACCTGCTCGTCAATGCGGCCGCGCAGATCGTCGAGCTGCGCGTTCACAGCTTCCATCTGCGCCTTTGCCACGTCGCCGTCGCCGCGCAGCTTGGCCTCGCGAAAGATGGGGAAATTCAGCACCCCCATGGCAAGGAAGTCGCCGCGCGTGCCCGCACCGTTCACCGTGCTCGTTCCGTATTGGCTATAGAAGCTGAGTGTCGGCAGGCGCTCGCTGCGATACACCGCGTGCGCCGCTTTATACTCGACCACCTGGTTGCGCAGACTCTGGTAGTCCTGGCGGTTCCTGTACGCCAGCGCGCGCACCTCTTCCGGTGTTTGCTCCGTCAGCTCGCTGTATGGCGCCGGATCCGTCAGATCGACCGCCTGTCCCGGATCGACGCCGATCTCGCGCTTGAGCAGAATCAGGTCCTTCGCCTGCTGGTTCTGGGCCGCGATCAGCGCCTCCTGCTGCGCCTCCAACTCGACGCGCGCCCGCAACTCGTCCAGGTTCGCCGCCGTCCCCGCCTGGTGTGCCGCGTGCGCATGATCCTCGAGCACCTGCGCCTGCGCCACCAGCGCCTTGGCGTTCTCCACTTCGCTCTCGTCCGCAACCGCGCGCAGATACGCCGTGGCCACCTGCTGCACCACCTCGCCGCGCGCACTCATCTTCGCGAAATACGAGGACCGCTCCGCCGCGCCCACCGCCTTCCAGCCGTGGATCACCGGCCCGGAAAACAGGATCTCGCTGTAGTGGAGCTGCCCCTCGGTCAGGTCGTCACGCGTGATCAGCGAGAGCCCCGCCGGCACCTTACCCCCGGGGAAAAATGGAGCAAACTCCCCGATAACCTTCGGCCCGAACCCCAGTGCCGCCAGGTCGTGCATGTAGTACCCGGTGTCGCCGGTCAGCGCGATGGTGGGCAGAAATAACTGCATTGCCTCGTTCTTTTCGCCCTGCAATATCGCCTGCGCGTTCTCCGCCTCTTTCAGCCCGAGATTGTTCTTGAGGCCCCGCTCGACGGCACCGTCCAGCGAGAGCTTTAGCGGCTCGCCGGTCACCGGCTGGGCGGTTACGCTGCCCCAAAAAGGATTGGCTGCCGATGTTGGATTTTGCGCATGCGCCGACATGCCGCCCCCAAAAACCAGCGCGACGCAGCTCAACAGCATGAAAAGGAAAGCTCGCGGCGCGGTCCGCAGGAGCACAAAATGTTGCCCTCGATTCACTTCCATTATTTTCTCAGATGAGCCGCGGGACGCAGGGATTCACCCGCCCATAAACATGCCGCCGTTCACGTCCAGTACGTGCCCGGTGATATACGACGCTGCGTCCGACGCCAGGAACTTCACTGCCTGCGCCACGTCTTTGGGCGTTCCCCGCCGTCCTAGTGGAATTGTGGCCATCATGGCCGCGTTTTGCTGCTCGGTGAGCACCGCCGTCATCGGCGTCTCAATGTATCCAGGCGCTACGGCGTTCACGGTAATGCCTCGCGAAGCCACTTCGCGCGCCAGCGACCGCGTAAACCCGATCAGCCCCGCCTTCGACGCCGCGTAGTTCACCTGTCCGGCCTGTCCGGCGCGGCCCACCACGCTGGCGATGTTCACGATCCGTCCCCAGCGGTTCTTGAGCATCGGGCTCAGCAGCGCCTGCGTCAGCAGAAACGCCCCGGTCAGGTTGATGCTGAGCACGCTGTCCCAGTCCGCTCGCTTCATGCGCAGCATCAGATTGTCGCGCGTAATCCCGGCGTTGTTCACCAGGATCTCCACCTTCCCGAACTTCTCCAAAATCGCCCTGGCCCCGGCCTCGATCGACTCCTGGCTCGACACGTTCATGGGGAACGCCGCCGCGTCTATCCCCTGAGCTTTCAGTTCCCCCACTGTTTCGGCGAGCTTGGACTCATTCACGTCTGCCAGCGCCAGCGTTGCTCCGGCTGCAGCCAGTTCTTCGGCAATCGCGCGGCCTATCCCCTGCGCCGCACCAGTGACGAGCGCGATTCTCCCCTGCAAATCTCCCATCTTTCTCTTGACCTCTCTGCACGCACTTCGTTGCGGGCCGCACCTTTCCACGCCCGATTATAAACGGGCTACGCAGACGCCTAATTTCGATGTTCCTGGGATTCCAGGCAAATGCTCGGAGCCGACAGCGGGTAACTCACGCGCAACTCACCACACAAGCGAGCAGCCCCGGCCAAGGAGCAGGAAGCTAGTGTGGTGAGTCAGAAGTTCATTGAAGAACAACCGCAGATCCTTCGACTCATTTTGGCGCAAAACGCGCCAAAATTCGCTCAGGATGACAGCTTATTTGTGATGCGAACTTCAGACTCAGGACACTAGAAGCTGACCCCTGATCCCTAACCCCTGCTATTCTCAGGTTGGCGTGGCCGCCACCGTCACCGGCCGGCCGGCGAGCGCCGGGCGCAACAGTTCCGCAGGCCACACGTACACCGCCAGCCGCCGCGAGTAGTGCAGCACCGGCTCCACGCCGGGCAACTCCAGACCCACCGCTGCGGCCAAATCGTTGCGTTCGATCTCCGCCTCTGCCTCTTCCAGCGGCCATGGAACATGATGCAGATTCGCACGGATCGGCTGTCCCGCCCGGTTGGCGCTGAACACGCAGGGCCGCTCCGTAAAGAAATATTCCAGCGTGCCCGGCCGCACCTCCGCAGTTTTGCGCGTCGGTCCCAGTCCCCGGTAGCGCGCCTTGAAGATCACCTGCCGCCGCGCAAACCGCCTGCGGCTGTAGAACGCGAACTCCCGCTCCGATCGCGGCTCCTGGCGCATCTCCGCCAGGTGGTACGGCAGGTGATACAAGGCCCGCGCCGCCGCCACGACAAGCAAACTGCTCGAATCCACTGAAAAACAGTAAAACCCCGGCGTCCCTGTCATCCGGTCGCGGACGTACGTCCTCAGGTTCAGGTCGGGAATGTTGCGCAGGCCCGGAATCGACGGCACCCCGCGGAGCTTTACGCGATCCAGCCAGAACGGCACCGCGCCCAGCCATGCCGACCCTTGAAAGGTATCTGCTGCCAGCCACTCCGGCAGCAGTGCTTCAATCCGCTCCGCCGCAATCGGCCAATGCGCGAACAGCAAATCGTTCCAGCGCTGGGTCACTGCCCAGCGGCCTGCCGGCAAAGGCCGCGGCTTGTGCGACGTCCGCACCAAATACTCCCGCATGGCTGCTCCTGCGCCCCCTGGATTCCGCTCTGCCGGCGGTTCTCCTCTGGGGGCCTTCCAGTCGAGTCAACCTACCTTCGCGCCGCTCGCCTTCTCTAGGGTCTGTTCACACTATTGGGGTGGATGGCGTTCTGCCCCAGCGCGCAAAGACCGCGCGCCGGGGGCCCCAAGCGAGCGAAAATTCGGCCAGACGAGGCGACGGCCGAAGACTGTGGCAGGCCCCACCGTCGAGGCCGGCAACGAAGTATGGCCGGATTTTCGCCGCAACCC
>PMYE01000035.1 GCA_003171315.1 Acidobacteriaceae bacterium
AAATAATATACGAGTTTTCGATCTGGTCTTTTGAGCGGTTCGGAAGGGGATTGACTCCGATTGGTTTGGCTCCGATTATCGATTACTCGATTGTCATCCCTTTTGCCGCATTGTCGTGTTTAGATCGATGATTAGCGCTCGTTTCGATGGCTGGAATGCGGATCGCAAAACCCTACCCAGTTTCCCAGAGCCTAGCCTCTGAACGAAGCTCAACCCATGCTCAATAAGCGCTTCGGGCTTGAAATCGCCAGCAGGGACTGCGGTGAGTCGAGAGCCACAGACGGCGAATCGGCGATCGATTTCGAGAGGCGTGAACCGTCTTGTTTCTGGAGAGCGAGCCCGCAGCGGTTCTCAGTCAAGTCGCTGGAGTGCAATGATTCCCAAACACGAGCAGGTGAGATTTGGAGATGGTTCACCCGACCTCTTATTCTGAATGAGCGCGTCGAACGCCGCCGCGGTAAACTCGCGGCTCAGTCTTCAATGCGAAGAGAGTAGGACGTCTCCGAACTCATGGCAAATTCATTGTCATTCACCGGGTTTGTGCTGAAGAACCTCAGGCGCCGGCGGTTGAGGACCCTGCTCACGCTGACTGGGATCGGAATGGCGGTTGGCGCGTTTGTGGGTCTGGTGGGCTTTTCGAGCGCATTCCAACAGCAGTGGACGCGGATTTACTCCAGCAGCGGCACGGACATCTCCGTGATTCAGGGCACGTTCCTGAACACGACACTGAATGAGTCGGCGATTGCAAAGCTCACGGGTCTGCCTGTTGTAGCGCAGGCCTCACCCACGATCTATAACCTGATGGACCTGACCCCGGACGTGAATGCGCTGGTCTACGGCTGGAACGCCGATGCGTTTCAGCTCGATTCTCTGCAAATTCTGACGGGGCGACGATTTCGAGATGGCCTGCGCGAAGTCATGCTCGGCGATCTTCTGGCTCAAGATTTGAATAAGAAACCCGGTGACACGCTTGACCTTCAAGGTACGCGATTCAAGGTGACTGCGATCTATCACGGCGCTTCAACGCTCGAGGCGGCCGCGGTCATCATGCCGCTCGACCAACTGCAGCAGCTAAGCGGCATGGAAGGCAAGGTATCGACGATCGATGTGCGGCTGCGCCCGGCGCCGGCCGGCGAAGCGCCGGAGAAATTCCTGAAGCGCGCGCAGGCCGAGATCCAGGACGCGCTGCCGGGGATGCGCGCGGTTCCCGCGGCCGAGCGCGCCAGAGACAATCAATTTGTGAGGCTGGCCCAGGCTTCCGCCTGGGGCACCTCTTTGCTCGCCCTGCTCATCGGCATACTGGGAATCGCCAACACCATGGCAATGTCCGTATTCGAGCGCACGAGGGAGATCGGCATCCTGCGCGCGCTGGGTTGGAAGCGGTGGCAGGTGCTGGCGCACATTGAGATTGAAGCTGTTTTGCTGGGCCTGGGCGGGGGATTTGTCGGTATCGCGCTAGGATGGTGTGCTCTGCGCGTGCTGGCCTCGTTGCCGCAAACTGCAAGTTTTTTTGCGGCGACCCTTCACTGGCCGCTGCTCGCCAAGGCGGTGGGAATCGCAATTCTGGCCGGGCTGGTTGCCGGAGCGCTTCCGGCGTGGCGCGCCGGGCAACTCTCGCCTGTGGATGCACTGCGGCACGATTAGCTATGGCAAGATTCGGGGCATTTTGTTTTCCCGCAACCGGCCATCTGAATCCGATGACCGCCCTGGCGCGTTCCCTGGAAATGAGAGGCCATGAAGTGATCCTCTTCGGCATTGCCGACACCGAGGCGCGTGTGCAAGCCGCAGGCATCAAGTTTCATCGGATCGGCGCTGACGAATATCCGCTCGGTTCCCTGGGGAAGTTGGACGAGCGAATGGCCCGGCTTAAGGGGGTTGCGGCGCTTCGATTCACGTTGCAGTGGGTGAGGAATTTGGCGGGGATGGTTCTGCGCGACGGGCCGCGGGCGGTGCGGGCGGCCGGCATCGATTCGCTGCTCGTGGATGAGGCAGACTTTGCAGGCAATGTGGCAGATTACCTGGGCCTGCCATGGATCTCGATTGCCTTGCTGCCTCCCTTCATTCATGACGACCGGTTTCCGCCTTTCTGGTTCGGGTGGGCGGCGGGAAAGGATCCGCTCCGCCGTCTGCGGAACCGTCTTGCAATTCGATTGCTTTTGCGGATGGCGTCCCCCATCTTCAGGGATATAAACCAGCAGCGCCGGGCGTGGGGATTGAAGCCCCACCTGAACCCCGAGGACGCACTCTCGCCTCTGGCGCAAATCACCCAGCTACCGGAAGCATTCGAGTTCCCAATCCAAGGCAAAATGCCAGTAGGGCTCCACTACACGGGGCCGTTCGTACACGCGCAACAGCGTCCGGCAATTAAGTTTCCCTGGGAGCGCCTCGATGGACGCCCGCTCATTTACGCATCGCTTGGGACCTTTCAGAACGGCTTAGAAGCCATCTTCAGAACCATCGCGGATGCCTGCGCGGGGCTCGACGCCCAATTATTGATTTCGCTGGGCGGCGGACTCGATCCGGCAAAGATGGGCGAACTGGCCGGCTCCCCCCTGGTCGTGAGGTATGCGCCCCAATTGGAAATTCTGCAGCGGGCCGCACTGGTGATCACGCATGCCGGGGTCAACACGGTGCTGGAATCGCTGTCCGAGGGAGTTCCGCTCGTGGCCGTGCCTCTCGGCAACGATCAACCCGGGGTGGCGGCCCGGCTCAAGGCGCGGGGGGCAGGGATAGTGGTTTCACGGCATCGGCTCAACCCGGCACGGCTTCGCAAAGCCGTCACGCTCGTCCTTCAAGAGCGCCGATATCGAGAGGCGGCTCGAGACTTGCAACGAGTCATCCGTCAGATGGACGGACCCGGTCGCGCGGCGGAACTCATCGAACAGGTCCTGAAGCTCCGTCCGGCTTCGTCCTGAATCTGCTGTTGCGCGCCGTCCGGGCGGCTGTCTAAATGACTCTGCTGAAGGCCCTTTTCAAGCCGATGGCGTTAGACAGACGGATTACCTGCCCAAAGAGCGGGCGCGTGACGCAGCGAGCCGTTCAGGTTTAAGGTAATCTCGAGAACAAACTTTTCGATGGACACGGCCCTTTCTGCCGGATACACTCACATTCGACTCCCAAGCAAGCGATCCTGTCAGGGCGAACTTCCATCGCATGGCGTCTCAACGGTCGTTCACAGTATTGGTCTCGAATCAGGTCGGCCGTAGGCGCCTCAGGACTCTGACGAGGCTCTGCGGGGCGAGGATTGCTGCCGGCCCATTCGCGGTCCGGCTCGGCATTTCCCCAGCATTTGAACGCATTGGCGTGACGGCAGGAGGTTGCGCCGGTACGCTCCCGGGCCGGCGTGTCGCGGCTTTACCCGGTGGAGGGGCCGCGGGATGACTGGCCCGATTCTCGAAGCACGGAACCTGCACAAGAGCTATGACGAAGGACGCATCGGGGCGCTGCGTGGTGTCGATCTCTCGATCCAGGCTGGCGAGTTTGTGGCCGTCAGCGGGCATAGCGGCAGCGGCAAGTCGACCCTTCTTCATTTGCTCGGGGGGCTCGATACCCCAAGCAGCGGGAGCGTCCTGTTCCGGGGCGCGCCGCTGGGCTCTTCTATCGATTTCGATACCTATCGCTGCGATTTCGTCGGATTCATTTTTCAGGCTTTCTACCTGCTCCCCACCTTGCGTGCGATTGAAAACGTTCAAGCTCCCATGCTTGCGTCGCGGAACCGCCGCGGCAACCGGGGGCAACGCGCCGAGGCGCTGCTGCGGGAAATGGGCCTGGAGCATCGCATGGACCAGCATCCCCACAAACTCTCCGCGGGAGAGCGGCAGCGCGTAGCGATTGCCAGGGCGTTGGCCAATCGACCGGAGATTCTGTTGGCCGATGAACCCACGGGGAATCTCGACAGTGCAAACTCCGCGCGCATTCTGGAGATCTTGACCGGAATTCAGAAGAAGCACGGCATGACGCTGATCGTGGTCACGCATGAGGATGAAATTGCGCGCGCGGCGCCGCGCCACATCCGCATCCACGATGGAAGGATCGCGTCATGAGGCTGGCCTGCGTTTTGCCCCTAGCGGCACTGTTGATCGCCACCACGGCGCACGCGACGGATGTGCAGGCAGTCCTCACGCCACTGCGGAATCACATTGAGGCTTCGGACTATCGTGCCAACGGGCAACTTGTCCGGGTAGACGCCAACGGGAATCGCATCAGCTATGCACTCAGCGTGAAGGGGCTCTGGTTTGCAGGCGCTTTGCACATGCTGGTGGACATCGTCCCTCCCAGGGGCGCTGCAGCGTCAGCGCGGCAGGACGAGTGTGTCCGCATCCGGGGCAGCGCCAAAGCCCATCTCGGCGCCGGGGATTTCGGATCTGAGCAGATCGCCAATTTCGAGGATCGTCCATGAGCCTTTCACTTGTGATTTTGTCTTGCATCGCAGCGATCCTTGCCGCGGGTTTTCTCTATCAGTGCCTTGGTACCCGGCGCGACAGGCTGCGATACACCGGCCCGGGCCGCTGGGTAGAAATTGGGCGCGGGCAAAAGCTCTACGTGGTGGAAAAGGGATCGGGCGGGCCGGCCGTGCTCTTCGAGGCCGGTATTGCGGCCACCAACCTGAATTGGCATCACATCCAGGAGAAGGTTTCTTGTTTTACCGCAACCGCATCGTACGATCGCAGTGGCCTTGGCTGGAGCAGTCCATGCCGGAGTCAGCGCACGCCTGGAAACATCTCAACCGAACTGCACACGATGCTGGAAATGGCGAGCATTAAGCCGCCGTACATCCTTGTGGGACATTCCTTTGGCGGATTGGTCATGCGCCGCTACGCAGCCATATATCCCGAAGATGTCGCCGGCGTTGTACTGGTGGATCCGATGCGGTGCGAGGAATGGCCCCCGCTCAAACCTGAAAAACAATCCATGATCGAGCGCGTTAAGAGGCTTTCCGGTTACGCGATTCCGATTGCCCATTTTGGTTTGGCCCGGCTCGCCGTGACATCTCTGCTATGCCGTTCGGGAAGGCTGTCGGGACATCTCGCGGACGCGGGGGGAGTGGGCGGGCGCCATGTTCTCAAGCGGGTTACAGAAGAAGTAGGCAAGATGCCCAGGGAGGTGTGGCCTGTGGTTGCCGCACACTGGTCGCGACCAGGCTACTATGCCGGAATGCAACGCCATGTCGCGGCAGTCCCCGACACCGTGCGCGAAATGCAGCACGCCGATCCCATTCTCGATATTCCGGTCGTGGTGCTGACCCCCGGGAAGTCGACGCCCCTGTCCAACCAGTGCCTCAGAAAAATTGGGAACAATGTGCGGCAGGTGATTGCGGTGGAAAGCGCGCACTGGATCCATCTCGATGAGCCGGAACTGGTGATCGACTACATTCGTGAGATGGTGACCGCCGCAGCGCCTGCAGCGGTCCCGGCGATGGCCTGACTCCGGCCGCCTGCGAACTAACCAATCGTCCGGCGCAGCGCGCACCAGTGGCTTCACTCCATCAACGGCGCGAATCGCTCCTGGAGCACGCGCCGTAGAAACTTGCCGGCGTGGTTCTGCGGCAGATCGCCCGAGTCGAGAATCCAGATGCGCCGTGGCGCCTTGTACGCAGCGAGATTGCCGCGGCACCAATTCAGCAGTTCGCCTTCGGTTGCTGAGGAACCCGCATGCAATTCAACCGCGGCCACGGGAACCTCTCCCTTTTCGCGATGCGGCAGGCCGAACGCGACGGCACGGGCCACGGCAGGATGGGCCAGAATCGCCTCTTCCAGCTCGCGCACGTAGACTGAGTAGCCCCCCGACTTGATTACATCTTTCGCGCGCCCCACCAGCCGGATAAACCCCAGGCGATTGCGCACAGCCAGGTCGCCCGTACGCAACCAGCCGTCGCCAGTCAAAATCCTCTGGGCATCTCCTTCGTCTTTCCAATAATGCGGGGTCAGCCCGCGGCGACGAATCTGGCACTCGCCGGCTACGCCCGCAGGCACGCTGCGCCCGTTCTCATCGACAACACGAATGCGATATGGCGGAACGGGAATGCAAAGGTTCCCGCTCCCGGGCAGCAGCGGCAACTCAACGCCCATCATAGCCAGGCCGCCCAGTTCCACCATGCCATAGCCATTCAGAAGAACAGGGGGAACACGCAAACCACCCGGCAGCCGGAACAGGGCTCCGAAACGCCGCAGCCGCTGCCACACCTCCGAGGGAAGATGGTCGCTGGCCGAGAGCCACACCCGCACGCTTGCCAGACGGGCAGGTGCGGGATTGGCATTCATGAGCCGCGCAAACATCGCGGGTACGCCGACAAAGGCGGTAATGCGAAAGCGCTCGGCAAGATCCAGCGCAGCTTCTACATCAAAGCGGTCCAGAAAGCAGCCGCGGATGCCGGCCATCAGACCATAGAGAGCAATACTCACGGCCATGATGTGCGACCAGGGCAGCGCCACCAGCGCCAGGTCCCGCGGTCCCAGAAATACTCCCGAGAGCACCGTCGACGCGCGCGCCCCCAGCAGTGCGTTGCTCGATAAGGCTGCGCCCTTGGGGAATCCGCTGGTGCCGGAGGTGTGAAAGATGGCAACCGTCGCGGCCGGATCGATCGTTGCCGGCGGGAACTTCTCATGAACCTCAGAAACGCGCTGGAAGAGCTCGAGCGTCTCCTTCTCATTGTCGGCTTGTATCCAGGTGCGCACATTCAGAGCCTCGCGGCTTCCGATGCTGCGTTCGAATACCGTTCTGTCTGTAACCAGAATCTCCGTTCCGCTATCGGCCAGAATCCGGCGCACCTCGACAAGGGAGAGCATCGGATTGAGTGGCACCGCAATGCCTCCGGCGCGGATAATGGCCAGAAACCAATGAAAGCATCTCCGGTCATTGGTGCGATAAATCGCTACCGGCTGGCCCGGGCGAAGCGCGACGGTCCGCCGCAGAAACGCATCGATCGAGCAGATTTTTGCGTGGAGATCGGCAAGGTGAAACGGCCCGGCGTCATCGACATGAACTTCGCAATTTCCCTTCCGCCGAACCAGTTCATCCACAAGGTTAGCCACCGTGACGCCGCGGTCGCGCGCGAGTTGATAGCGGAGGAGAATGCTCATAGCGCAGAAACGGGTTTGCGGCCCCAGTCGCTGGCCACACAGTAATGGAAAAGCCGGTCGAGATAATCGAGTACAGGCGGAGGGCTTACTCCGGCGGGTTTCAAAAGACGTTCGGCATTGCTGGTGTCAAACTGCATGCGCATGGTGAAGTAGTCCCGGTAGGCCCGGCCATCGCGCAACACACGGCGCTTACGCCCCCATAAAGTGGCAAACAGAAGGGGCCGCAGCACGGCGAAGAAGAATTTCGGATCGACATAACGCGGCTCAAGTCCATTGAAGTACTGCATGGCTCGATGAGCAACCTTGTCGATGGTTGCGCTGCCGCGGGGTCCGGCGCAGAGGTGCACGGTCGAACTCAATGCGTCCTCGTCAAAGAGCAGCCCGGCGACAGTTTTGGCGACAAAATCGACCGGCACGATGTCCAAAACCGCATCGGGATAGCCGGGCACGGTTCGCCAAAGCCGCCGCGCGTAGATCTTGAGCGGCCAATACATCATCTTGAAGCTGGAGGTGACGCCGGTGCGCGAATCTCCCACGATGATACTGGGGCGCAGAATCACGCCGGGGATAGAGCCAAGACGCGAACGCACCAGGGCTTCCGCCTCGGCTTTGGTTTGTTCATAGGTATTGCGATAGGTTTGGCCGACGTTCAGCTCGTCCTCGCGCACCAGGTCCGAACGCTCGCCGGCAACGTAGGCAGTACCCACATAGGCGAAGCTTCGAAGTTGGCGCGCGCCGCCCGCAAAATCGAGAATATGCCGGGTACCCTCCACGTTGATGCTGCGTGCCTCGTCGAGCGAGTGATCGAACCGCACCGTGGCGGCGGAGTGGACCACGCGGGTGGTTTCCGCCTGGAGGCGGCGGTAGCGCTCTGTCTCTAGCCCGCAGCCAGGCTGGCTCACGTCTCCAGACAAAACGTGAACGCGCGAGCGGTCCGCGGAAGGGATAAAGGAATCGGCGCGCTGTCGGCCCGATTGTCCCCCTCGATCGCGGATGAGGAGCGCCAGTGTTGCATTTGGCCGCTGCTCCAGTAGTTCGCGTACCAATTGCATTCCGAGGAAGCCGGTGGCGCCAGTGACCAGGATGTGTTCTTCGCTGTTCATTTCGAAAGCGGCCTCTGCCCCCAGGCCACACGCTACCGGTGAAAGACGACCGGCGGAAGCCGCTGAGGCGGGTAGGTCTCGCGTCATTATAGCCCGTGTGCCGCGGCGATCTGGCTGGTTGTAGTCAGTCCGCGTTGAGTCCGTCTCGCCCAGCCGCGCCGTGGCGTCGCGGAGATTTTCCAGTCAGCGTAACTCTCCTTCTGCTCGATGGCGGCGTTATGGGTTTTCTTCTCTGTTTCCGGCCCCAGAACTTCCTTTGGCCCCAAAACCTCACCGCCGCCAATCCCAAAGGCAGGCCGTCCGGTGGGCCCGCTCCTGCATGGCATGCACACCACGCCCGGTGCAGCACCCGTCGCCATGCCGCTGCGGAAGATGACCAGCGACGAGCGCCTGGCCGCTGACTTCGCCGGTACCGGCCTCACCACCGGTCCACATGCCGTGGCTTATCACCGCGCGGCACTGCGCAGAGAAGGCATTCTCTCAGCAGACGACCTGTTACGCTGCGTCAACCATGGTCTCGTCCGCATCGCTGGCTGTGTAATCGCCCGGCAGCGCCCCGGCACCGCCAAGGGCTTTGTCTTCCTCTCGCTCGAAGACGAAACCGGCATCGCCAACGTCATCGTTGCCCCGGATATTTTCGAGCGTGATCGAAGCGTTGTCACACGCAGCCGATTCCTGGTCATCGAAGGCCCGCTTCAGAACCAGGACGGCGTAATCCACGTCAAGGCTCAAAGCATCGCGCCGCTTGACATCACGAGGGCCGTTTGGTTGTCAACCGACTCTGCCTCGCTTACCGGGAACACGCTTCCCTGTACCATCCCCCGTACGCACGAGCTGCGGCCAATGCGCAGTTCCGCCGCACGCACAGCGTCGGCGGCGCAGGAACACCCGCATTCCTTCGAGGAGTCTATCGGCAAAATCGCGCCAAGATTGAAGGGCGCCCAAGCCAACCGGCGCCCCAGGGGTGCAAACGGTCCGGAAAAGAGCCGCGTGCACCCGTTATGGGGCAGAAGCGGCTACTCTTCGCGCAGAAGGACGAGCGGATCGGCGGCCAGCGCCCGGCGCGCCGGAATCCACGAGGCCACCAAGCCGAGCAAAAGCATGGTTGTGACCACCCCGCCGAGAACCATCGGATCCTTTGGCGTGGCCTGATAGACGATAAACGACAGGAGGCGCGTGGCCAAAACGCCCAGCGCCAGTCCCGCGGCCGAGCCGATGGTCAGCAGGCGGAAGGCGCGGCCGAGCGAAGCGCGCAGGACTTCCCGCTTGCTGGCACCGAGCGCGACACGGATTCCCAGCTCGCGCAGCCGCCGGCTAACCACGTAGGAGGCCATGCCGAAGACGCCCGTCACCGCGAGCATCGCGCCGAGCAGGCCGAGGATCCCCAAGGCTACTGTCGCGATATGCGGGGCGAATAGCGCGGTATCCATCGCTCCGGTCCACGTCTCTGTCTTGAGAGGCAGGCTGGAATCCAGGCCGTGCAAAGTGCGCTCCAGCGCCGCCGTCATCTCCGGGGGATCGCGCCTGGTCCGCACCACCAGCGACATGTTGCTTGACTGATGCTGCTGGAAGGAAAAGAACATTGCGGGCTTTTGATCTTCGGTCAGCGTCCGGTATTTGCCGTCTTCGACCACGCCGACGACGATAGCCCGGTTGCCGCCCGAGAATTTGAAATGTCCGCCGATCGCTTTGCCGACCGATCCGAAGACCTTGATCGCGAACTGCCGGTTCACCAGAGTTGCGATCGGGGCGTTCTTGTCGTCATCGAGCCTCAGATCCCTGCCCGCCAAAAGCCGCGTTCCGGCCGCGTCGATGTAACCCGGCGAGACGGTGTAGTTCATCGCATCGGCGGCATAGTTGGTGGGCCGGAAATCGGTCGTAGTGTCGGTGTAGACGTAGGAGTCACCCGCGGCGAGCCCCAGCGGAAACTGGTCGACAAGCCCAACGGAGGACACGCCCGGGATGGCCGCCGCCGCGCTCAACATGCGCCGCTGCATCTCGGGCACGCGGTCACCCGTGTAGCCGGCCATGTGCAGATCGGTTTCGACGAGCAGGGCATTCTGCGGCTGGAACCCGAAGTTGCTGTGGAGAGATCGCGCCAGTCCCCGTACGGCGACCAGCGACGAGGTGACCAGCACGGCGCAAATCGCGATCTGCGTTACCAGCAGCACGTCGCGCAGGGTAAACCGCCTGCCTCCCCCGGTGCCGCTCATTCCTGTGCGAATCACCTGCCACGGATCGGCACGCATGACCTGGCGGACCGGGACCATTCCAAAAAGCAGACCACTGACGAGCGCCAGCAGCAGCGCCACGCCATAGGTGCGCGCGTCAGGATTCACCGGCACATTGATGGGGATATTGGGAATCGGCTGCCAGGCGCTGAGGCCGTGCAGGATCGCCACGCCGCCAGCGAGCCCGATGGCTCCTCCGGCCAGAGAGAGCAGCAATGCCTCGGTGAGCAGTTGGCGCAGAATCAGAACGCGCCGCGAACCCAGCGCCAGACGCAGCGCCACTTCCTTGGCGCGATCGGCGGCGCGCGCCGCAAACAGGCTTCCCAGATTCGCGCAGGCGGCGAGCAGAATGAGCCCTGCCAGCAGCATTAACCCGGTCATGAATGCTCTCGCCGGGCCGCCCAGCATGTCGCCGATCAGTCCTGGACGAGCCAGGGTGAATTTGATCCCCTCGTCATCGGCCGGATAGGCCTTTGCCAGCCCCGCGCCGATTGCGTTGAGGTCGGCGGCTGCCTCATCCGGGGTTACGCCCGGCTTCAGCCGACCGAGCACGAAGGGCGAATGATTGCCGCGCGACTGGAGCGAGTTGCTGCCCTGCACGACCGGCTCTTCGACAATCGGAATCCACAACGCCGGCGAGAGAAACAGCTCCGTGCCGCGGAACTCCGGCGGCGCCACGCCGATGATGGTGAATGGGTGCTTGTTGATCTCGACCATCCGCCCCACGACGCCGCGGTCGCCCTGGAAATGACTGTTCCAGTAGGCATAGCTCAGGACGACATAGGGAGCGCTGTCGAAGCCTTTCTCATCGGAAGCGTGGAAAAAACGCCCCAGATAAGGCTGTATGCCGAGCGCGTCGAAGTAGTTGCCGCTCGCCAGGTAGGGCCACGCCGTCGAGGGATTCCCGCCGTTGTCCACCCCTACGGCGCCCAGGATCAGCACCGCCGTCAGGCTCTCGAAGCTCCGATTCCGGTCGCGCAGATCGAGATAGTCGGGGTACGACTGCGAGGGAGACCGGAAGTACTGAATCTGGTAGAGGTTCTGCGCATTCGGCACGTTCACCGGGCGCAGCACGAGCGCGTTCAGAACGCTGAATACGACGGCATTCGCGCCAATTCCCAGCGCCAATGTAACGATGGCCGTCAGGGTAAAGCCCGGCGATTTTGCCAATTGCCGAATTGCGAACTTCAGATCGTTGAGCATTTGTCACCTAGTTGTACGCAGAATCTTCGTCCTCTGTTCCCGCATGTGGAAGGCCACACTGGCCGTTTGAAAACAAAGGGATTACCGAACAGAAGCAGGTTTACGCTGTCCGCTTACGGCAATCCGTGTCCGGAATCGAACAGGTTGGCACGCTCGGCGATTTCGAATCGGCGACGACGATTTCCCGCGATATGACACAGCAGGCCGTCAAGCCCGCGGGTTCACGTCTCGCGATTCCGGCTCGGCTCTCCGTCCGGGCGCCGGCCCCATGGGCAAGCGGATCGATGCCCGCGCGCCCTCGCCGCTTTCGCGGTTGACGAGCGAGATCTCGCCGCCGTGAGCGCGGGCGATCTGTTGGGCCAGGGCAAGACCGATGCCGCTTCCGGTCGATTTCGTCGTATAAAACGGGACAAACAGGTTCTCTGGATTGGCGATGCCCAGGCCCCGGTCTTCGATGACGATCTCCACGCCGGCGCCGTTGACCTTCCACGTGACGCACACGGGTTTTGCCCCGTTGGCAATCGATGCGTCGGCGGCGTTGGCGAGCAGGTTGATCAGCATCTGCTCGAGCTGGTCCGAATCGGCGTTGAGGATGGCCGTCGGGCCAGGAACGAGCTCGACGGGAATGCGCTGGTCCAGATGCACGACGCGCTCGATGAGTGGCGCGAGCTGGACTTCGCGGAACCGCGGCGGGGGCAATTGCGCAAGCTGCCGGTACGATTGTACGAAGCGGTGCAGCGCGTCGGCGCGGCTTTCGACGACGCCCAATCCGCGGCGGAAATCGCTCGTCAAGGCTTCGTCGCCGTGCAAGGTTTCGACCCGCGCAAGCAGGCTGCCGGCAATGGATTTGATCGGCGCAAGCGAATTCGAGAGCTCATGGCCCAGCACGCGAATCAGGCGCATCCAGGCGGCCTTTTCCTCGTCCTGGAGTGGAACGCTGACGTCAGCCAGAACAAGCAGCGTGTGGGGCGCTCCATCCTGGCGGAAGACGACTTTGCGCAGCAGCCAGCGCACGGGCGCGGCGCCGAAGGAACGGATGGACTGATCTGGCGCGCCGAGCCAGTCATCGAGGCGCAACTCATTTGCGGAATGTCCAATACATCGCGCATAAGGGCGATCGAGCAGTTTGAGGCCGGCATTGTTGACCAGTTGCAAGCGGTTCTCACGATCGAAGGCAAAAAGGGGCGCGTGCATCACCTCAAGGATGCGCGCCAGCAGCGCGGTTGCCTCAAGTGAGCGCACGCGCTGCTTTTGCAACAGATCGGCGAGCGCGTTGACCTCCGCAGCCAGTTCCCCGAGTGCATCGGGGGATGAAGCGCCGCGCGCGCGAAAGGAATAGTCGCCTTCACGAAGCGAGGAAACGACGTTGGAAAGTGTTTGCAGCGGGCGGATAAAACCGTCTACAAGGGCGGAGGCGACGAGGGCAAGATAAATGAGCAGACACGCCCCGAACAGAAGAGCAGGTACGACGTCGAGCTGCCGCTGATAAAAGAAGACACAGAGAAAAATCAGCGCAGGCAAACCGAGCAGGAAGGAATAAAGCCACGCCCTGCGAATGGCCCGGCGCGCGGGCCGCGGCGATCTTGTTTCATAGGCCATATTTTTCCATGCGCCGGTAGAGCGCGGCGCGGCTTAGCCCCAGGGATTCCGCGGCTTGAGAAATGTTGCCGTCGCAGCGGCGCAGCACTTTGCGGATCAGCGTGGCCTCCATTTCGTCGATGCTCATATTGTCAAGCGAAAGCGCCGCCGGCCGCGCTCCCGAGATGGAGAGATTGGCCGGCTCGATCTCTTCACCGCCGCACAGAAGCAAAGCGCGCTCGATGCTGTGCTCCAGCTCGCGCACATTGCCCGGCCAGGAATACTGCATCATCTGCTGCATGGCAGGCGCCGAGAAGCCGTTCACCTGCTTGCGGTAGCGGGTACGAAGCCGGGAAAGAAAATGCTGCGCGAGCAGCGGGATGTCCTCGCGCCGGTCGCGTAGCGGAGGCAGATGGATCTCCACCGTATTGATGCGGAAGAGCAAGTCCTCGCGGAAGTTGCCTGCCTTGGCTTCCTCGTGCAGCAGCGCATTCGTCGCACAGAGAAGGCGCACGTCGACGCGCCGGGTCTGCGACGATCCCACGCGTTCCAATTCGCCTGTCTCCAGGACGCGCAGAAGTTTGGCTTGCTGGCGCAGTGGCACGTTAGCAATTTCATCCAGAAAGAGCGTGCCGCCGTTGGCTAATTCGAAACGGCCCACGCGGTCGGCGCGCGCGTCGGTAAACGCGCCCTTCACGTGGCCGAAGATCTCGCTTTCGAAGGTTCCCTCCGGCAGCCCGCCCGCGTTCACCGTTACCAGCGGCATGCGGGCGCGCGGTGAGGCGGCGTGAAGCAGATGCGCGACGATCTCCTTGCCGGTGCCGTGTTCGCCGGTGATGAGAACATTGGCGTCGGAAGGGCCAACCCGCGCGATCAGTTCGAGGACCGGCTGCATCGAGGGAGCGGAAGCAACAAACTCCGGCATGCCTTCGGCGCGGAGCAGGCGGTTTTCGAGTTCCAGCTGGCGGGCACGGCGCAGCGCCTGGCGCAGCTCGGCGTGAACGCGGATGAGGGAGAGCAGCCGCTCGTTCTCCCAGGGCTTTTGGATGAAGTCACGCGCGCCGCGCTTGATGCTTTCGACGGCCAGGTCGATGTTGCCCCACGCCGTCATCACGATCACCGGAAGCCGCGCATCGAACTCCTGGATGCTGGCCAGCAGATCGAGGCCTTCCCGGCCGGAGGTGGTGTCGCGCGTGTAATTCAGGTCGATCAGCACCACATCGTAGTCGCGCTCGTGCAGCGCCTCCATCAGCAGCTGCGGCAATCGCACGCAGTCCACATCGATCGCCTGCGGCTTGAGCAGCAGCTCAACTGCCTCCAGAACATGCGGTTGGTCGTCGGCAACCAAAACCCGAATTTTGTCTCGCTTACTCGAGATGGCCCGCCTCCATAGCTCCTGATTTCGGTTCGAGCGAGGAATACCCGTCGCTGGGGGCCCCGGATTCTGCATCAGCGATGGAGGTACCGTAGTCTTTGAGGATCGAACCGGTGGTGCGCCGCACTTCGACGCGAGCCTTCTTATATGCGGCCTCATCGGCAGCCAGTGCGGACTCCGATTGAGCCAGATCGTTCTCTGCCGAAAACGTCTGTCGGTTCGAACCTGCGCTCAGCTTCAGCTTACTCTGCATGATATCCAATGTATGCCGGGCCAGCGCGACTCCTCCATTCGGGATAACCGGGTTGCGCCAAAAACGGATGTTTCATCGATCTATGGCTCACGCGACACGACTCCCATTTTCGCGTCGTCGATCGAGACACCGGTTTGCTGCAGTGTCTCTCCGGAGGCCCGGTCGATGTCCACCTTCGCCTTTTCGTAAGCTGTCTGCGCGGCCACAAGAAGGGATTCGGCAATGGACAGATCGTGCTGCGCGGCCAACGTATCGCTACTGGACTTGGCTCCGAGTTGTTGCTCCTGCTCGGTGACATCGAAGGTATTTTCGGCCAGGTCGCGAGCCTTTGTAGCCGCATCGACGCGAGCCTGCGCCTGCTGCAGCGCGAAGAGCGAGTTGCGCACGTCGAAGCGAATGCTCTTCTTTTGCTCTTCGAAGGTGATCTGGCGCTGCCTGAATTCCAGCGAGGCTCGAAACTGATCGGCCTTGGCAACGCGGTTGCGAAGGTTGATCGACAGATTCATTCCGAACTGATATTCCGGCGAAGAGTAATTGAATGTGTTCTCGAACATGCTGCCGAACCCCGTGGGGAGATCGGATGCGCACTCGGCGGCGCCCAGGTCGCAGTTCGGGTTTCTCGGTCCCGCAATGCCCGCTCCTGCGTAGAAGCCATAGACGTTTAGCGTGGGCAACAGCTCGCTCCGGATCGATTTGAGACTCATCTCCGCCACCTGCATTGCGAGCTCGTCCTGGGTGACGTCGGGGCGGTTCTTCTCGGCTTCGGCGATGAGATCGTCAATCGATTTGGAGGCGTTGTCATCGGGCGGTCCGGCGCGATCGAGGGGGATGACCGGCATCTCGTCGATGGCCGCATTATCGGTCTTGGTAATGGCGTTTTTTATGAGCAGTTCGTTCAAGCGCAGAGTGGCGCGCGAAACGGTGAGGTCGCCTTCGCTGGTCGCCACGTCCGTTTCGTCCTTGTTGACCTGCAAAGCTGGAATGGCCTGCAGTTGGAGCTGCTTCTGGTCATCTTGAAGTGTTCGCTGTGCAAATGCGAGGGAGTGCTCCTTGACCTGTTCGTCCTGATAGGCGTTCACAAGGTCCCAATAAATATTCTCGACCTGCGTGACCGTCGCAATCACCTGCGCGCGAAAGGCCAGGTCGGTGATCTGGAGATTCTTCTTCGCGATGTGCATGTAGCGCTCGTTGGTGGAGATTCCGAAACCGGCGAGGAGCTGCTGCGTGAGGATCACCTGGAAATTCGAGTAGAGCGAAGGGTTGATAGCTTCGTAGGGGCTGTTATTTGCGTAGCGCTGCCCCTCGTAATTGACGGTCAAGCCCGTTCCGAACGGAAAGTTCTGGGTGTAATTTGCCAGGGCTTCGATAGTGTTCTCCTTAAACACGGGAACGCCATAGCTAAAGGCGTTGCCCTCCTGGGCGGCGATGTGATCCGTGAAGCCCTTAAAGTTCAGAAAGGGATCGAAGGAAGCGACCGCGGTCCCGGCGCCGAGCGTCGAGGTCACGATGCCGCCTGCGCCGGCAGCAGCCGACCCGGATGTGGCGCCCCCGGAGCCGGAACTTCCACCAGCGAAGCCCCCCTGCGTAGACGACTGCACGATCCCGGTACTGACCCCGTTCACGCTGCCGCCGGCCTTGGTGCGCGCGTAGTCGGTTTGCGCAATGGGGAAGTTATAGCGGAAGTAGGCGAGATCGAGGTTGTTTTCGATAGCCAGGGCGATGGCATCGTGCAGCGAAATGTACAGTTTCCCGTCGCGGATAAGGTTCTCCAGGCGCGGCGAATTGGTGAGATCCAGCGGGGGCGCCTCGCTGGGTCTGTAAGGTGCGAGCGGGTTATGCGAGTGCGGAAGATCCACGTGAAATGGCCGCTGGGGGGTAATCGCCTGCTGCTGTGTCTGCCGCATCTGCTGCGCCAGCGTAGGGGGCGGCGCGGCAGCGCCGTTCGCCGCGGGCGTCGGGGCCTCCGGCGCCGGCGTCGCCTGTGAGTTTTGCGGCGCAGATTGCGCTTGCGGTGGCGCGGCCGCGAAGGCCAGGTTCACTTGCAAAAGCAAAATCGCTGCAACGGCTTGAATACGCAAAACAGCCGATTTGGAGGAGCGGGAATTCATGGGTGTCTTACCAATAGATCGGGTAGGATTGTCGCTCACCTGGCCTCCGTTGCAGCAGGCTGCAAGGCCTCGTCGCGCGTCATCCAGCCGTCGCCCAATTCGACTATCCGTCTTCCGTAGCGCGCGTTCGCTTCCGAATGTGTCACTTGCACAATGGTCGTGCCGGAGCGGTTGAGTTCGCAGAAAAGCTGCATGATCTCGCGGGCCTGCGTGGAGTGCAGGTTTCCGGTGGGCTCATCGGCCAGCAGCAGCGCGGGCGCGTGGACCACGGCGCGAGCGATGCCCACCAATTGCTGCTGGCCGCCGGAGAGTTGGTTGGGATACAGATCCTTCTTGGCGACGATCTGAAAGCGGTCAAGGATGTCGGCGACCATTCCCGCGCGATCCTTTGCCGGCATGTTCTTGTACGAGAGCGGCAGGTCGATGTTTTCCGCCACCGTAAGATCGTCGAGCAGGTGATAGCTCTGGAAGACCATGCCGATGCTCTGGCGGGCCAGGTCGGCGCGCTGCTTGCGGTTCAGCGTGTGAACCGCGGTGTCGCCGAACCAATACTCACCCTTCCAGCCGTCGTCGAGCAGGGCCAGTATGTTCAGCAGCGACGACTTGCCTGCGCCCGAGGGGCCCATCACGGTGACAAACTCGCCCTCTTTGATGGTGAGACCAATTCGGCGCAACACCCATTCTTCGGTGTGTCCGTTCTTGTAACTGCGTTCCACGTTTTTCAGTTCGATCATGATTGAGTTACTCCGATCTGAGTGCCTGCATGGGATCAATAGATGCGGCGCGGCGCGCGGGCAGGAGGGCGGCGCAGCCGGAGACGACGATCATGGCCGCTACGGCCAGAACGAAGCTCAGCGGATCAAGCGGCGACATCTGGTAGAGCATCGACTTGAGCGGACGCACGGCGAACAGCGTGAGCGGAATGCCCACGGCAAGACCCGCGATCAGCACCCACAGACTTTCGCGCATCACCATGGCCAGCACCTGCCTGCGGCTCGCGCCCAGGGCCATGCGCACACCGATTTCTGTCGTGCGCCGGCTCACGCGGAACGAGTGCGCGCCGTAGAGGCCGGTTGCCACCAGTAGCGCCGCCAGCACGCCGAAGAATCCGCCCATGGCGGCAAACATGCGCTGCTGCACATACGACTCATCGAACTGCTGCTGCTGCGTCATCGGCTTCTCAATGGGCACATTGGGATAGAGCGCGGCCACCGTTTTGCGCATCGCCGGAATCATCGCCGCCGCGTCGCCACGCACACGCACCTCGATGTGCAAGGTACCAGCCAGTGAAGGAAACTGCATCGCAGCGTAGTATGCCATCGGGATTGGCTCCTCATCCACCGAGCGGTACTTGCTGTCGCGTGCCACGCCGACAATCGTATAACGAAGCTTCCTCTGGCCAATCTGATGTCCCATTGGATTGGTGTTGGGCAGCAGCTTCTTTACGAATGTCTCGTTGACCACCGCAACCAGTTGCGTGTCCCGCGCATCGGACTCGGCAATATCGCGGCCAGCAAGAATTGGAACGCCCATCGTATGAAAGAAACCCGCGCCAACAGCGTTCGTGCGCAGCCGTACGCCTTCTTTCTCGACACCATCCAGCGCCATGCCGCTGTTGCTGGACCATCCCGTGCCAGGACGATTCGCCACCATGGAAACCGACTCCACGCCCGGCTCCTGACGCAGCCGGTCGAGCAGCGTGCGAAAGAAGACATGAGGCTCGACCTGCGCCGGCGGCGCGACGCCGAAGACCAGCAGGCCCTCTGTCTGCATTCCCAGATTCTGCGCCGCATAATTGCGCAATGTGCGCAACAGCAGGCTGGCAGCCATCAGTAGCACCAGGCAGATAGCCATCTGCCCCGCCAGCACGATGCGCCCGCCCAAAACGCGTCTGCGGTTTGTAGTCGCGTTTGCCGCCGTCGCGCGCAGCACTCCTGCCACCGGCGCGTGAATCGCGCTCCACAAGGGCACAAGCCCAAAAAATAGCGCGGCCAGCGCAGAGATGAATAGCGTAAACAGAAGCACACTGCGATCCGGACTGAGGCCCGTATCGATCTCCGACCACGATGCCAGCATTCGCGTGGCCGCGAGCGCAAAGAGCCAGCCAAGCGCCGCACCAATGGTTACCAGCAATAGGCTCTCACAGAGCAACTGGCGGAAGATGGCTGCCCGTCCGGCCCCTATGGCGAGTCGGAGGCTGAACTCGCGCTGCCGCACCGTGTTGCGCGCCTGCACCATCATGGCCACGTTGGTGCAGGCAATCAAAAGCACCAGCCCGACCAAGTCCATGAGAATCCGCAGCGGCTCGCGGTACTGCTCGTTATATCCGCCGACGCCGCGCGCGGGAACGAAGTCCAAGAGCGGCTTCCACTGCTTTGGATCGATCAAGCCGACGCCTTGCTTGGCAGCCTCGCCGAATGTGCCGGCAAGCGCCTGCTGCGCCTGCATCAGCGTAACGCCGGGACGCAGCCGCGCCATCATGCGCAGACACCACCATTTTGGGGAACCGTAGAGCGTGTCGTATTCGGCGGGCGCGCCCCAGGCGTTCAATTCCGGCCGATTCTGCAAGGGAATCCAGAAGTCGGTTGCGGTGGCCGGTTCGATGCCCTTAAATCCGTGGGCCGCCACGCCCACCACTGTCATGGGGATGCCTTTGATGTAGAGAGTCTGGCCCACCACGTTCGGATCGCGCGCATAACTTCGCGTCCAGTAGTCGTAACTCAGAACTACCGTCGCTGTGTGCTCCTTTTCGTCTTGCGCGGTGAATCCGCGACCGCGCTCGATGCGCACGCCCAAGCCTGAGAAGAAGTTGCCGCTGACCTCTTCGCCCTCGGCCTCCTCCGGAAGTTCGCCGTGACGCACCGCAATGTTGCCGATGCTGAGGGGAACATAGGCGATCAACTCCTCGAAGACATCATGGCGCTGGCGCAGCGCCTCGAAGACCGCTTCAGAAAACGAAGAGTCCCCGTTGCCCGTGTTGCCGGCCCCAGGCGGCTGGCTTTCGTCGTTGGCCATGCGCACGTAAGAGAGTCCTTCCGCGCGGCTGACGGGAAGCAACTGCATGAGGATCGCGTTCATCACGCTGAAGACGGCGGTATTGGCGCCGATGCCCAGCGCCAGCATCAGCACAACCGTCATTGTGAATCCGGGCGACTTGCGCAACTGGCGCAGCGCGTACCGAAGGTCACGGAGCAAATTCTGGAAAAACATCACTCCGCCTCCACTTCCTCTTCGAGCTTTTTCAGTTCGGTCTCGGAGACGACCTTTCCGTCGAAGAGATGCACCTCGCGCTGGGCGTGCTTGGCGAAGCGGGGGTCGTGCGTGACCATGCAGATGGTCGAGCCCTCGCGGTGCAAATCGGCCAATAGGTGCATCACGGCTTCGCCGTTTTTCGAGTCCAGGTTGCCGGTGGGCTCGTCGGCCAGCAGGATCGCGGGCGAGCCGGCCAGCGCGCGCGCCACAGCGACGCGCTGCTGCTGGCCGCCGCTAAGTTGCGCCGGGTAGTGCTTCCTGCGGTGCGCCATGTTCACGCGCTCCAGGGCTTCCTTGGCGCGCTTTTTGCGCTCCGTCGAAGCCATGCCGGAGCGGTAAGTCAGCGGCAGTTCAACATTCTCCTCGACGGTAAGATCGCCGATCAGATTGAAGCTCTGGAAGATGAAGCCGATCTCCTGGTTGCGGATGCGCGAGCGCTCGCCGAAGCTGAGGCTCTCCGCGGGCTTGCCGTTGAGCCGGTACTTGCCCGCCGTGGGCGTATCGAGCAGGCCCATGATGGAGAGCAGCGTGGATTTGCCGCAGCCGGACGGGCCGGAGATGGCCACATACTCGCCGCGCGAGATGGTCAGGTAAATGCCGGAGAGCGCGTGCGTCTCTACTTCGTCGGTGTAAAAGACCTTGGTCAGGTCCTCGATTTCAATTAGCGTGCCGTTCGATGCCATGATCTGCCTTTCCTTGTTTTGCGATTCTGATTCCTGATCTCTGATGCTTGATCCCAGTGCTATTCCAGCCGAATGCGGTCCACGTTGTCCCACCGCGACATATCGGAAAGGATCACCGTGTCGCCTTCCTTCAAGCCCTCGATCACTTGAATCTCGTTCACCGAGGCGCGGCCGACTTTGACCGGCACACGCGTGGCGCCTTTGCCATCGGGATCGAGCTTGAACAGGCTCAGCACGGAGTTCTCGTTGCCCAGCGCCGGCCGGCCCACGTAGAGCACGTCCGCCATGCGCTCCAGGTCGATGGTGCCGTCAACGCTCAACTGCGGAACCGCGCCCGGCGGCAACGCTCCATCAAGTTCTACGTCTACCGTGCGTGTTCCGTTCACTACCGAAGGATCGATTCGCGTGACGTGACCGGGAATCACGCCGTTGTGGGTGTCGATCGAGGCCGGTTGGCCGATCTGGATGTCGCGGGCCTGCGTCTCGGCAATCTGCAGGGCGGCTTTCAGCTTGTCGCGCTGGATGACCTCGGCCACACTGGTTCCCGCCGTCACGTGTTCGCCCACTTGCACCGGGGTGGCCAGCGGCGCCAGCGTGCCGGCGATGGTGGAGCGAACTTCGAGCGCCTGCGCCTGCTTCTCGTAAAAATCGAGCAATGCCCGGGCCTGGTCGATTTTGGTCTTCTGCGAGGCAAGCTCAACTTCGATCGCCTTCTGGTTCACGCCGAGCTGCTGCTGGCTGAGCTGGTGCTGTGCGGTTAACTGGTCGGCGGTGCTCTGCGACTTCTGGTAGGTGAGGCCGGAGATGACGCCCAGGTCGTAAAGCGCCTTGTCGGTCTGGGCTTGTAACTGATCCTGTGTATAGTTGGCATTCACCTGCGCCGCAGCGGTCTTCTTGTCCATCAAAGTGCTTTCGAGCTGAGCCTGGAGACTTTTGTAGTCGGCCTGTGCGGCCTTGAGCGCCAATTGAGCGTTGAGCACTTCCTGCTGGAGTTGCGGGTCGGCCAGATCCATGATGATGGTGTTCGGAGTGACCTGGGCGCCGGGCAATACGCGGATGCGAATGACAGTCGCGTCGGTCTGCACGGGAATCAGCTCGATCGAGTCCTCGCGCGGAACTAAACTACCCGTTGACGCGCGTACCTGGCGGACCATCGGTCCGCGCTTGACCGTGTCGGTCCAGATGGTCGAGCGGTCGACCGGGGGCGCGGCCGGCTTTAGCCTCGCCACAGCCAGCCCCGCAACCGTTAACATCACCACCGCAACGCCAACCCATGCGTAAAGCTGGCGCTTCTTTTTCTGTTTAATGTCAGGCCGCGCGATATCCATACGCTAGAAATCTATGCACTTGGCCTGCCAAAGTACTTTTGATTGTTTGTCCTGAAACTAAACCACTTAGCCAAGCTAGCAGCATGGGATAGCGGCTTCAGGGTGACCGTTTTCTGCGAGGCAGTGTTCGATTTCGAACAGTATGCAACACGCGCAAGCTCGGCGCTCATCCCGGCATTCTCATCTTCGAGGCACGCGAGCCTGGATATGTGGTATGGACTGTTGGCAGCAACAACTGAGGTGTTCCGATGTTCAGGTCTAATACGCAGCTGATCCTTTATCCGGGGCGCCTCATTGCACAGTTGATCCTCCTGAAGCTGCTGGATACTGAAGCGCGCGACGCAAAATTATCCGGAACCTACCTCGCCCCGATTTATCCTGAAGCGCCAACATTCGAAGACCCAATCGACGACCTGAACAGAATCGGGGTTCCCAAAAGGAATTTTCGTTCGCCATACCAGGACCGACGAGTTCCCCTCATTCGAACGCGCCCCTCGACTCCCGCGGTAACCGCTCCCAAAACTGCCAGGAGAATATCTCCGGCGGGCGTTGACTGAAGGCGAAACCCCTCGGCACAAACTTTCTCCAATACACCCAACGCGAAGCGCCGCCGAAGGTAGTCTCCGGACAGAGAGAGAAATTTTTGAGTCTCCAGAAACGGGTGAAGTCTCAGGAGGTCGCATAAACACTGGGGTCTGGATGTGTTTTCACCTTCTGCATCGGGAAATAGACTTCGGTCCAGAGCGCAGCCACAATGATCCGATGGGAGCCGGTGAGTGAGTTTCCCATGCATATGCCCAAGTGCGCGGATTCTGAGAAAAAATGAATATCGGCAGTGCGACAGAAATCGAGTTCTTCAACCTGCTACATTTGTTCGTGGCGCAAAGACGACTCAACTCCTCAAGGTGCATTTACAATGGCGAGGATAGTTTTGAGTTCGCACACCTGTGTCGCGAATAGATCGGAACCGGCATGACCGCGGACCAGACCAAACGGCAATCATCGCATCAAGAGGTGTCAAAGTGAGAATCGGAACCTTCCGCCATTGTTCATTGTCGATCAGACTTGCAGCGCTTATATCGCTCATTTACCCCGGCCTGGTTGCGGCAAAGGGAGGGGAAAGCGCGGTGCACGCTCAATCTTCCGGCGCAACCTTGCCCGCTTACCCGCTCAAGCTGAGCGCGAACCACCGCTATCTTGTGGACCGGAAGAATAGGCCGTTTCTGATCGTGGGAGATACTCCGCAGGGGCTCATGTGCAGGCTGAGCGAGGCAGATGCCGAGAAGTACTTTGCCGACCGCCAGGCGCATGGTTTCAACACGGCCGGGTGGATCGATGTAGCCTGCGCGGGCAGGGACTTTCCTGACATCAAGAGCGGCGCCACCCCAGACGGCATTTTCCCGTTCACCGGATTCTTGGCAGGCGGGACGGATCTAGCGCATTACGATCTCACCAAACCCAACGAGGTTTATTTCGCGCGCCTCGATCGCATGATTGAAATTGCGGCAAAACACGGTATTTTGGTTTTCATCGATCCGGCGGAGACCGCTGGTTGGATGCCAACCCTGCGCAACAACGGCCTCGCCGCGGCATACGCTTACGGACAATATCTTGGCCGGCGATATAAGAAGTATGCGAACGTAGGCTGGATCAGCGGCTGCGACTTCAACAACTGGCGGGTTCCCACGGACGACGCATTAGCACTAGCAGTAGCCAAAGGGATCCAATCGATTGCCCCGGAGCAGCTTCAGAGTGTTGAGCTCAACTACCAGATGAGTTCTTCCCTCGACGATCAATCCTGGGCGTCAATTATTTCACTCAACTCCACCTATGCCTACGCGGCGACCTACATTCAGATGTTGCACAGCTACAATCAAACGCCGGTGATGCCCGACTATCTGGTGGAGGCGCACTACGATCTGGAGAACGTCGGCGAGCCAAACGACTACGGAACGCCCGAGGTGCTGCGGCGCCAGGAATACTGGACCATGCTGAGCGGCGGGGTGGGGCAAGTTTATGGAAATCACTACACCTGGGATCTTCCACATGGTTGGGATTCCTATATTGATACGCTCGGCGTATCGCAGCTGGAGATATGGAAACACTTCTTCTCCTCATTGCCTTGGCAGGATCTTGTTCCCGACCAGCAGCACACAACGCTTACAGACGGCTTCGGAACTTTTGGCAGCGACCAGATTCTGCTCGATTCGAGCACGCTTGCGACCAACAATCCCGTCCGTGTGAGCCAGAGCAACTATGCGACGGCCGCCAGGACAGCTGACGGATCGTACGTGGTCGTTTATATGCCAACCGCGCGCACGGTCACTGTCAATATGAGTAGCCTGAAAGGCCCCGCTACTGCCAAGTGGTTTGACCCAACGAATGGAACCTACCACGCGGTCCAGGGTGGGCCACTTCCGAACACCGGAACCCGGCAATTCACTCCGCCGGCAAAGAACCGCGCTGGCGACAGCGATTGGGTGCTGCTCATTAATTCATCCAGTCGGCCATAAGGAAGTGGTGGTGATTCTGGCTTATCCTTCTATGCCGGGCGCTCGAATCCCTAGGGCGGTCTTATTCCCCGTACGGCGCCCAGATGTTCATCAACCTGCTACATTTGATTCTTGGCGCAGAGACGCCTCAACTCCTCAAGCAGCATTTACAATGGCGAGGATCATTTTGAGTTCGCACACCTGTGTCGCGAATCGATCGGAACTGGCATGACCACGGACCGGACCAAACAGCAATCATCGCATCAAGAGGTGTCAAAGTGAGAATCGGAATCTTCCGCCATTGTTCATTGTCGATCGGACTTGTAGCGCTCAGTTCGCTCATTTACCCCGGCTTGGTTGCGGCAAAGGGAGGGGAAGGTGCGGCGCACGCTCAATCTTCCGTCGCAACATTGCCCGCTTACCCGCTCAAGCTGAGCGCCAACCACCGCTATCTTGTAGACCAGAAGAATAGGCCGTTTCTGATCGTGGGAGATACTCCTCAAAAACTAATGTGCAGGCTGAGCGAGGCAGACGCTGAAAAGTACTTTGCCGACCGGCAGGCGCATGGGTTCAACACGGCCGGGTGGATGGATGCAGCCTGCGCGGGCAGTGGCTTTCCTGAGCTCAAGAGCGGCGCCACCCCGGACGGCATTTTTCCGTTCACGGGATTCCTGGCGGGCGGGATGGATTACGCGCATTACGATCTGTCGAAGCCAAACGAGGCCTACTTTACGCGTCTCGACCACATGGTTCGGATTGCGGCAAGACATGGCATTTTGGTTTTCATCGATCCGGCGGAGACCAATGGTTGGCTGCAAACATTGCGCACCAATGGCCTTACTGCGGCCTATGCTTACGGACAATATCTTGGCCGCCGCTATAAAAAATACTCGAACGTCGCGTGGATCAGCGGGAATGACTTCAACAAGTGGAGAGTTCCTACCGATGATGCATTGGTACTGGCCGTAGCGAAAGGGATCCAGTCGGTTGCCCCGGAGCAGCTCCAGACTGTTGAGATCAACTACCAAACAAGCTCGTCTCTGGACGATCCAAGCTGGGCGCCGATCATTTCGCTCAACGGCACCTATACTTACTCGGCGACCTACATCCAGATGTTGCACAGCTACAATCAAACGCCGGTGATGCCCACCTATCTGGAGGAAGCGCATTACGATCTGGAAAATATTGGCACGCCAACAGACTATGGAACGCCTGCGGTGCTGCGGCGCCAGGAATACTGGACCATGCTGTGCGGCGGGGTGGGGCAATTCTATGGCAATCACTACACTTGGATCCTTCCGCCGGGGTGGAACTCGTATATCGATACTCTTGGCGTATCGCAGCTTACGATCTGGAGAGATTTCTTCTTATCTCTGCCGTGGCAGGACCTGATTCCCGACCAGCAGCACAAAACCGTAACGGCAGGCTTGGGTAGCTTTGGCAGCGACCAGGTTCTGTTCGATTCCGACACGCTCGCGGCTACAATCCCAGTGGGCGTTAGCCAGAGCGATTATGCGACGGCAGCCAGGACAGCGGACGGATCGTACGTGGTCGTTTATATGCCAACCGCGCGCACGGTCACTGTCGATATGAGTAGCCTGAAGGGCCCCGCAACTGCCAAGTGGTTTGACCCAACGAATGGAACCTATCGCGCGGTCCAGGGTGGGCAATTTCCAAACAAGGGAACCCGGCAATTCACCCCGCCGGCAAAGAACCGCGCTGGCGACAGCGACTGGGTGCTGCTACTCCATGCATTGAGCCGCTGATAAGCAAATAGCGGCGCGCGCGGCCTGATACGCCATTTGGCGAATGAACGCGTGTCTCCCGTTTTCGGCTGGGGGCCTTTTGCATGGCCTGTTCATCCCCGGTCGCTCCAGGCCGGCGCGGCATTGCGGCAGCTCTGTCTATGTTGAAGCGGCAGGCACGGGCGCGGAGACAATAGCAGTCCCATTTGGGGTAACCGTTGGGCGCGCCGCGCGCAACCATCCGGCGGAAAGCCAGGAACGAGGGACTGAGAATTCCGACAAGCCGCAATCCAGGCAAATCTGGACATCCGGGGAAGGAGTCACTGGAGGATGGCTCAACGTGCGAGGGCTGTTCCGATAGAGACGAATCTCCGCGGGAATGACTGAAACCGAGTTGGACTGGCACCTGGGGCAGGTCATGCGTGCACCTCTAAGTCAGCAGACACTTGAACAACCAAGAGCAACCAATCCGAACAGTACATCAAATATGACGTACCTACGGTAATCTTAATGTGGTTACTTTAGCAATCAACAATCTGACGTTTTTCAGCACTTAGGTAATGTATTGTACAGAGCCTACCGGCGCCATGGGGGGCACAAAGCCACTTTGTGTCTCCAGTGTTTCTCCAGAAAGGGCGCTTTTTCAGTAAATTGTGTGGAGATCGACGATTGGCGCGGTTTCCACTTCCGGCGCCGGAGAATAACCAGGCGGTCTTAACGGTTCGGGCGATTATTCTCCGTACGGCGCCCAGATGTTCTTCACTTGCGTGGCGTGTTGCAGGAACCAGCGGCCTTCAGCCTGCGAGGGGTTGAACCAGTCGTACTCGTGCCCGTCGTTGGTCCACACCTGTTTCATGTTGCCGATGGAGGCGGCGCGCACCATCGTGGCTTCCTCGTTCGAGCGGAAGCACCAGATGGCCTCGATGCCGTCGTGCTCGGCCAGTGTTTTGGCCAGCTCCGCGGGACGGCCGGCAACCAGATTCACCACTCCGCCCGGCACGTCGCTCGTATCGAGCAGTTGATACAGGTCGCCGATGATCAGCGGATACTTCTCCGAAGGCACGGCCACCACGGTATTGCCCATAGCCATGGCCGGCAGCACCAGCGAGAGCAGGCCAAGCAGCGGCGCCCCGCTCGGCGCCAGAATGCCGATGGCGCCCACCGGTTCCGGCATGGCGATGGTGATATTGCGGCCCGGCGGATGATGCACCACTCCCTCGTATTTGTCGGCCCACGCGGCATAGCTGAAGATGCGCTCGATCGAGAGATCCACTTCGACCGTCGCCTGTTTGTCGCCGGCGGCGCGCGCAAGCCGGTGCGCGATCTCGTCGCGGCGCTGGATCGTGTTTTCCGCGAGGAAGTAGATCACCTGCGCGCGATAGTGCGCCGTTGTTTGTGCCCAGCCCGCGGCGTTTCGCGCCGCCTCCACTGCATTGCGAATGTCCTTGCGATTGCCCAGCGGCGCCTCGCCAAGCAGCTCGCCCCCGCGCCCATGAACCGGGAACGAGTAGCCGGAGTCCGGCCGCGCCTGCTTGCCGCCAATGTACTGCTTCACCGTGCGATCAATATTCGATCCCGGCGGCGAACCGGCCCTCGTGAAACCTTCCTCTTCATCGGGAGCCTCAATCTTCGCCGCATTCGCCGCCGCAGCGGGCAGCGCATGCAGCCACTTCGGCGTCAAGTACTCGAGCATCCCCTCGCGTCCGCCTTCGCGTCCATACCCCGATTCGCGATAGCCGCCGAATCCGCACGCGGCGTCGAACTGGTTGGTGCAGTTCACCCACACCACTCCGGCCTTCACCTTTGAAGCCAGGTCGAGCGCCACATTGATGTTCTCGCTCCAGATGCTCGCGGCCAGGCCGTAGACGGTGTTATTGGCCAGCTCCGCGGCCTCGGCCGGTGTGCGGAAGGTCATCGCGACGAGCACCGGCCCGAAGATCTCCTCCTGGACCACCGTCGCCGCCGGATGCACATCGGTAAGCAGCGTGGGTGGGTAGAAGCAGCCCTTCTCCGGCAGCGGATTGCTCGGCTGCCAGCACTTCGCCCCCTCGGCCACGCCGGCATCCACCATCTTGCGGATGGTATCGAGCTGCACCGGCGAAACGACCGCTCCAATATCGACAGCCTTGTCGAGCGGCGCGCCCACGCGCAGCGTTTCCATCCGCGCGCGCAGCTTGGAGTAGAGCGTCTCGGCCACGCGTTCCTGCACCAGCAAGCGCGAGCCCGCGCAGCACACTTCTCCCTGGTTGAACCAGATCGCGTCTACCAGGCCCTCGACGGCCGAGTCAAGATCGGCGTCGTCGAAGACGACGAAGGGCGATTTGCCGCCGAGCTCCAAAGAAAGTTTCTTCGTCGAATTTGCCGTCGCTTTGCGGATGATCCGGCCCACCTCCGTCGATCCCGTAAACGCCACCTTGTCAATTCCGGGATGCTCGATGAGCGCCTGGCCGGTCTTCGCGTCGCACGTCAACACGTTCAGCACACCAGGCGGCAGGCCCACTTCCATCGCCAGCTCAGCGAACGCCAGCGCGGTCAGCGGCGTATACTTCGCCGGCTTGATGACCACCGTATTGCCCGCGGCCAGCGCCGGGGCCACCTTCCAGGCGAACATCAGCAGCGGAAAATTCCACGGAATCACCTGGCCGACCACGCCGCAGGCCGTGTAGTTCGGGAACTCCTGCTCCAGCAGTTGCGCCCAGCCCGCGTGGTGATAGAAGTGGCGCGCAACGAGCGGAATATCGATGTCCCGGCTTTCGCGAATGGGCTTGCCGTTGTCCATCGTCTCCAACACCGCCAGCCGCCGCGAGTGCTTCTGCACCTGCCGCGCCAGAGCGTACAAATACCGCGCGCGCTCGTGGCCGCTCAGCGCCTGCCACGCTGGCAAAGCCTTCCGCGCCGCAGCGACAGCGGCTTCCACGTCGTCGGTGTTGCCTTTGGCCACTTCGGCGATCGTCTCGCCTGTCGAAGGATCGCTCGTGGTCATGTACTCGCCGCTCGCCGGCCTCACCCAAGCGCCGCCGATGAACTCTTCAAACCGGCGCTGGTGCCGCTCGAGCCACTGAACGGCTTCCTTCGGATCCTCCGGCGCTGCGCCATACTCCATGGACAAGAACTTTTCCGCAATGCTCACAGCGTCTCCTTCCGATCCTCTGCTGGACCTCTACGCGATGGGATGCCTGTACGTAGCCGAGTACCGCCCGGTCAGATGATGCTCCAGTTGGCGCTCGATATCGCCTAGCATTCCGCTGGCGCCGAAGCGGAACAGCGACGGCTCCAGCCACGGCCGCCCCAGCTCGTCTTTCATCAGCGCCAGCCAATCCAGCGCCTGCTTCGCCGTGCGAATTCCGCCCGCCGGCTTGAACCCCACCGCCATGCCCGTGCGTTCCGCGTAGTCGCGAATGCACCGCACCATGATCAGCGAAACCGGCAGCGTGGCGTTCACCGCTTCTTTGCCCGTCGACGTTTTGATGAAGTCCGCACCGGCCATCATCGCCACCCAGCTCGCGCGCGCCACATTGCGCAGGGTCATCAGATCGCCGGTACCCAGAATGACTTTGAGATGCGCCGGCCCCGCGGCCTGCTTGAACGCCGCAACCTCATCGTAGAGCGCCTGCCACTCGCCGCTGAAGACATGCGCGCGCGTGATGACAATATCGATCTCCTCTGCGCCGGCTTCCACGCTGCGGTGAATCTCCTCCACGCGCTCGGCGAGCGGCGACAATCCGGCAGGGAATCCTGCCGACACCGCAGCTACCGGAATGCCCGATCCCTCCAGCGCCTTCACCGCCGTTTCGACAAACGCGTGGTATACGCAGACGGCGCCGACCGTCAGACGCAGATCTTCAATGCCGAGCCCCTTCACGATATGCCGCTGCAGTGGATTGCGCGCCTTGGCGCAAAGTCTCCGCACGCGGTCGGCCGAGTCGTCCCCGCTCAGTGTGGTCAGGTCCATGCACGCGATGGCGCGCAGCAGCCACGCCGCCTGCGTTTCCTTTTTCACGGTGCGCCGCGCAACATGCGTTGCCGCCCGCCGCTCCACCGCGCTGGTGTTCACGCGCACGCCTTCCACCCAGTCCAGGTTGAGTGGAATGCTCCGGTTAGCTTCGAGCGTGCGCCCGTTCAGGACTGCCGGGATGGCCATGGGGATATGTTGAACGGCGTGGACCGCATTGTTCGTTGACGTGATGGGTTGGAGGGCCATGTTGCTGTCTCCGCAGGAGAACTGAGAAGCCGCTGCAACGAAAAGACCGGCCCCCTCTACTTTCGCAGAGAAGCCGCGGTTAGAGAACGAAGGATAAATCTCTTGCTGGTGCAAATCAACTGTGGTGCAAATCAACCGCGGCATTGAGAGCTGCGTTTTCGCGTATGTTGCGCGGTTTGGCAACCGCCTTCGATCATAGCGGCGGTGGCTTGCCGCTCGTCAGGTCGCGGATGATCTCCACCTCGCGTTCGCGGTACGGCGTGCCGTCGGCATGAAAGACATCGTGGAACCAGATCGCCGGTTGCTCAAGCACATACGGGTGCTGCCACGAGTCCCAGGGCAGATACGTCTGGCTTTTGCCTGCCACCAACCCCCAGTTGATCGCTCCCACGCGGTACTGGTGTGCAATCGGCAGGATGGTGTCGAATGTGCTCCCATTACCGCGCGCCATGTACTCGGTGCAAATGATCGGCCTGTGAAACTGCTCCAGGTCCTTCACACGCTTCTCGAAATCTTCGGGCCAGCCGTAGTTGTGAAAGCTGATCACGTCCGATTCTTCGATCTGCACCCGCGCCATCGGCGGCATCTTGTCAAGCGAGTCCCAATCGCCGTGCCACAGCCCGCTGGTGAGCGGCTGGATGGGGTGTTCGCTGCGCGCCCACGCAAAGACCTGCGGCACCAGGCCGAGCACGATCTCGTTCTTGTTGCGCGGTTCGCCCCTTGCGTAGGCGCTCTCGTTGCCGTTGTCCGGCTCGTTCCACACGTCCCAGGCCAGAATCCGGGGGTCGTTCGCAAACGACCCCACCACGCCCTTCACATACTGCTCCAGGCGCGGATATTGCGTGGGATCGGCGAGCACCGCCGCGCCCGGCGCCTGCACCCATCCCGAGTTATGCACGCCGGGAATCGGCGGGTGTTGCGGGCCCAGCTTGGGAAACGGATCCCAGCACGAGTCGAATAGCACAAACACTGGCCGGATGTGATGCCGCGCGGCAATCGTCAGAAATGTATCGATGCGCTGTTTGAATCCCTCCGGATCCTGCTCCCACAGCAGGTTGTGCAGAAAGACGCGCATGGTGTTCATCCCGATTCCTTCCGCCCAGCCCAGCTCGCGATCGATAGTTTTGGGGTCAAAGGTGTCGGACTGCCACATCTCCAGCTCATTGATGGCCGTCGAAGGCAGGAAATTCGCGCCCACAGGCCAGGGCTGCGCCGCGTACCATGTATTCGCCTGCGCCTCGGTCCATCGCTCCTGTGCGTGCAGGCAGGGGAGCGTGGTAACCAGCAGCACGATGGCCGCCAGACATGGGCGCGTCGTTTGCAGGGAAGATTTCATGCGGAACTCCTTCTCGCCAGGAAGAAGAATTCTACCGTCTCCGCGTGCCTCGCGGAGCGCTCACTTCACATCGCCGGCCGGCGCTGCCTACGGCTTCAGCACAGTCAATCCCGGAACGGCCGCGAAACGCCGCGTGTTGAAGGTCACGATCGCAGCGCCGGATTCACGGGCCGTCGCCGCAAGCATCAGGTCGTGCGGGTTCATTCTTTGTCCGGTGGCCTCAACTTCCGCCCACAGGCGCGCATGTTCGGCTGCTGCCTTCTCGGTGTATGGAACGACCTCAAACACGCTCAGCGCGCGGAGTACGAACTTCTGTCGCCTGGCGCGGTGAACTCCGGCGGCGCGCTCCACGCTGCGCCACAACTCTGCCACCGTGATGGCTGCGAGCTTGATCTCCTCGTTGGGATGCGAGCGTAGCCACGCATCGAGGTCGAGAGCCTTCCGTTCGGCCTGTATGATCACATCGGCATCGATCAGAAACGCCACGGCCGCACCTGGGGCTGCAGCGATCCGCGCGCCTGTTCCAAATCGTGAAGCCAGGAGGTGGCTTCTACCTCTCCAACGTGAACGCCTTCCACGGCTTTTTGCAGTGCTGCGGCTAACTCGCTTCCTTTTCTTGGTTTTTGCCCGGCCGGCTCGATGCGGGCCACGGGCGCTCCACCCTTGAGCAGGATGAAGCTTGCGCCCTGATAGCGCGCGCGATTCACGCACTCCGCAAAGTTCCGCGATGCCTCCGTGACACTGATGCTGACGGGGTCCATGAGGTCAGATTATCAGATTTTTCTACCGTCGCTCACGCTGTTGAGTCTTTCGGTCCTGCTTCCAGTTTGTTTACTCGCCCGCGAAGCGCTCCATGAGCGCGTCGAAGTCCTCCAGCCGGGCGTACTCGATGATCACTTTCCCGCGGCCCTCGTGGTCTTCAATCGTAACTTTAAGTCCCAGGGCTCGTTGCAGCCGCTCCTGCGCATCGCGCACGTTGGGATCAACGGGCGGTGTCGGTTTGGGCCCTTTTTTCGCTTTGCGGCTGGGGTCGATAAGCCCTTGCACATAGCTCTCTGTTTGGCGAACAGATAGCGAAAGAGCGGCGATCCTCTGCGCCGCCTTCTCAATTCCCTCGGCGTCTTCAATCGCCAGCAGTGCGCGTGCATGCCCGAATGTGAGCTCGCCGGACTCGACCCGATCCTGGATCGATGACGTTAACTTCAACAAACGCAAAAAATTAGCTACAGTTGCTCGATCCTTTCCGGTGCGCTGTGCTATCTGTTCCTGGGTCATGTGGAACTCGCGTGAGAGCCGCTCGAAGGCGCGCGCCTGCTCCATGGGGTTCAGGTCGGCTCGTTGCAAGTTCTCGACGATGGTGATTTCCAAAGCCTGTTCGTCAGAAACCTGGCGCAGGATAGCCGGAACGGTCTTCTTGCCAGCCATCTGCGAGGCGCGCCAGCGCCGCTCGCCGGCGATGAGCTGGAAACGGCCACCGGCCAACGGGCGAACAAGCACCGGTTGCACCACGCCGTTGGCGGCGATCGAGGCGGCCAGTTCCGCCAACTGCTCCTGATTCACCTGCGAGCGTGTCTGGAAAGGGTTCTGATCGATCTGATCGAGTGGAATCTCCCGGGGCTTTCCGCCCTCGCTTTCGGCCACGGGCGTGGTCTGAACGCGCGGAAGCAGGGAGTCGAGCCCTTTGCCCAGGGCGCGGCGTTTGGTGTCAGGGGTAGTGGTATTCATGGTGCAAATTCCTCAATTCCAGCGAGTTACGTTAAGCTCATTGAACTCTGGCAGCGAAGGTTTAGACCAGTAGGCGGCTAACAGGTCATGAATAGGGCCAAAACGCACCTCTCGGCCGGGGACTATCGCCGGCCATGGCTTTGCGTTCAGCGGCGCGTGGGCTTTCGATCTGATTTCGAGCCAAAAATTCCCCCGTCATCTCAAAGTATGCCTCGGCCCCACGTGAGCGAGGGTCGTACAAGAAGACCGGTTTACCGTGGCTCGGTGCTTCCGCCAGACGGACGTTGCGCGGGATCACGGTCCGATAAAGAATGTCCCGAAAATACTCGCGAAGGGTGTCGGTCACCTGTTGAGCGAGATTGGTGCGATCGTCGTACATGGTCAGCAGCACGCCTTCGATAGTGAGGCTGGGATTGTAGGCCGCGCGCACCCGTTCGAGGGTTGAAATCAGCTCCGAGATTCCCTCAAGAGCGAAGTATTCGGCCTGCATGGGCACAATCAGGCTCTCCGCCGCGGAGAGCACATTGAGAGTCAAAAGGTCGAGGGCCGGCGGGCCATCCAGGAAGATGAGATCGAAGTTGTCTCTGATCGGTTCCAGTCCGTGGCGTAGGCGGAGGGCGCGGTCCTCTGTCGAGGCCAGCTCAATATTTGCCCCAGTCAGATTCTTGGAGCCGGGCAACAGCCAAAGACCATCCACTTCTGTGGAGAGGACGACCTGTTCCGCCATACTGTCGCCCATGAGCACGTCGTACGCGGAGTGGCGGCTGTCGTCACGCTGGAGCCCGAGACCCGAGGAGGCGTTGGCCTGGGGATCGCAGTCAACCAGGAGGACTTTGAGGCCTTCTAAAGCCAGACATGCGGCCAGATTGATGGCTGTGGTGGTTTTTCCCACTCCGCCCTTTTGGTTCACGACCCCGATGATCTTGCCCATGGCATTTCAGAGTAAAGGAAAGAGCTGAAACGCGAATTTCCTTGCGTTGTGGGAAACCGGGCAAGGTTGTGGAAAGCGCGTGGGGCTCGACGGGCTGCTTTGTGTAGCAATCGCTTGAGCAGGAAGGGTTTCTCAGCCAGATCCCGCAATGGGGCTTGGAACGGACAATAACGGCCCTGTGGTGGAAAACCTCATGGCGATTTGGCGCGATTTTGCTGAGGTTGCGGAGTGTGTCTTATTTTGAACCCAAACCCAAATTGGGCCGCAAGCGATCGATGTTCCACATGGAACCCTTGCCGTTTCGGTTCCCATCCCGACTACGTATCCCAAACTGTTCCACGTGGAACACACAGAAGGGTGCAATCTGCTAAATACAGGGCGTGGTCCGATGGATTCTCTTCACCGGCCCTCTGGATTCCGGAACCGGATAGGCTCAAGACTCGTATCAAACGACAAGGAGAACCTACGCATGAAATGGCTCCTTGCACTGATCACTATTTGCCTTGCTTCAACAGCCTCCCTGGCGCAATCTACAGCCGCCACCCCCGAACAGACCCTTCAACAACAAATAGCTCAAGCGAGATCGCTTTCTGAAAAACATGCCTATGCGGAAGCCGCCGCGATCCTGGAGAAGTTCTCCGCCGATCCGCAGATCACGGCAACACCAGAATGGACCAATGAACTCTATAATCTGGCCTGCTATCAGGCGCTGGCGGGGTAGCCTGCTCAGGCGCTTGCTGCGCTCAAAAAGGCCTTCGCTTTGGGCGCCGGCGCCTTTGTTGAATCGACTGGTACGCTCTCAATTATTCACAGAGAATCGGGGCGGTCGGTTGAAAATTCGCTTGACAATCTCTTGCGGAAGCGCCTAGCGTGGTGCGCAATGAATTAGTCGTCATCGAAGTAGGCATTCGCTTCACCGCGTAACTCTGGATGAAGCTGACCTTTTCGAGTGTTTCTTTCTGGGCCCGGTCACACGGCCGTGCGGCAGGGTTTTCCCTTCTCCCAAAATCTGCGCAACTCCTTATGCTCTGGGGCTGAAGAAGTTTCTGTGCCCAGCGCGTAACTTCTTCACGCGTCCCGTCGATGGTCGACGGAGAGGAGTGTTGTGCGCTCAAATCCCCGACCACGGTGTAAAGGACAAGGATAAGTAGTCACATTTCAAATGAAGGGAAGGAGATTTCGCTGAATGAGAAATAGATCTGTTTCTTCTCTATAAAGTCTCCGAAGTCTCCCCTGTTCGTGTTGATGCTCGCTGCTCCGGCCTTGCTCGGCATCCTGGCAAATGCCCGGGAAATGAGTGCCCAAAGTGTAGTGTGCGGTCAGCCCATTCTTAACTCGAAATACACCGCAATACCGGCCGCGGCGCAGATGAACTCCGATCTCGTACACCTCAACGCTCCTGCTTATAGCAGCAAGATTTGCGAGCAGGGCGGGGGGTAGCACTATGAACTGAACCGTAACAGCATC
>PMYE01000092.1 GCA_003171315.1 Acidobacteriaceae bacterium
TGAACTTCTGACTCACCACACTATAGCGGTTCCAGAATTGCTATACACCGGAACCACTACTGCCGAGTGGCATTTTCCTCAAGAAAATGCCACCTTTCACTACCCTCAAATGGGCACGTGAATTCTGGAACCGCTCTAGAAGCTGTTTCATAACCTGGTTTTGAAAGGGCACGGCCGGGGCACCCACCCAGTGGGTGGGTCGCGTGCCGTAAAGGAATCGGGGAAATCGCTGGCTTCAGCCACTGAGGGAAGGTTTTCGGGAAATCTGAGGTGGTTGTGAAACAGCTTCTAGCCAATTCCCCTCCGGCTCCACAACTGGTACCGCCTGGCGCGGATCGAGGAATACACCTGCAAAATCGAGGAATAAGGGTTTCCCACCCCCGTGCGGTTGCCCCACTCCCACTGCTTGTCATCCTGAGCGGAGGTCGTCCGCCCCGGCGGACGACTGAAGTCGAAGGATCTGCGGTTGCCTTTCGCTCTGTATCAGGGCATGAATTCACAGCCTGCCCTGAGCGCAGTCGAAGGGTGCCGAAGAGCGGCCCCATCATCGAAGCCTCTTCGCCTTTCGTCTTCTCACCTGAACGGAACCCTCCGGCACGACAGGTGCCAGTGGCGGCATGATCAGACTCTCATATAGGCCGAAGAGGTGCTCGACGCGTTCGCGGTCCGACGAAAACGCCGCGCCGCGGTAAAGTCTGTCAACCGCGCGATCGAGCGAATGATGGGCGCGAGCAAGCGAGGGAGCCATTGTATCCACGTCGTACAAATCTGCCAACGATGCGCCGCGAAACTCGGCTCGCGCATTGAGGACAGCTTGTGCGAGGTTCACTACATGAGCGCGCCGCCGTTCGTCGGCTTCGGGCCACGGAAACGAGTTGTATACGACGCCAACGGAATATCTGTACCGGCTCTCCAGCCGGCCACCGATGTAGCGAAGCCAGGACATGTGCATTCGAGACGTCAGAACGCCGAAATGCCAAAGAGATGCAGCACTCATTACAAAGACAAGATCGCTGGGAATGACCGGGGAATGCAGCCAAGCTATTGGAACGTATTCCCTCCTCTCAGAGGAAACCTTTGGAACGACGAGAAAGGGGCCGTCTGGGATCACGGTTACGTGGAATCGTGTCGGGGTCGCGGCGAGCGCTCGTGTCCCCGGACTCTTGCTCTCCAACCTGAACTTTCGCACCGCTGCGATCCGCGCCTTAACCAGCGGCAAATGCCGTAGCTCGGTCGGATCTGCACCCTCCAACGCCAAGATCCAGCGTTTTTCGTTGTAAAGGAACTCCGTCGCACCCACAAACGGACGAAGAAATCTTCCCGCCCCTGGCTCCTCACGGAGCAGGCTCCTCCTCTGATCCTCATCGAAGATGTAGTTTCCACCGTCAATCGGCTTCGACCCAATAATCAGCGGCGGTACACCGCAAAGAGGCACGTTCCGCTCGCGCACTACGAGGTGGCGATCGGTCAGGTTCGCACCATCGAATAGGTACGGCGTTAGAGTCGCATGAATGCTCTCCACCGGGTCCCCGTGAATATCGGAATAGCTGAAAAGGTGCTTCGCCGACGGCTCATCGGCGCGTCGGGTAAGCCCGATGATGACCACATGGACGTGCGCCATGCCTCTCGCGTCGCTGCCCCATGCGAATGTGCGGTGAGCAAACGATATTTCAAGTCCGAATCGCTCGAAGAGGACAGGCCAAAGCTGGGCCACTTGCTCGCCCTGCGTGATCGAGTTGGTTGCGACGAATGCGATTCTGGTACCTGTCCCTTGGATGTATTCCCCGGCGGTGATAAACCAAGCCGTCACATAATCCAATGTTCCGCCGCTGCCGCCAAGATTGGCAACGCGCCGCACCTGTCGACGCTGCTTTTCGCTTTGGTATTTCGACCCGCCGAAGGGAGGGTTACCGAACACGTAGGAACATTGCGCCGGTGGCAAGACTGACTCCCAAGAGATCTCTAGGGCGTCCTCATTGCAGATGTGTGGTGCAGTCTGAAGTGGAATGCGAGCGTAGCTCTCGCCGAATTCGAGCGAGAGCCGGTTGTTCATGATGTGGTCCATCATCCAGAGGGCCACCTCGGCGATGCGCACAGGAAACTCGCCAATCTCGATCCCATAAAACTGGTCCACGTTGATGCGCGATAAGGTCGCCACGTCGATAGTGCGCTGCCCTGAGCGCAAAGCTCCAGCGAAGATTTCCTTGAGCAGGTCAATCTCCAGAAGGCGCAACTCCCTGTACGAAATGATGAGGAAGTTTCCGCAGCCGCATGCTGGATCGAAGAATCTCAGCCCAGCCAGCTTGTCGTGAAAACGAATCAGAGCCTCCCTTCGGCCCGAGTCGCGGCGCTGGCGTAGGCGATTGAACTCCGCACACAGATCATCGAGAAAAAGGGGCTTGATGACTTTCAAGATGTTTCTTTCTGTCGTGTAGTGCGCTCCGGCGTGGCGCCTCTCATCCTTGTTCATTACAGACTGGAAGAGGGAACCAAAGATAGCTGGGGAGATCGCGTCCCAAGAAAAGTCACAAGCATCGAGTAGGAGGATACGCATGAGGCCGTCGAACGCCGGAACCGGAAGGCGTTCTGAGAAGAGATCGCCATTCACGTAAGGAAACCTCTGCAGGTCTTCGTCGAGAGCGAGCTGGCGTCGGTCGATGGGGGTGTTAAGAACCTCGAAGAGCTGGGTCAGCCAAGGCCCCACGTCGCTGCCGTCTTCCTGCGTTCGTTCTCTGATTAGGTCATTGAAGATGTCACGCGGCTCGAAGATGCCGGTGTCGTCGGCGAACAGGCAGAATAGGAGACGGACCAGAAACCGCTCCAGATCGTGGCCAACGTATCCCGATGCTTTCAGCGCATCGTGCAGCTTCCCCATCAACTCCGATGCTTCGATGTTGACTGGGTCTTGGTCACGGAACGTGCGCCTTTGCACGCCGAGGATGAAGGTGAACTCCTCAATCTTCTTCGGAAGGTCGATCAGCTTGAACTTTACGGGCTTTGTTTCCTCGTCCAGGTCGTACAGCTCAAAGTTCTGGAAGTCGCTGACCAGAACGTACCGTGGCAGCTCGCTGTCTTTCAGTCCAGGAAAGTAATCAAGCGCCTGCTGTTTCGCCCTTGTGAGGTTCCGTCCGGCACTCTTCTGTTCGACAAGCAGAACGCCCTTCCAGAAGAGATCAATGAAACCGCGCCGATCTCCGAGAAGCTTGACAGGCTCTTCAAAGCTGGCCACCCGCCGTCGGCTTACCCCGAATATCTGGAAGAACTCGTTGTAGAAGGTCTGCGTCTCGCCCTTCTCGTACTCGGCAGACTTCCAATCCTCCGCGAACCGCCCAGCGCGCGCACGTATCTCGTTCCAGCTAAGGTGCATTGTGTCTCCCGCCTGTGTGCCTGCAGAACAAGTCTATTTGCTCCAGTCGCACAGACCAACAAGTCCTCGCACACACCTATTGACCAGGCGGGAACCCAAAATCGCCCGCCAGCCTCATCCTCGCCGGCACGCAAGCCCCTCCCAACCCTTTCTCTCCGCAACCCTCTGAAAACACTTCCAAAATTCTTCGCGCAACTTTGCCGATAATTTCCCCCTTTGCGCGCATACTCATTCCATAAGCGTTCAACCAGATCTCCCTCATCAGCTACCGGCTACCGGCTACCGGCTACTGGCTATTGGCTACTGGCTTCACTGATCCCTGATCCCTGATCCCTGTTCCCTGTTCCCTGTTCTCTGATCCCTGTTCCCTGCTGCTAACTCCTTTGCTGCCTAGACTCTGCAAAGAAGTGGCTTTAGAATCAATGCTTTATAGCGCCAAGCATGCGCTAAACTGCTGAATCTGGGGAATTTATTTTCAGAGATGGGGGAGGGGGGGCCCCCCTGAAATGTGACCCCCAGGTCATATCGGCTGCCGCTGAACCCGCCGCGGCCGAAAAGGGAGGAGCTTTACATGTACAAGGAATGTCGTAATATCCTGCCCGACGGATCGCGCTGCCACGCTGTTGCCCTCAAAGACGCGGCCTACTGCTATCACCACGACCGCATCCACCGCGCTCTCCGGACGGGAAACAACCACCAACAACCGGCTACCGTGCGACTTTAACGCACAACCGGCTCCAATCCCTTTGCAGGCGTTCAAAAACGTACCTGCTCAGAGGTTCCCTAATCCAAAAGCGGATCGACCGCGGCTACCAGCCGATGACCTTAAAGACGCGCTATGCCTGGCTCTTTGGGACTGTGTACCAGAGTCCTTCCAGCTCGCTCACGCGCCCTTCGAGGGGGATGGGTGAAGTTTCCCGGCAGCGGCGTCCGCCGGGCGCGGAGCGCATGGGGCCGCCCCAATAATTCGGCGAGCTCTTGATGGAAAGGTCAACGGTCGCCAGGATCATCCGGATGTCTTCATCCTTTTCATACGTGAGGATGGCATTGGGCGCGGCGCAGGTCGTATCGGGGCGCTCCTCGCCGGCTTGGTTGCCGCCGGAATCCCACACGCCTGCCGGGTTATCGCCGCTGCTGACGGCCAGGCACATGCAATTGTCGGCCGCCCGCGCATGCATGAGTTCCTCGTAATATCCCTCATTCGGCAGCAGGGCCAACTCCGCCCCCTGAAGCCCCAGCAAGCGCGAGGTATCTGGAAACCAACTGTCGTAACAGGTGATGATCCCCATTCTGCCGAAGTCCGTTTCAAACACCGGAAACCGCGTGCCTGACGTCGCTCCCTGGTCGAGCTCCGTATCGTACAGCATCACTTTGTCGTAGGTCCCCACTAATTTCCCCTGGCGGTCGAAAAGCGGGGCTGTGTTATAAACCAGATCGCCGCGCCGGATATACGTGGTGCCGCTGACGTACATTTTCCACTGCCGCGCCTTGGAGGACAACAACTGCCAGGACGGCCCGTCGGGAAGCTCGGCTTTCAGGGGATCCCAGTTTCCATTGAAAAGTTCCGGCAGCAGGGCCACGTCCGCGCCGCGCGAGCCCGCCGCGTCCAGCCACGGCTGCCAGTGCTTCAGGCCGCCGTGTCCCCAGCTCACCGCCACCTTGACGGGCCGTGAAGGGACAGGCTCGGCCTCTTCGAGCAAAACCTGGTCCCACCAGACCTGGCCCTGCGCGCTGTAGCGGAAATAAAGCCGGACTTCCGTATCCATCTCCCGAGGCGGACCCTGGAAGCGTGCCTCTCCCGTTGCCCACTCCCCATCTTTGCGATAGTGGAAGATTCCGTCGTTGTATTGCAGGGTATCGGGGATGGAAAAGACCCCATGAACTAAGCTGCGATTGACGTTTTCGAGTCCCGAGAAACGGAACCTGACCTGCATCCGGTACCACTTGCCCGGCGTCATGCGCACCGGAATCCGCACGTAGCCGTAACACTCCTTCCTCCCGTTCCCTTGGCCGAGCAATTGGCTTTTGCCGCCCTGGCCGCCGGCCACCAGCTTAAAAGAGGGCTGCAGAGCCGGGTTCCCGGCAAAGCTGGACCACCCCTCCGGAAGCGCCCCGGCCACTCCCTCCATGGAATCGCCGTGCGCGATCAGATTTTTCCCGCTATCCGGTGCTTCCGCCGACGCGCCGGCTGGCCTGGGGAATGCTTCCGGGGAGAACGATCCCCAACTTGCCTTAGCGCTGCCTATGCTCGCGGCGGCCACAGCCCCCGCTTTCAGAAATTGCCGACGGTCCACCATTCCCATGAAACCCTCCCCATTCAACTTTATTTTATCGACAGCACAAATCCTCAGCCATCTTTCTTTGAATAGCCAAATCCGGCCAACGGTTTCGTCCTCAGTACCTTCGCGACGGCGTCGCGGCCTTTCGAGCCGGCCGTTATCCAAGGCGCATCATGAACCGGGATTTCCATTTAGGCTTCCCAGTTCGGGGCGAGTATACACGCAAACCCCTCGGCGGCGCCCGAGTTCCCGAAACTCTTCCTGCCGGCGGCTGTTGTCAATCTTCTTCGGCAGCGCCAGCCGCAGCCCCAGGCTACCCAGATTGTAGGTGATCGCACTCAACCACAGCCGCACCTGGTTGGAGCGAAATCGGTGGCAGCTCAGCAGGCGCTGCGCCGGGAGCGGACCGCGGCGGCCAGCTCGGCGAGCAGCGCGTGCGTTTCCTTCCAGTCGATGCAGGCGTCGGTGATGCTTTGGCCGTAGACGAGCGGCTGGCCAGGGACCAGCTTCTGCGCGCCGGCTACCAGGTTGCTCTCGATCATGACGCCGACGATGTTGCGATTGCCGGCAGCGATCTGCGCGGCGACATCGCGGCAGACGATCGACTGGCGCTTGTAGTCTTTGCCGCTGTTGGCGTGGCTGAAGTCGATCATGATGCGCGGTGGGATGCCGGCGCGCTGCATCAGCGCAGACGTCTCGGCGACGCACTCGGCGGTGTAGTTGACCATGTTGCGCCCGCCGCGCAGGATGATGTGGCAATCGGGATTGCCGGTGGTGACGAAGATGGCCGATTGGCCATGATGCGTGTGGCCGAGAAAGGTGTGCGAATACGACGCGGAGAGGACCGCGTCGATGGCGATCTGCACATTGCCGGAAGTCCCATTCTTGAAGCCGACGGGACAGGAGACGCCGGAGACGAGCTGGCGGTGGACCTGGCTCTCTGAGGTGCGAGCGCCGATGGCTCCCCAACTGACGAGGCCGGCGATATACTGCGGCGAAATCATGTCGAGGAATTCGGTCCCGGTGGGCACGCCCATCTCAGCGAGGTCGATCAAGAGGCGGCGCGCCAGACGCAGGCCGTCGTTGATCTTGTATGTGCCATCGAGGTAAGGATCGTTGATGAGGCCCTTCCAGCCGATGGTGGTGCGCGGCTTTTCAAAGTAGACGCGCATAACGATGCGCAGGCCGGCGGCGAACTCGCCGATGGCGCTTTGGAGCAGGCCGGCATACTCGCGCGCCGCCTTGGTGTCGTGGATGGAGCAGGGCCCGACGAGCACCAGAAGGCGGTCGTCCCGGCCTTTGAGAATTGCCGTAATCTCGTTGCGAGCGTTGTAAATCGTCGTCGAAGCGGCCTCGGTGATGGGAAGTTCCTCCTCCAGAAAGACCGGCGGAAGAACCACCTTGGTCCACTGAATACGAAGATCTTCCGTGCTGTGGAACATGGGATCCCTTTCGGCGCAAAACAATCGGGCTCTCACGTTCGAGAGGCCCTGTTACGAATCTACCAGCCGGAAAGAGGAAAAGAGAATGGCGCGAGCCAGCGCGCGGACGGCAGGAAATGTTGAGGCACTATCGGATGGCGGCGGCTCGTGAACTCGCTCGCGTGGCGGAGAGCGGCGGATTAGCGCATGACTTCGTATGCGGCGATCCCACCGGCCGCGGCCCCTGCGACGATCAGCGCCGGAACCAGGAGGCGCACATGATGGCGGGGCTCAGAACCCTCGCCGATGTACTCTTTGGCCTTTTTCACCTGCGCCAGATCGGCGTAAGGGTGCGCCACCGTCTTGTTGTTGTCGGAATCGACGTACTGGAAGGACGCATCGGAGAGTTCGCCGAGAGAGCCGAAGGTCTCCGAGCCGTCGCGAAAGTCAAACTCAAGATAGCTCCCCTTGGGAAACCTGGAAAGCCGCTTTTCCATCTTTCGGGCGTGCTTGTTGAGCGGCACGGACGACTGCGCCTGGATGACAGGCACGACGGCGATCAATGCCCAGGCGACGGCTGCAGGGATCAACAATCTGCGTCGAAGAAGAGGGAGAAACGCGATCATAGGGGCCCCTCCAAAGAAAATGCATCGATCTCTAGACCATACGGCCTGTCCAGGCGCGACCGCAGCCCGGCGTATGTTGTTCCAACATACCATCAAATCTGGTTGGCGTGTCCCATGTACTATGCCTTTCGTAACCAGGAGAAGCCACGAGGAACGCCGGACACGCGGAGAAACAAACTTCGGCGAAACACGCCTCTTGCCGCAGGATCTATCCATTGTCAGAGATTCCGCGTCTAGCCGAATTTCGCCTTTTTGCTATGTGGAACGGCTCGGAAGGCTCCATGGGGCGGGCTTTCCGCTGCACGAACGTGGAAGAATCCAATGGATCAGGTTCCCGGTCAGGCGCCCATCGCTGCCTTGACAGTAAGTGTTTGCACTGCGTAAGATCGAGGGGCGGGGGTGTATGGATTTACGCTTTTAAGTGCAAGAATCAATGGCACTTAACGAGCGGCACCCCGATCCGATGCGCGGCTTGAGCCGCGTGCGGAAGAGCACGGAGAGCAGGCAAGATGCCGGATGCGCGCCTCAGTCCGCGCGAGCGGCTGGTGTTGACCGCGATTATCGACTTGTACATTGCTACCGGAGAACCGGTGGCGTCGCAGGCGGTTGCGCGCTTGTTTGGCGACCGGGAGGGGTTGAGCTCGGCGACGCTGCGCAACGTGATGGCAGCGTTGGGCGAGGCCGGGCTACTGGAACAGCCTCACACTTCGGCCGGACGGGTTCCCACGGCAGCCGCTTTCCGCTATTACGTGGAACAGATCATGCAGCCCGGGCGGGCCGCGTTGGCGGCTTACGCGAGCGGCGCCGCGCCGGGAAGTGTGGAATTGCCGTTGAGCGAAGCCCGCCGCGGACAGATCGAAGAGAGCTATACCGGCGTGGCGAGCACCCATGAGTACCTGGAGCGCACATCACACGTGCTGGCGCTGATTTCAAGCGGGCTGGGCGTGGCGTTGGCCAGCTCGACCGCGGGGCAGGTGCTGGAGCACATTCATTTTTCGCGCCTTTCCACGGGCCGCGTGCTGGCCGTGCTGGTGACACAGGCCGGCGCGGTTCAGGACCGGGTGCTGGCGCTCGACCATCAATTGACGCCGGTCGAGTTGGAGACGGCGGGCAGTTACCTGAACGAGAACTTCCGCGGCTGGCCGATTGAGCGCATCCGGGCCGAGGTGAAGCGCCGCATGGAAATGGAGCGCGAGGCTTACCGGGAGTTGCTGGCATCGGTGGAGGAACTGTGCCGCAAAGGCGCGCTGGCCGGGAGTGAATCCGGAGCGACGATCTTCGTGGAAGGGATCGCGAACCTGATCAGCGCGGAGCAGGACCGCGAGCGGCTGCGCCAGATGCTGCTGGCTCTGGAAGCCAAGGAGCGGCTGGTGGAGCTGCTGAACGCTTACGTGGACGGCCACCGGCAGGAGGTACGCGTAGTGGTGGGCCTGGACGATACCTCACCGGCCATGCAGGACCTGGTGCTCATCGGCGCTCCGGCCCGGTTGGGCGGCGGGAATCTGGGCACGGTGGCAGTGATCGCTCCCACGCGCATTCAATATCAGGAGATGATCCAGGCGGTGAGCTACATTGCCCGGCTTTCCGAGCGCATTCTGGACGTTCCTGCAGCGTAGGGCGGGCATTCCGGCGGCGACCGGGCGAGCCAGCTCCGGTTAAAGTGAATCTCAAAACCAGCACAGAAGGCTGCAGCCGGACGCGAAACAAATCATCCAATAAGAAGACGCTCACGAGATTTTGGGAGAATGTGCTGAATCATGTGGAAGCAGAAGACAGAATTGACCGAGGTGGACTCCCCGGAGTTAGAAGAGGCCGTGCGCGACGAGAATGAAGCGAGTCTCGATCCCGCGGCGGAGCTGCCGGCGCCGACAGCCGAGGAAGAGCTCGCCGCTGGCCAAGCGGAGGCCGGAGTCGCGGAAGAGGCGACTGAGCAGACGGAATTGGGCCAGTTGAAGACGGAGCGCGACCAGTTGCTGGATCGCCTGGCGCGCCTGCAGGCCGAGTTTGAGAATGCGCGCAAGCGCGCCGAGCGTGAACGGGCCGAGTTCCGGGAGTTTGTGACGGGCCAGGCGATCGAGCAGTTTCTTCCCGTGCTGGATAACTTCGAGCTGGCGCTCAAGTCGACCGGTTCGGCGCACCAGTTGCGCTCCGGCGTGAACCTGATCGTGAAACAGATGGAGGAAATTCTGGACAAGATGCAGGTGAAGGCTGTGCCTGCGGTGGGCGAGGCGTTCGATCCGCACATCCATGAGGCGATGGGGACGGTGGAACGCGACGATGTACCCGACCAGCACGTGGCCGAGGAAGTGCGGCGCGGCTACAAGATCCGCGGCCGTCTGCTGCGGCCGGCGCTGGTGCGTGTGGCGCACAATCCGAAGCAAGTGAGCGAGTGAAAAAACAGCTTTCAACCGTCAGCTCTCAGCTTTTAGCTGTATCGAGGGAGAGCCGGCGGCTGAGGACCTAGAGAGATGCGTGCAATGAAGTTTGAAAACGAAAAGAGATTAGCAGGGCTCGAGTATTGAGGTTGAGAAGCTGAAAGCTGAAGGCTGAGAGCTAAAAGCTGATTAAGGGGATCATGGGTTCTAATACAAGAGTGAGCAAAGCAGATTATTACGAGGTACTGGGCGTCTCGCGCGGCGCCAACGATCAGGAATTGAAGAGCGCCTACCGCAAGCAGGCGCTGAAGTATCATCCTGACCGCAATCCGGGCGACCACACGGCCGAGGAAAAGTTCAAAGAGGCCAGCGAAGCCTACCAGGTGCTGAGCGATACCGACAAGCGCGCCGCCTACGACCGTTACGGTCATGCCGGTCTGGGCTCACAAGGTTTTGGAGCGGGTCCATTCGCCGGCGGCGTAGATATAGGCGACATCTTCGGCGACTTGTTCGGCGAGATGTTTTCGATGGGCGGGATGCCGCGCGGGGGCTCGCGGGCCTCGCGCCAGCAGCGCGGCGACGATCTGCGCTTCGACCTGACGATCGACTTCGAGGACGCGGTCTTCGGCACCGAGAAAGAAGTGAAGATCCGGCGGCTTGAGACGTGCAGCGTGTGCAGCGGGCGAGGGAGCGCGTCTGGACGGGGTCCGAGCGTCTGCAGCCATTGCCAGGGGCATGGACAGATCCGCTATCAGCAGGGGTTCTTTTCCGTGGCGCGCACCTGCGGCGCATGCGGAGGAACGGGTTCGGTGATCGGCGACCCCTGCTCGGCTTGCCGCGGCGAGGGCCGCGCAGCCGTTGAGATCAAGCTGAACGTGAAGGTGCCTCCCGGCGTGGAAGAAGGAACACGCATCCGCTACGCCGGCGAGGGCGACATGGGCCGCGTGGGCGGACCGAAGGGCGACTTGTATGTGATTCTTTCCATCCGGCCGCACGACTACTTTGAACGCCACGGCCAGGATCTGCATTGCGTGCTGCCCATCAGCTTTCCGCAGGCGGCAATGGGCGACGAGTTCGAGATTCCCGGCATCGACGGGCCGGTGAACATAAAAATTCCCGAGGGCACGCAGAGCGGGAAAGAGCTGCACATTCGCGGAAGAGGCGTTCCCCACCTCAACGAAAGAGGAAAGGGCGACCTGATCGTGAAGGTGGTGGTGCAGATTCCGCGCAAGCTCAACCGCGTGCAGCGCGAGCTGGTGGCCAAGCTGGCCGAGAGCATGGCCGTGGAGAACAAGCCGACTTCGCCGGGTCTGATGGAAAAGATGAAGGATTTGTTCAGCTAGAGAAACAGCCTTCAGCCATCAGCTTTCAGCGCTTTCCCGAAGACCTGGAGCGAGAGATGCCTGCCGATGGGCGGACCGATCCGCTCATTTGCGCAAAGTCATTTGCAGGGGAATGGTGGAGCTGGTCGGGATCGAACCGGCGACCTCCTCGTTGCGAACGAGGCGCTCTCCCAGCTGAGCTACAGCCCCACGACTTGTTTATTTTAGCAGTGGGCGGCCGACATTGGAAGGTGGCCGTAGGAGTGAAGATTCCGAGGTTTCCCGGATGGGAGCGAGTTGGTCTCCCACCCTTTCCGCAAAGAACGCGGAAAGGATGGGGCACCCCCACTTGGTTGCTGAACTCAAGGGTGGGCCACCCGCCACCGCAAGGGATAGGTGCGCCTTGACAAAGCCTTCGTCCTTATCGAGGGCCACCCGCCGTCGAGAAAATCCTGAATGGCGCACTCGGCGTCTTTGCTTTCCTGGCCGAGCACCGCGACCCTTCGCGCGATGCCCCGCGGGCAGCAAACTACAACTGGTTCATGTTGGCCAGGAACTCGGCGTTGTTGCGCACCTTTTCGAGGCGGCTGATCAGCAACTCCATGGCCTCGACGGGCGAGAGCGGGTTCAGCACGCGGCGCAGGATGAAGACGCGCTGCAGGTCTTCTTTGGGAATCAGCAGCTCTTCCTTGCGGGTGCCGGAGCGCTGGATGTCGATGGCCGGAAAGACGCGCTTGTCGACCAGCTTGCGGTCGAGAATGATTTCCATGTTGCCGGTGCCCTTGAACTCTTCGTAAATCACGTCGTCCATGCGGCTGCCGGTATCGATGAGCGCGGTGGCGATGATGGTGAG
>PMYE01000033.1 GCA_003171315.1 Acidobacteriaceae bacterium
TGCTTCAGCGAGGCCGACGAGCTGCCCGGCCTCATCGCCGACAAATACGGCGCGCTGGTAGTTTTGCAACTGCTCACCAAAGGGCTGCTCCACGCAGTGGTGCGCGAAACCTGCGTGCGCGTCCTGCGCGGGGAACTTGCGCCCGCAGCCATCCTCGAGCGTCCCGATCCGCGCATCCGCGAGCTGGAAGGCCTGCCCGCGCCGAGTCTCGATCCGCTTTGGCTTGCCGATGCGGAGCGGCCTGTCACCACTACGCAGTTCCACCTCAACGGCCTCGCGTTTCACTACGACGCCAACGCCGGCCAAAAGACCGGCGCCTTTCTCGACCAGCGCGCCAACTACGCCGCCGCGCGCGACTGGGCGCAGCGTCTGCGTCGGCCAGGTTCCGAATCAGGCGGCCGCGCGCTCGATGTCTGCTGTTACCAGGGCGGCTTTGCCCTGCATCTCGCTCAAGTCTGCTGCAAGGTTACGGGCATCGACGCCTCCCGCGCCTCGCTCGAAGTGGCCGAGCGCAATCTCGAAGCCAATCGCTCGCGGCTTTCCGCCGAAGTGGACTGGATCGAGGCCGACGCCTTCGAGATTCTGCGTGACTGGTCGCAGGCCCCCAGGAACTCCGACGCCGGCTTCGACGTCATCGTTCTCGATCCGCCGGCCTTTGCCAAGACGAAGCGCGCAGTGGAAGGCGCGCTGCGCGGTTACAAGGAGCTGAACCTGCGCGCGTTGAAGATGCTCCGTCCCGGCGGCCTGCTCATCACCTGTTCCTGCTCGCATCATGTCGCCTGGGCCGATCTCGAAGGCGCGGTCGCCTCGGCAGCAGCCGATGCCTCGCGCCGCGTACGCCTGCTCGAGCGCCGCGGCGCGGCTCCCGACCATCCGGTCGTGCTCAACCTGCCCGAGACCGAATACCTCAAGTGTCTGGTGCTCGAAGCGGAATGAAGCAGGGAACAAGCCATTCCAGCGGGTACAAATTGCCTGCGCACGCTACGCGGCCCAGGCAGGGAACAAGGGAATCGGCAACTTCACTGGTTCAGCTTGCCGGCAAGCGAAATGGGCTCGTCAAGAGGATTTAACGGAGGCCAGGCCAATGCAAAGGTTGCCAATATGAACCAGAACCCGGGCAAGCCGCATTCCCTGGTTTCCTCGTTGCTTCAGCCCCTTTTTCTTTTGTTTTATCGGTCCCTCGGTCCCTTGTACTCCGGCCGCCCGCAAATCGGCCAGCGCCGCCTTCACCTCGGCCCGCAGCGCCTCAGCCTCAAAGGTGCAAGATCGCAGATACGCCGAAACCGTTACTCCCGCTTCGGCAGCGCGCTCGTGCAGCCGCGCGCACTCCGCCTGGCTCAAGCGAATGGTCACACTCGCCCGCCGAAGGTCAGCCGCCTGCTGCATCAGCGCGCCCGCCGGCGCCGCCTTGGCTTCGCCACCAACTTCGCCGGGCGGTGCTTCTTCCCGTTCATCGCCCGTCTCCGGCCTCGCTGCGGGCGCCGTCTCCCACTCCCCGCTCTGCGCCGGTTTGTATCGCGCGTGCGCGCGCAGGGCGCGTTCGTAGCTCAACGTCGCCACATCCTCGCCCAGATCGTCGCTGTTCCATACCGGAGTACGTTCCGCTTCGTCTCGCGAAGGCAAGGCAAGCGCCGCCAGCAACCCGGCAAAGCTGGATGAGGTGGGGGAGGGCTGCGTCTTGGCGGAGGGCTGCATGGGATGGAGCATACCCCGCCGCACCCATACTGGGATGAGAAAGCTCCAACGAAAAAGATCGCGCTCCTCCCGAATCAGGAGAAAGCTCGGGCCATTCCCAATTCGGCGCCTTGGTCCGGCTCCGGTTATGAAGCGGCTCCGGCCGGCGCCGCTTCGCAGACCTCCAGCGAGGGCAGGATGCGCCCAGGCAGGTGCAGCATCTCGCGGATGGCCTCGGCCGGCACGGGAGGGGAGAAGAGGAAGCCCTGGCCGAAACGGCAGCCCAACTGCCGCAGCAGGCTGTACTGCTCGTGGGTTTCGATGCCTTCGGCCACCACGTCCATCCCCAGCACGCGCGCCAGCTCCACAATGGTGCGCACAATCTGCAACGGCTGGTCGCCTCCTGTCATGCGCATGACAAACGAGCGGTCGATCTTGAGCACGTCGAAGGGCAGCGAGTGCAGATGGTTCAGAGAGCTGTAGCCGGTGCCGAAATCGTCCATGCGGAGCGAAACCCCGAGCCGGCGCAGGCTGCCCAGAACCTCCAGCGCCGTGCCATGGTCGGAGATCAGGCTGGACTCCGTCATCTCCAGGCCGAGCAGCCGGCTCGAGACGCCGGACTGGCGCAGCAGCGCTTCCACATGATCGGCCAGCCCCTCCCGCGCAAATTGGCTCGCCGAAAGGTTCACGCATACGCGCGGCGCCGCGCAATCGGGATTCTCGCGGCTCCACCGCCGAATCTGGCTGCAGGCCTCGGAGAGTCCCCAGTCGCCGATGGGCAGGATCAGCCCGGTTTCCTCGGCGACAGGAATAAAGTCCATGGGCGGAATCAGCCCTCGTTCGGGATGCTGCCAGCGGATCAGCGCCTCCAGGCCAACGATCCTGCGCGTGGAAAGCTCGACCTCCGGCTGGTAATACAGCACAAACTGCCGTTTGTCCAGTGCGCGCCGCAAGTCCGACTTGCTTGGCCACATTCCGGCTACCGTCTCGGCGGGGTGCGTGTGCCGCGCGCAGTAGTTGAGAAACGTCTTCCGCATCCTGCGTAGCTCCAACTGGCTGGTGACGATTTCGGCCAGGCTTTCCAGCATACGCAGTTCTTCCACGGCCATGCCGCGCCGTGGCTGGCACCCAAGCACGGTCAGCGTTCCCAAAATGCTGCCCTCGCCGGAACGGACTGGCGCGCTCGCGAACGACGCCACCTCTAGCCGGCGGATCGTCAGCCGGTCGCCTGCAATATCGGGATGCTTCGAGACGTCGGGCACCACCACCGGCCCGTCTTCCGCCAGCACCATTTCAAAGACGCTCTGCTTCCGCGGCAACTCGCGCACCGGTTCGCCCCAGTAGGACTTGATCCACACGCGGCTCTCATCGGCAAAGTCGAGCAGCACCGTGTCGGCTTTGAAATATTCGGCAGTCAGACGGGTAATGGCGTCGAAGCTGGGCTCCGGCGCCGAATCCAGAATCCCCGTCGCAGCCAGGGCCGTCAACCGCGCATCCTCACCCTGCCAATCCATCTTGCCGATCTGCAGTTCTGCTTGCGGCATGTTGACTCCGGGCCCCCGCTGCGCTGCCGGCAACTTCTTTGCCGTCCTGCGGCAGCCTGCATGTTCTTTGCGTCCGCCTTGTCCATACCGCCTGCGGCAACCCGCTCGCGCGCCGCGGGCGCTCTCCGGGACCGGTACCCTGCGGGCGCACTCCAGACATGCTTTATGCTTTCGTACACTACTTATCGGAGAAACTCCTCGCAGCATGAGGTTACGCGCGGACATGTCCTGTTTGAGTGCACGTGCCTTGTCTGCCGTGGTGGAGAAGTTACTTTTGCGCGCGAGTCTGTCCCGTTTCCGTCCACAGAAAGGTCAGTTGGCCGGTAGCGTCCTGGATCTCCTGATCCACACTCACCCCCGCGGAATGCCCGCCGGATACGCTGTAGTGCAGCAACACCGGCCGCCCGCTGGATGAGTCCACCTGCAAAAGCGCGGTCATCTTGCGCGCGTTCATCGGATCCACACGCGTGTCGTTCGCCCCCGTAAAGAAAAGCACCGCCGGGTACGCCGTGCCCTTCTTCACGTTCTGGTACGGCGAGTATTTGAGCAGATACTTAAACTGCTGTTCGTTGTCCGACGACCCGTATTCGGTGGTCCAGTGCGAGCCCTGCTCGAATTTCTGGTAGCGCAGCATGTCCAGCAGGGGATAGCCGCATTCCACGGCCGCGAACAGGTCCGGCCTTTGCACGATCGCCGCGCCCATCAGCAGCCCTCCGTTCGACCTGCCCATAATGGCGAAATGCTCGGGCGAGGTGTACTTGCTGGCGATCAAATACTCGGCCGCGGCAAAAAAATCGTCGAACACATTCTGTTTCTTCTCAAACATCCCCGCTTCGTGCCATTTCTCGCCGTATTCGCCTCCACCGCGCAGATTGGGCAACGCGAACCAGCCGCCCTTCTGCAGCCACCAGGCATATGCGGGCTTCCATTCCGGTGTCATGCTGATGTCGAATCCGCCGTAGCCGGTCATCAGCAGCCGTTCCGTGCCGTCCTGTTTCAGCCCCTTCTTGCCGGCGATAAACATCGGAACCCGCGTGCCGTCCTTCGACGCGTAGAACACTTGCTTCAATTCATATTGGCTGGAATCGAACGGGACTTTCGTTTGCGCAAAGACTTCCCGCTTGCCCGTCCCCGTATCCAGCCGGTAGATGGTGGGCGGCACGATGAACGATTCGAAGCTATAGAAGCCGTATCGGTCCATGCTGCGTCCAGCAAGGATGGTCGCCGATCCAATGCCGTCGGATTCAATGCTGCCGGCCGGCTTGCCGTCCAGCGTGTAGACGGCCGTTTCGGTCTTCACGTCGTGCAGGCGATTGACGTAGATCTTGTCGCCAACGATGTTGAAGCTTTCGATTGTATCCGTAGTTTCAGGCACGATCGTCGTCCATGCATCGGGCATGATGCCGGGGTCGGCCTTCAGAATTCTCCAGTTGGGCGATTTGTAGTTCGTGCTCACATACCATGCGCCTTTCACGGAGTCAGCCGAAAACTGCGAATCCACGCCCCAGATCAGGACCTCGAAGTACGACCCGGGTTTGGTCAGGTCGCGGTAAACAATATCCACGCGCTTCGCCGGCACGCCGCGGTCGATCTCCACCACCAAATAGCGATAGTCGTCCGACAAGGTTGCCGCGATCAGGTCGTTCGGCCCCAGCGCCTCGCCGCGGAACTCCCGCCCGAAGATCAGCGCGTCGTGCGCGGCCCTCGTTCCCAGTTCGTGCTCGTAGACCAGCGTTCCTTTCTGGTCCATGCGCGAGTAATAGAGCCCTTTCCCATCCGGCGTGAACGCCACGCTCAGGTAGATTCCGCTGGGCAGTTCGTCATCGAGCGTCTTGCCCGTCTTCACGTTGAAGACACGCACCGTGGTTTCGTCCGCGCCGCCCTCGCGCACGCCATACGCCACCAGCGATCCGTCGCGCGACACATCCTCGAGTTCCACTGACGTATTCGGATCGCGGCTGAACTGCGCCGGATCGATCAGCCGCTTGTCCTTCTCAGCCCAGCCGTGGCGCACATAAATCGAGGGTTGGTCCTCGCCCGCCAGCATCTTCGTGAAGAAGAGATCGTTCCCGCGCTGGATGGGCACGGTCCAGGTGGTCACTTGCTCCAGCGCGCTCAGCTCGTCGCTGATCTCGGGGCGAATGCGCGCCTGCTCCATGTAGCGCGCGGTGTACGCGTTCTCGGCGTCGATAAACGCCTTCGTCGCCGGGCTGTTGGCGTCCTCCAGCCAGCGGTAATTGTCCACAACCTTTGTCCCGAAATAATCGTCCGTGACCGGAACAGCCTGCGCCTCGGGCGGCGCCGGCAACGTAATCCCGCCGAGCCCGTGAATGGCCTGGCCGGCCGCAAGGGAAAGTCCGATCGATAAAACCAGTCCAAAACCAGAAAAAAACCGCGCGCAGTGACTCATGGGAAACAGCATACGCGCTTCTTCGCAATGGGCGCCTCCTTCCCGTCGAGTCGCGCCGTAAAATCAAACCCAGTGGCAAGTTCGTCCTCAACCGAGCCATCGAAGCCTTCGCGCTGGTCGCGGGTGTTGGGAGTGCTGCGTCCCTCGCACGCGCACAGCATCTTCTCCGCCACCGTCGTGCTTATGGTGTCCACGTTTCTGTCGCGCATCATCGGACTGGTGCGCGTCAAGTACATCGTCTGGCTCTTTGGGCGTGGCGTCGAGGCTGACGCCCTCAATGCCGCCTTCGTTCTGCCCGACATGATCTCCTACTTCCTCGTCGGCGGCGCGGCCTCCATCACTTTCGTTACCATCCTCACCCGCTATCGCGAGGCCGGGCGCGATGCCGAAGGCGAGCGCTCGCTCTCGGTCATCCTCACCACCATGTACCTTGTGCTGGGCGCGGCCATCGTTCTCGCCGAAATCTTCGCTCCCTGGTACGTGCGTTGGTGGTTCAACGGCTTCGACCCGCATAAGGCCGCTCTCTGCGTGCAACTCACGCGCATTCTGCTTCCCGCGCAGTTGTGCTTCTTTGCCGGCGGCGTCTTCGGCGCCGTGCTCCTGGTGCGCAAGCAATTTAACGTGCAGGCCGTCGCCCCGCTCATTTACGGCCTCGGCACCATCGTCGGCGGCCTGCTGCTGGTCAAGCGCATCGGCGTCTCCTCGCTGGCCGTCGGCACCGTCGCCGGCGCTGTCTGTGGCCCGTTCCTTCTCAATTGGTTCTTTGCTCACCGCGCCGGTACGCGCTACCGCATGATTCTCGACTGGCGCGACGAGGGCCTGCGCGAGTGGGTGCGTCTCTCGTTGCCGCTCATGGCCGGCGTCTCTCTGGTCACCGCCGACAACTGGATCATCGCCCACTTTGCCTCCAGCATCGGCGGCGCGGTCTCTCTCATGAGCTACGCCAAACAGCTTTTCACCGCGCCTATGGCGATGCTGGCGCAGGCCGCCGGCGCGGCCTCCATGCCCTTCTTCGCCAGCCTCTGGACGCGCGATCGCCGCTACGAGTTCGCCACCGGCGTTGCCGACTCGGTCTCCCGCGTCGCCTCGCTTGGCCTGCTCACGGCCTCCCTCATGGTGGCGCTTGGCTGGCCGGCCATCGATCTCGTCTTCACTGGCGGCCGCTTCTCTGCAACGGACGCCCGCGTCTGCTCCATCTACTTTGCCGTCTTCTCCGTCTCTTTGTTTCTCTGGTCGGCTCAGGCCATCTACTCGCGCGCCTTTTACGCCGCCGGAAACACCATCGTGCCCATGGTCGCCAGCACCGTCGTAACAGTCGTCTCGCTGCCCATCTATGCCGCGCTCTTTCACTGGCGCGGCGCCGCGGGTCTCGCGCTTGCCTCCGACATCGGCATCGCGCTGCAAACCCTCGCCATCGCCGTGCTCCTGCACAAGCGCCGCATGGTCTCTCTCGCCAGCCTCGACTATGCAGAGATGGGCCGTTGCCTGCTGGCCGCCAGCGCGGGCGGCGCGGCCGCATGGCTTGTCGCGTGGGGCGTGCGCGGCCTCTCGCAACATTTGCCGGTCATGGCCCGGCTGCCTTACGCGCGCTACTGGCTCGACGCGGTAATTCTGCTCGTCGGCATCGTGGTCTGGACCGCGCTAGCCAGGTGGGTTCTCGAAAAAGCCGGCTCGGCCCTGCCCCGCATGGCCATGCGCCGCTTGGGGCTCGGCTGAAGCTTCCTCGCCTCCGGCCGCGCACGTCTCCAGCCAGGCGCGGCTTTACCGCCTCGCCGCGTCGCAGAGTTGTGAACCTTCGCGAAAAGACACAAGCGCCCCTGCCGAGGCAGAGGCGCTTGTTCTCATGTGAATTTGTGCACTGCCGCAGGCGCCCGGTCGTCCGGGCAATCGTTACGCCTGCACGGGGTTGCGCGTCTCATGCGCCGCCGGGGCAGGCGCTGCAACCGAGCCCGCCGCGCCAGGCGCCGGCTTGGCGTCGGGCTTGCGTATATCGATCCCGCCCTTGAAGAACGCGCCATCTTCAATGCTGATGCGCGCCGCCGCCACGTCGCCGTGCAGCGATCCTTCCGCGCGAATGTCCACGCGGTCCGTAGCGGAGATGTTGCCGCGCACTTTGCCCAGCACCACCACCTCGCGCGCGGTGATGTTGGCGCCGACCTGGCCGTTGCGGCCGATGGTCACGCGGTTGCCCGGCAGGTTGATCGCGCCCTCCACCTTGCCGTCGATGTACAGCGACTCGGAGCCTGCGATCTCGCCTTTGATAAACAGTCCCTTACCGATGGTGGCCTGCTCCGCGTTGTTTGCCTGCATGCGCGCCGGCGTTTCAGGCACAAATGCCGGTGGCGCAGCGTGCTGCGGCTCCGGCGTGGGATTGGGGATCGTCGATCCGGTCTGACTTGGTTTCCACATAGCGCTCAAGGGTTTCTTCCTTTTCTGTCCGCCTGGGGACTGGGGGATGCCAAGGCAAGGCCAATGGCTCGAACCCAAAATATATAAGTGCGTTCGCCGCCCTTGCTCTTCTCTGCGGCGATCTCCTGCGCGGCCGGGAATCGGTCCCATCAATCTTCCGGCTCCGCCAGGATGACGGCAACCCCATTCTACGGCATCCCTCGAATTCCTGCGCGGAGCTCGCCTGCGCAGCATCACACCTTCGTAATTGCCGTAAGCTTGGCGTATGACCGATCGCGAACTGCTCGCCCGGATCGCCGCCTCCCCCGGCCAGAAGACCGGCTACAAGCCGTTGATTCGCGAGCTCTCGCTCGCCGGCGGCCGCGACCGCCGTCTCCTCCTCGGGCAACTGGTGCGCCTCACAGCGAGCGGCCGGCTCGTGCAACTCGACCGCGAACACTGGAGCATTCCCCAGGCTGCTTCCCGCCCAACGGCTGCATCTCGCGAGAATCTCGTCGCCGGCCGTCTGGATCTGCACCGAGACGGCTACGGCTTCGTGCGCCCGAATCGAAAACCCGCCGCAGGGGACGCAAGCCGTACCGCGACGGCCGAGGATATTTTCATCCCACCCAATGAGATCAACGCCGCCATGCAGGGCGATCAGGTCTTGGTTGAGGTCGAGCCGCCCAAAGCCGATGGCCGTCGGCAGGGCCGCATCGTGCGGGTTTTGGAGCGCCGCAACTCCACCGTCGTGGGGACATTCCACTATGGGCGTTCCGATCGCGACCGTAAAAACATTGTTGTCCCCTTCGACGACCGCATGACGCAGCCCATCCTCATCCCTCCCGGCGCGGAAATTCCTCACTCTGCCGGACCTTCCACGCCGCATCGCGTTTTGGGCCGTGAAGCGAAGGCCGGTCCAAAACCTCGAAGCGCGGAGCGCCCGGAAGGCCCGTCCAGTATTGACGGCCTGGTCGTCGATGTCGAAATCACCAGTTGGCCCACGCCCACGCGGCCTCCGATCGGCCGCGTCGTTGAGGTTCTCGGTTCGCCCGACGACTTTGGCGTCGACGTGGAGATGATGATCCGCAAACATCAGTTGCCGCGCATCTTTCCCGAGGCCGTGCTGGCCGAAGCCCGCCGCGTCGCGCACTTCGACCAAAACGCCGACGCCCGCAGAACCGACTTCCGCTCGCTACCCATCGTCACCATCGACGGCGAGACCGCGCGCGACTTCGACGACGCCGTGCTCGTCCGCGAGCGCGCCCACGGCGGTTACGAACTTCAGGTCCACATCGCCGATGTGGCCGAGTACGTTCGCACCGGCTCCGCACTCGACCTCGAAGCCCGCATCCGCGGCACCAGCGTCTACTTCCCCGATCGCGCCATCCCCATGCTGCCCCAGGAGCTTTCGACAGACATCTGTAGCCTGCGCCCTAACGAAGACCGCCTCGTCCTGAGCTGCATCATGCAGCTCGATGCCGCGGGCAACATCGAGAGCTTCGAGGTTCTCGAAGGCGTCATTCGCTCCGCCGCGCGCATGACCTACACCCAGGTGTCCGCGATCCTCGACCAGACCGATACACTCGTCCAAAACCCGGAGGCGCGGGAGCGCTTTGTGCGCATGAAAAAACTCGCCGTGCTCATGAACCAGCGCCGCGAAGAACGCGGATCGATCGATTTCGACTTGCCCGAGCCCGTGATCGAATTCGACGAGCACGGCCAGATGCGCGGCGTCACGAAATCCGAGCGCACCTGGGCCAATCGCCTCATCGAGGAATTCATGCTCGCCGCCAACGAGTGCGTGGCCGTCTGGCTTGAGGACCTCGGCGTGCCCTCGCTCTACCGCATTCATGAGAAGCCCGAACCGCGCCGCGTCGTCCAGTTCGAGGAACTCGCCGCCGGCTTTGGTTATTCTCTGGGTCTTGGACCGCTTCCTGTGAAGCGCGTAGTCACACGCGCCGAGCGCCGCGATTCGTACGGCCGCGGCCGCAATCCGCGCCAGCACGAAGTACCGGAAGACATCGCCGTTACGCCCCGCATGTACCAGAAGCTCGCCGCGCGCATTGAAGGCAAACCGGAGGAGCGCATCCTCAGCTACCTCATGCTGCGCTCGCTCTCGCAGGCGCGCTACTCCGAAATCAACGAAGGCCACTTCGCCCTGGCCGCGCCCACCTACACCCACTTCACCTCGCCCATCCGCCGCTATCCCGACCTCATCGTCCATCGCATTACGAAAGCGCTGCTCCGCGCCGGCGTCTCCGGCCATCGCACCATCGATCCAAATCGTCTCGGCTCGCCCTGGTCGCACCCACACGACGCCCAAACGACAAATCGGGTGTCCCACTCACTGGAGACCAGGGTGCCCCATCCTAGCTCTGCTAGGGTGGGGGGGGATTCCTCGAGAGCCGGGGGTGCCCCATCCTATCCGCGTCGTTTGGAACAAACGGAGCGGATAGGGTGGGAAGGGGATCCTCCCATCCCCGAACCCGAACTCGCCCAGATCGCCGACGAATCCAGCCTCGCCGAACGCCGCGCCGCCGAGGCCGAGCGCGAGCTTGTCGAATGGAAAAAGGTTCGCTTCATGCAGGACAGCGTTGGCGACGAGTTCGCCGCCCTCGTTCTCAACCCCGCCAAATACGGCCTCTTTGTCGAGCTTACCGATCTCTTCGTCGAGGGCCTCGTCCCCATCGACACGCTGCGCGCCGACCGCTATACCTTTCGCGAAAACACGCACGAAATCGTCGGCGAGCGCACCGGCCGCCGCTTCCGCGCCGGCGACCGCGTCCAGGTCATTCTCGACCGCGTCCTCGCCCAGGAGCGCAAGCTGCAGTTTGCTCTCGTCGAAGAAGAATTAAAGTTGACCGACAAAAAGGCTGCCCATCCCCCATCAAGGCCAAAGAAAAACAAGCGCAAAAACACTCCGCCGCAACCTTCGCATGGGGGCAAGCGGCGAATCAAGAAGGGCAGGCCGCGCTGAAGATCGGCAACGCGCCTGCCTGCTCCCCTGTTTGAGCTTGGTCTGCCTACGCCCCAGCTTGCTTTTCGGCAAAGGGACCGATCACCGGAAGCACCAGCTTCTGTCCTTGAGAGGCCTTGATGATGAGGAAAATGACCAGCACCAGAACCCCGAGGCCAAAGAACGGAAGGATGATCCAGCCCACGATCGGGATCATTCCAAGAATGATCTCGACCGCTATGCAGGCAATGAACAAAAAGATGCACTGCCAGGCATGGAAGCGGACAAACTGCTTCTTGTTGTACGGTTCCACAAGCAGAAAGATAATCGCCGGGATAATCGTCACATAGGCGATCGCCCCCGCGGCATTGTCCGACAGTCCTGAATTGGCTGCTGCTGTGTTTGGTTCATCTGCCATCGCAACTCTCCTTTCGATCGAAACGCTGGGCCGGGGGAGTGCTGCTTCACGGCTGCGCACGGCCTGGGAAACGGGGAAGTCAGCTTTTGCGGCCGTGGACCGTGAAGCGGGGTGAAGATAGGACAACCCGCCACACGATCGCTTGTCAAGAGAATTTACGCTTCACCGCACCGGCCGCCCTGTTTTCCTGAAGCCCGGTAAGGCGGGCGTGAAATCGCTGCTGTTGCCCGCTCTGCGATGTTTCTGCTGACGTGTCAGTGGGCCCCGCGATCTTCTTACGCTAGGGCCTGTTCACACTACCTGGGAAGCGGCGACGGGAGCCAATTTTTTCGAGTTCAAGGAGTGAGGAGCGCGCTGTAACCAGTTACTGAAGCGACGAGCGACGCCGAAATCGGGAAAATTGGCCCCGTCCCTTCGGGTTGTGGCAAAAACCCGGGGCCCCCAGCGACAGATCTTTTGTCGCTGGGGTGGAAATCGGGCCATACTTTGTTGTCGGCCTTGACTGGGGGCCTGCCACAGCCTTCGGCCTCCGCCGCGTCTGACCCGATTTTTGCGCGCAACGCCATCTGCCCAGGTAGTGTGAACAGGCCCTTGCTTCGCTTTACCGCGGGTCAGGCCCCCCATTCGCGTTGAATCTGCTCGAGGGTTTTACCGCGCGTCTCTGGAACCATTTTCCATATAAACACGAAACTTACCACGCAGAGTACCGCGTAGATCGCAAAAGTTCCCGATATGCCCAGCGCGTGTACTAAGGAAAGGAAGGTGAAAGTGACGACCAGGGTGCTTGTCCACAGTGTCGAAGTAGCAATGGAGGCGGCGCGGCCGCGGATCTTGTTGGGAAAGATCTCTGAAATCACAATCCACGAAATGGGGCCCATCGCGAAAGCGTAGAACCCGGTGTAGCTCATAATGCACGTCAGGATGAGCAGCGGCGAGATGCCGGGGATGCGATACGCCATCACGAAGAGAGCCAACGAGACGGCCATACCCGCGGTGCCGGTCAGCAGCATCGTGCGCCGGCCCCAGCGATCGAGGCAGCGAAGTGCGATCAAGGTACAGACAAAGTTGCATGAGCCGATGATGACGTTGGCCATCAGCGCCGTGCTTAAGCTGGCTCCCTTGAAGTGTTCGCTGATCAGAATCGATCCGTAATAGAGAACGGTATTGATCCCCGTGATCTGGCAGAGAACCGCGATGGCCAGCCCAACCATCAACGGCCGCCGCATGGGGCGAGAGAAGACTTCGCTCCATGTGCCCTGCTCGCAGGCGGCGGCTTCTTCCACGGCCCGCACCTGGAGATCGGCTTGTTCGGCGCCGTAGATGCGTGAGAGGACGAGCCTTCCTTTTTCTTGCTTCCCATTGCTGATCAGCCAGCGCGGGCTTTCGGGAATCGCGAGCAGCCCGAGAAAGAAGGCCAGTGACGGAATGGCGGCCGCGCCCAGCATCCAGCGCCAACTGTTGTCGCCGAGACTGGCCAGGCTCCACCCCACCACATAAGCGGCAAGGATGCCTACGACGATCGCCAGTTGATTCATTGAGACCAGCCGTCCGCGCGAGCGCGCCGGCGACACTTCGGCGATGTAGACCGGGGTGGTTACCGAGGCGAGGCCAATGGCGAGCCCACCCACCAGGCGTCCGATGGAAAACATCAGTACCGAGTTCGCCAGGGCTGCGCCAACTGTCGATATAGCGAAGAGAATCGCGGCCAGCAGAAGCGATTTGCGGCGGCCAACCCGGTCGCTGATCAGGCTGGCGCCCGCCGCGCCAAGCAGGCAGCCCAGTAGAAGAGCGCTCGCGGCAACTTCGGTTTCGATGTTGGAGAGAGATAACTGGCGCCGGAGAAAGAGGAGGACACCGTTGATGACGGCGGTATCAAAGCCGAAAAGAAAGCCGGAGATGGCGGCAACGACGGCAAGGAAGAGAACATAAAGGGGAGACTTGGCCTCTGCTTCGCCCTGCGATGGACCGCCTATTGCGGAAACTTGCATAGTTTGAACCTCTTCAGCGAATTGTGAACCTACCGTTTATTGGCGAAAGCAAGCAGGCTGCGAAGCTTAGTCAATCAAGCATACTCTTCCGCCGGCAGATTGACGGCAAACCCCGCTCGAGAAGGATGCCATTGGCGCACGGATTCGGCTTGCCGGGAAACCCTTGCGCGCGCCGAAAGCCATCGTATAGCCAAAACGATCATAGTTTACATTCGTCATCGTTGGAAACATGAACTCAGCTAACATCCGTCCTGTCATGCAATCCTCCCCGCAAAACGCCAAAGGCGGACTTCAGGCCGGGAGTCCGGAAATCGCCAAAGTCACACTGGAGTGGTCCAGCGGCGCGATGAAAGGACTCCCCGTTCACATGGATCGGCATCATGCGATCTCATGCGTTCAAATGGCCGCCAGCTTATTTTGCAACTCTTCGAGCGTCAGTCCCTTGGTCTCGGGATAACAGAAAAAGACCACAACGAACTGCAGCACAACCATGAAGGTGAAAAAGACAAAGGGATAGGCCCCGGAGCGGGCTGCAAGCAGTGGAAATATGCCCGAGATCGCGGCGTTCATCACCCAATGGGTCGAGCTGCCCAGCGCCTGGCCCTTAGCGCGTACGCGGTTGGGGAATACCTCCCCGATGAAGACCCAGATGACCGCTCCCTGGGATACGGCGAAGAACCCGATGTAGCCAACGAGCAATACCACCAGCCAGCGCTGGTATGCATGAAGAAGAAAGATGAGCGAGACCCCGGCGAGGCAAACCGCCAGCCCAACTGATCCGATCAGCAGAAGCATCCGCCGCCCGATGCGGTCGATGAGGGCCATCGCCACGAACGTGGCCAATAGGTTCATCGCTCCGATGGCTACCGCCTGCAGGTCGCTTGAAACCTTGCCGAAGCCGGCCATAGCGAAGATGTCGTTGAGGTAGTAAAGTATCGCGTTCACGCCGGCCAGTTGGTTGAACATGGCGATGCTCACGGCGAGAAAGATCGGCCGTCGGTATTTCGCCTGGAACAGGGATTCGGACCCGGCGAGCTTCTCGGGATGAATGGAGTCCGTAATCTCCCTGAGCTCGCCAAGCCCGGATCCCGATCGCAGTTGTTGCAGCACCTCTCCGGCCTCCTGGATGCGATTCTTTGTCACCAGCCACCGCGGACTCTGCGGAATCCCGAAGAGCATGGCCAGGAACAGTATGGCCGGAAGGCCGGCAATGCCCAGTTTCCACCGCCATTCGTACGCGCCGAAACCCGCCAGCCCGATCAGGTAGTTCGAGAGGTAAGCGGCCAGGATGCCCACCACGATGTTGATCTGGAAGCAGCCGACCAGCCGCCCGCGCCAACGGGCCGGTGCGATCTCGGCAATGTACACCGGCCCCAGCACAGACGATCCCCCGATACCCAGGCCGCCGATGAAACGGAAGAGAATCAGTGCAGGCCAGTTGAAGGCGAAGGCGCACCCAAGTGCGGATACGATGTAGCAGGCAGCCAGAATGCGCAGACTGTCGCGTCCTCCAAGACGATCGCCGAGCATGCCGGCAAGCATTGCCCCGAGGACGGTTCCCCACAGGGCGCTGGAGACCGTGAACCCCAGCTCGCCCGGCGAGAGCTGATAGAGCGCGGTCAAGGCGTGTGTGGTGCCTGCGATCACTGCCGTATCGAACCCGAACAACAGCCCGCCCAGGGCTCCGACGGCAATACAGCGCACAAGAAATGAGTTCAGTCCGCTTGCCAAGTGGGCTACCTTTAAAGGCCTGGTAATTCCGCTTAGGCTTCAAGTAGAGAGGCGTTATTTGTCAGGGCGCCTACCAGGCATCGGCGCCAGCCCGGAACCTGGGACCGACATTGGTCATGTCGATTTGATGAAACCCCTTCGCAATTGCCGGCGATTTCGGTTGCAATCGAAAATCGAAGTTTCCGGAGTTGACGAAGAGCGGGTCGGCGATGATCGAGCCCTGATCGTGGCCTAAGGCCTTCCAATCGGAAAAAGACTTGCCGGCAAAGCGAATATCCGGCCCGCGCCGGTCGAAGTAGATGTTGTTCCGCAGGATAAAACCTTCGCCCGTCCAGTTGCTCCCAAGCAGTCCGCCTTGGTCGAAGTACACGATGTTTCTTTCCATCGTGAATGAAATGTGAGGCTCGGCCCGCGTGCGCATGAGTTGAAACTCGCAATTGAGGGCGAAGATGTTGTTGCGCACCATATTCTCGCGGCCATAATGCTGATGAAAACCCGCACTCTTGCAGTTGTAGACGATGTTGTCTTCGATCAAAATGTAGCTGGAGCCTTCATCCGGGTAGATCCCCCAGCCTCCGTAAGTGAAGGACGAAATATCGTGAACCAGGTTGTTGCGGATGATTGTGCCATTCTGGATCCCAAGCGTGTAAATGCCGCCCATATCGCTGAGCAGGTCCTTCCCAATCGAGTGGACATGGTTGAAAGCAATGATGTTGTGGCTGCACTGATTCGGCTCATATCCCCAGGTCCATCCCACGGAGATGGCTACTTGGTAGAGATCGTGGATATGGTTGTGGATGATCTGGTTGCGTGAGCTCTGCAACGCCCAGATGCCGTTAGCTGACGCGTAGACGAGGCCGAGATCGTGAATTTCGTTGTCGGCGATCAGATTGTCGTAGTTCTGGCCCGCCTCGCTGGGGCTCGGTTTTTCTTCACCAATTCTTATTCCACCACCACCCAGATCGTAGAAGTGGGAGGCCAGCACCTGGTTATGTTTCGATCCCCGCCCGAGAAAAAGACCATATCCCCCCGAGTGGGCGACGGTACAATTTTCGACGCGAAGATGAACAGCCCCAACGGCCTGAATGGCATAGGGAGCGCGATAGCCGGACTGCCCGTCAACGTAGCCCTCCGGGCCCATCGTCCACTCCGCATGTGCGAAGGTCAGGCCGCGAAATACGATGTTGCGCACCAGTTGCCCTGAGTCGGGATCTCCTTCCAGAAAGACCAGACGTTCCAGGGTTGGAGCAATCACCTCGGCCTGTTCCATGTTCTCGTCAGGAAAGGGGATGTAAGTTACTTCCTGAGCAGATCTGTCGAGGTGCCATTCCCCCGGCATGTCCAGCGTATCGGGTGCATTCTCCACAAAATAGCGCGCATCCGGCTCTTTCGCGGACGGGTCCGGAGCGGATCCCAGAGTGGCCAGATGCGCAGCCGAATCCACTTTTACGATGGGCATCCGGAAATCGCTCCACGCAAGATAGGCGACAACCTCCACGTCGTCCCCGCTTGCCCACTCTTCTTCGATATCGTTGCCGCGGTACCGGAGCTGGAAGGGCTTATCCTGGGGGCTCTCTCCGACGATGCGGAAGAAGCCGTACTTCGGGCTCCGTGCACGGGCAGCACGCCGTCCGTTGACAAAGAGCTGGCGGAAGTATGGTCCTGCGGCATGTGCTGTCCAGGCGCTGCCCGCATCCTTTTTGGTCCAGCCGGAGATGAGCCGGCCTCCGCTTATGATGGGATGCTCGCCATGGGGCGCCTCCCAGATGGTGTCGCTATCTTCAGGACCAAGAATGAGCGTTTCCGGAAGGAAATACCTCCCTGCGCGAATCGTGATCGTGATGGGCCCAGCTTTGCCGGATCGGCGCTGAGCGCGAGCGGCATCGCGGGCTTCCAGGAGAGTCTTGACGGGACCGTCAGGAGACACAACGATCTTCTGGACTGAACCTGTTCCGGTAGCCTCTGACCATGCACGGGAAACCGATCCAGAAACAGCGCTGGAAATTCCGGCAACTCCCGAGACAATGGCTGCGTCTTTCAGAAATCTGCGTCTTGAATTCATGTTTGTTCCCCATTAGGACGACCTGGTCGGTTCGCGCCGTCTAAACACAACCACAACGCCTCTTTGCCGCGAATTCCACCTCGGTGCCGCTTAGATCATAAGTTTCAATCCATCTTCGTTTTTTGGGTTTGTTGATTTTGCTCATACCGTTGTTCCTTTGCATAATCACGAATCGTTCCGCCGCGAAATATGTTTCGCCACCATGGACTCCACGTTGAGAGGATGGCCAGCACTCCAATGGAACAGTTGGATCGCTGCCCGATCAAGTCAAGAAAGCTTAATCACTGACTCTCCTGGCATCAACAGGCGCGTCTCGCCGTTTACGCGGATGGAGGTGAGGACCTCTTTCAACTTCGGGATATGAAATCTAACCTCTTCCGGGGCAGGATACCCAGCCTCAGGCGCAAACTTGTAATCCAGTGCCAAGACGGACCCAGAGCGTTGGAGGCTGAATTCACACCAGCCGAATTTGGTCAGGGCACGCTTGGCCGAAAGCTTTGCGCCGTCATGCAACCACTCAGGTTGAACTCCCCAGCAAAGCTCCAATTTTCCTTCATTCTCATACACCATGGAATTCCGGTGAATCGTCACATACTCGGCGGCTGCCCAGCAGTGCGGCATATCGCCGGTTCCGATTCGCCCCTTAAGTTCGAGCCCTTCCACCCAGGCATTCGTGGGCGAAACGTGAGATACAAACCCATTGTATAGCGCGTGGAACATTGGCAACTCGTCGCGAAGCAGGTGACACATCGCTCCTTCGACGGTGATATAAGTCCAGAGCGCACCTTTTTCAGAGGAGTAGGTATCTTCTTCCCGCTCGCCGTCCAGAATTTCCAACGTGCCGGTAATCACCGGATCGTGCGGGTCGAGGAAACGAGAAGGATAGAGAGCCGCCATCGAGCCCCAAATCGGCAGGTTGGGGTCGAACGGTGTCGCGGGAATAAACTTGTTGTTCGCCACGCGCTGGCAGGCAAGCTTGACCGAGGCGCGGAGGTTGGAACTGAACTCTTCGTAGAGTGGTTTCATCCACTTCAAATCATCTTGTTCCTGGAGCGCTTCCGCGGCCAAGACTGCCAACCGAATCCCCAAAACCGCCCAGAAGCAAAAATAGTAGACGTAGTCATGCGCAATGCCCTCTCCTTCCCCAATCGGCAGCAGGCCATAGTAGATCGGCCTTTCACCACCCTCTTTGAGAAACTGGGTTTGTTCTGTGACGCTCTTTATCCAAGAAGCGCCTCTTCGGATGCTCTCATAAACGGTGCGAAGCCATTCCTTGTCGCGAGTGAATTCATAGTGACTGACCAGCGCCCAGAGCGATTCGCCTTGTGCATCCCACTCGAGAATTGGCGACGCCCACTCGCCCGTCACTTGTTGTCCCCACGCGGCAAGCGTCCCATGAAGATTGGGTTGCCAGAAGAGCCGCAAAGACTTCTCGGCCTCGTCAGGGAGACCTGCCAGATTGAAGCTTCTCGTGATATAAGAACCGTCGCGAGACCAGAAAGTATCGTAATCGTCGGGGCCGGGCTTGACCACGTAGATGTCCTGGCCGTCAATGCCTCTCCCGGCGTACTTCGTGCGCATGAGGAGAAGATTAATCAGCGACGTCTTGTAGATATTGTCGAGGTGTGGAACACCCGTAGTAAGTTCAGCACCATTCGCCAGGAGTGAGTCCCAGCCCTCTTTTACGGCGGCGCGCGCCGACTCGGGAGAGATGGCGGTAGCCTTTGGCGCGTCACTCAGGTTCAAGTCATAGGGCAGGCGAATCCAGCGGCTCTCGCCGTTGGTTTGCGGTTCGTAATCGAGTTTGACACAACACGCAATGTCCTTGACCGGCTCCTTCCCGCATTGAACGTAATAAATGGCCTTCCGGTCGAGCGCGCCCTTTTTGACTTCTTGAGCATCGACGGCTTCATCGAAGATCCAGATGCCGTTGAGCTTACAGAGACAAAAACTGCTGGTGGATGAAGGGTCATTTGCAGACCGCACGCGCAATTCATTCCCGTTTGGAGTGACTTTGTACTCGCGAAGGACCGGGCCGGGACCTTCCAGGCCAAAGTCCATCATTTGGCTCTGCTCGTTGACGGAGAGTTGTATGGTGTTTTCTCCAAGAGCCCGTTTTAGTGAGAGGACGCCTAGAAAAACGTAATAGGTTTTGCCGGACGTCACGGGAAAGCGATACTCGACCCAGCGGTGCAACTGGGCCCAGCGGTTGTTGGCGAATGCTGGGTCCACGCCGGGAGGCAAAGGCGACTCTTCCTCCCCGCTATGCGCTTCTGGCGTCACCATATTGTATTTTGCCTGACTCACGGTCATTTTCTCAGTCGGCGGAAAGAGGGCGAGACACTTGCCGTTGCTGACCACTGAGTCTCGTTTCGTGTTGATGGAGGTCGTGTAGGGGAAGAGCAGGGTAAGGCGGTACGGATTGTCCGCTTCCTTGATCTCGATGTAGTCGGCCTTCACATCTTGGTAATCGGAGGAGAACACGGCCCAACGGAGTGTGGCGTTTGACGCCTTGAGTTGCGTCTCAACAACAGGGAGATTGCCATCCAGAAGGGATTGAGACCATTCTGCGTTCTCAGCCGGCTGGAGTGGCGCGCCCAGTTCGATCCGCGTGGCGGCATTGCGTGACCGCAGCAATTGTCCGAACTTGTCCACGATTCCCGGCAGCTCGTCACCCAAGCCAATCGCGGTGCGCAAGTTGGTGTTGTAAAGAGGCGCGGATCTCCCGCCGGAATCAGGCCCTGCGAAGGCGGTGGCCGCTTTCCCGGCAGCAACCATAGGAGCAGCCAGCGCCTCCATCAACGAGTTGGCGCTTGGGGTCATTGCCGCCAGCCCGAGCGCTGTGCTCGATTTGGCAAGAAACTGACGACGGTTGATTTCCTTCATCATAGACTCCTCATTTTGACTTTTCGCGCCGGGCTGCATACCACTCCGCCAGTTCCTGCCGCAGCGGGGTTGTGGGAAGGGCGGCCTCTCCTTGCGCGCGCAACTCCAAATAGACCACCTCTCCGGGAAGCAGCCGGAAATTGTGACTTACCTCGCCGTTGCCTGCATCCGGATGGAACACTTGCGCCTCTGGAGCGGCATGAACTTCCAGCAAGTGGTGCTCGATCGGCGAAAGATTTTGCGGGCTGCCCAACGACTGCCAGGTCTCATAGCAACTGCCCGCTCCCGCCGTGATCCTCTCCTGCACCAGCACGGGCTTGGCCGATTCTGTCCAAGGCATTTCCAGCGTGCCCGTCCAAGGCTGCTGCGTCCCCACTCCATAGACCGTGAAATCCCGGTGCCAAAGCAAGACCTGCAGACTTTCTCCTTCCGCCGTCGCCACCAAGCCGCAGCCGGCCGCCAGGGCCTCGTGCTTGAGTTCCAGCCGCCCGCCCCGCAGGCGGTTGAGAAAGCGGAAGGCGTTAAACGTCGCCTTCGGAATACCATTGAACGTCAGCAATCCATAGGTGCCGGAAAACTCACTCTCCGACACGCCTCCTACGCCAATGACATCGCTGGCCAACAACCAGCAAAAAGTGTCGCAGTCTCCATCCACCGCCGTAGCCAGATCGCAAACCGTCGCCGCCGCGCATGCCTCATCCAGGCTCTGGTTATTGTCCCAGTTAATCTCGCCGTTGGGCAATGGAACCATGCTGTCCCACTCCGTCCAGTGGATTTCCAAATCAGGAAGCGTAGACCGGCGGACAATCTCGCGAACCTCCCGCACGACGTCCGGCACAAACATACCGGGCTTGTGCGGGTTGCCCCGCAGACCTGGATATTCCACCCATTCATCCTGCGGGTAGATATGAGTGCTGATGAAATCCAGCGGCACACCCGCCGTGGAGCAATGCGCAATCAACTCCGCGATCCATGCGGCATGGGCCGAGACGGGCCCGCCAACACGCAGGCGTGGACTGACTGCCTTGAGCGCGGCCGCCGAGGTATCGTAGAGTTTCCAGTAATCTTTCTGCGAACCCGTCCAAAAATCGGGGCCGTTGGGCTCATTCCAAGCCTCGAAATACCACTGCGCGATCTCATCCAGGCCGTAGCGATCAACACAATGACGGGCTAAGGCCCCCACCAACTGGCCCCATTCGGCGTAATCGCTGGGCGGCGTGACGTTCAACCCCACATCAAAGACGGTTTTTGTTCCGGAAGCCAGCGGAACCGGCATGGGGAATAGGCTTATAAAAGGGCGCAAACGGAGCCGGTGCAACGCATCGAGAGCCTTGTCCACCTGCGCCCATCGGAACGCCAGGCTTCCGTCCTTCCGGCGCGCGACAATGGCCATCTCGTCTTGGAGGAACCCAAAGGTTCGGCAGTGACGATAGCCGATCTCGCGCTGCAAAATTGCCAGATGGCTCTGTAGGTCCTCCCGCAAGAGCAAGAGAGGTAGGTCCACGGCAATGGCGTTTTTCCACGGTTTTCGCAACGGTGCGGAAGGTTCTGCACTGCTCACTGTGATGATGGATGGATGTTCTGCTTTTGATTCAGGCGTCGCGGCGGCGCTTTCCCCCAATGCGGCAACGCCAACCGTAGCCGCCGCTACCGAAGTCACAAGACTTGTCTTGAGAAATTCGCGCCGGGTGGCATTACTTTGACCCGGGAATTCAGGATCGGCCATCTTTGAGACGGATTCCATTTCTCCTCCTAACGATCTTTCGCCAGCATATGGTGGTCAAGGGCAGGAACCGCGACACTGCCTGGTTTTCGATGCTGGACCGCGAGTGGCCGGAGCGCAAACGAGCCTTCGCGGCCTGGCTGGCTCCCGCCAACTTCGATGCCCCGGGGCCGTCAGCGGCTGAGCCTGGCTCAGGCCGCCGCCGCAGCCCGAGCGGAGCGCCAGTCTTGAGCTGGCTTCGATTCAAATGGCCACCTTCATGGTGACAATCTCCCATGGCCCGACCGCCAATTCGATGGTCCCGTTGTCGAGCGGCTGGATGGCTTCCTCGTCCTCCTCGATCAAGCTCACCTTGCAGGCATGGCGGATGGGCGCGCCCAGTCCGATGCGCGCCACGGTCTTGTTTCCTTCCGCCTCGTAAAAGCGGATGACGATGCGGTCGTCGTCCTCGCTCCTCTTCATGGCGGTCAAAACCAGATTGGGCGGATCGAGACGGAGAAACGAATCGCTGGCGGGAAGCGATGCGCCCCCAGCGCCGGCCTGTTGCCGCCCGGCAAAGGCGATTAGGCTAAAGTTGAAGCCGATGGCGTCGCGATAACGCGACCGCCAACCGCCCGCATGCGGCAACAGCGCCATCCGGTAGCGATGGTTCCCCTCCTGGGTGTACCAATAGTCGGGATTCCACCCCGCACTCTTCCGGGTCGAGAGCAATACGTGCTGCAGAACCGGATAGGAAACCGGGTTATCTGTCTCATCCCGGAAGATATGCACCGTGCTATCGGAGGCGGCCAGGCATCCCGTGCTGTACGAGTCCGGCGACGAAGCGTCTATCCAGTTGATGGCTTCCCTGAATTGCAGCGCGTGGTCTCCTCCGTAAATCTCGGAACTGAACGCTGAATCCTGTTTCGAGGGCAGCAGGGAAAAGTCAAGCTCATCCTTGCCTATCTCGACGGTGCCGAAGGGAACCTCGTAGGACAGGCGCGCCTCGTCGAGAGCGATGGGAAACGCGACGCGTAACTCCCGCTCCTTGCTTCCGTTCCAATGCAGGATTTCGATCTCCATGTCCACCCTGTCGAGCTGGTGGTAAAGATGAAAGTGCTGCCTCAAAAGGAAATTGCTGAATTGCGCTTCGCGAACGGCGGTCACGCGAATCGCGCTCTTGCTGAAACTCGTAAAACGGAAGTCGTGGTTCGCCGTCTTATCGAAATCCTGCATTCCAACCTTCTCCGGGGCTTCCAACGGCGGGCCCGGCGCGGTAAACTGCAACACCTCGCCGCCTTCGAACTTCTCCGTCCGCAATACCTCCCATTGCGCTCGCTTGTCATAGAGGCCTTTGATCCCTCCGCGTCCAAAGGCCAGCCGGAAGAACTCGTTCTCCATGGTTTCGCCCTCGGGCAGCGGGGCAGCGGCCGGTTTCGCCGGCGCGGATTGCAGGGCATAGCACCGATAGCCTACCGCGGGAACTTCCCGCGCGATAAAAGCGATTCGGCAAGCGCCCGGCTCTTCAACTTCTTCCAATAACTCGCAGGGAACCTCAGCGCCCCCTTCATCGACCAGCGCCCATCCCGTCCAGTGGCCGGGGATGGCGACCGCGCACTCGACCAGATCGGTGCGCGCCCAGGAGAGAGAGTTATAAACGGCGATCGGTAACTGCTCCTCCGATCTCCGCGGAAGCCCAGGGCCAAGTTTCGCGCCGAGGCGGGTGATCAGTTCATCGGCCAGCGTCTTGGATTGGTCATACGATTGCGCGTACACGCTGTCGGTTATCGTGCCGCGATTGCCGCCCCATCCATGGTCCGGCCAGGTGTTTGCCTTCCAGGCGGCCTCGAAAACATCGCCGGGGTAGCCGTCGAACCCCGCCTTCAGACTCAGTCCCGCGTACAGCCGCTCGGCCGCCAGCAGGCTGTTATGGGCGCTCCGTCCATTCAGCAGCGCCTCGCGATTGCTAGGCTCGTCGTAGTATGCCCAGTTAAGCGGCCAATCTCCATACAGCGAGGTCAGGTTGACCGCCCCGGCGGTAAAATCGTCGAGAGACTTTTCCGGCGTGGTGAACAGAATGCGTGGAGGATCGATATGGAGGCCGTTCGCGGTTGCGAAATGGGCGTTCCAAACCGAAGCAAACTCCTCCATGCTCTTGTTCTGCGCCCGCGCATACGGAACCACGTCCGGCTGGGGCGGGAGATAGTCGATCGTATAGTCATAGATGAATTCGCGCGGAAGCCGGTGGGCTTCGTAGTAACTCTCCCTTTCCTGCGCGAACCGCAGCCAGCCGGAGTTATCTTTCGGATCGAGCAGGTCCCAGACATAGAGAAAACCGCGTGTCACGACGCTCGATCCATCCGGGCTTTGCCAATTGTAGAAGCCCCATGGCAGGCGGCCCAGAAGGCAGTATTTGATTCCCGCCTTGGCGAGAATCTGCGGCATTTGCAGGCTCATGGACGGCGGATCGGTTTGAATATAGAAGCGGCTATCGACGCCGGGGAAGGTCTTCTTAAGCCAGCGGCGCCCGAAATAGAACTGGCGGACCAGTTTTTCCGGGCCGGCGCTGAGTTGGAGCAGGTTCACGTAGGCCCCGCCCCAGGTGAACCGTCCTTGCCGCATCCGTTCCGCCATCTCGTCGCGCTTCTCAGGATGCCGCTCCAGAAACTCCATCAGGTACGCGGTGCATTCCATGGAATACATGAATTCCGGATACTCCCGCATCAGCTTGAGCGCCGGCAGGATGAGATCGGAGGAGCGGTAGTCGGCCGTCTTCGCCTGGGTGTCCAGAAAACCCAGATCGTTATGGTTGGTGCAAAGTATCTGGTAAGTTCCGCCATCGAAGTAAGAGCTGTATCTAGGCACTTGCAAGGTACGCCGGCAGCAGAACTGCGCCTGCGGTGAAACCACCGCGAACTCCATCTCGGAATCTTCATACGGGGCTGGAATCCAGACGCTCCGCTTGAAGCTCGCGCGAGCGGGCGCAGCCTCGATGTCGCTCGTCATTGAAAGCGCGCCGCCCGCGAATACCTGAAGGCTGGCGGCCTGCATAGCCTCGCCCGGATTGACGATGCTCAGGGTAGCGGCCTGAACCGCTCTTCCCTCCCGCGCCCCGTACATCGCATGCGCGGTGATATCGAACGTGGGCTCATGCCTTTGCGGGAATACGCGAATCTTGGCGATGCCCGTCTCCGTCGCGCCGGATTTCGGCCAGATCTCATCGATCGAAATGCGAACCGATGATGTCCGCTCCGGCTGGGGAAGGGAAAATATCTGGAAGTAATCCACCTGCTCCCGCAACATAGTTGCGTAGCTTGCCCCGCTGGAGAAACCGATGCGGAGTTTTCGCGGGGCCGCCCGCAGTTGCGCGTGGGAGTTGACCATCCTGTAAACGTCCAGACCCAGAATGTCGCGAGGTTTCGTCTCGGCGAGCAGCCATAACTCGCCCACCTCCTTCACCTCGGGAAACTTGATCTCAATCCAGCTTCCAGTCAGCTCCGAGTCGGTTTGCCAGCCCAACGAAAGATCATCGCCGAATACATTGTCCGGGGAGTAGCCCCCGGGGGGATCGGCTGCGAAGCTTGAAGCGCTGGCCTTTGCGCCCAGCGCCGGATCGGCCCAGTTGGGGTTCGTGGGTGCTGTTCCGGCTTCCTCCGCCATCCCTTTCGGGGTGAGCAGGACGCCGGGAAGCAGATGGGCAGACGCGAGAGCCAACAACCCGGCACCGCTATCCTTGAGAAAGTCTCTACGCTCCATGGTCAGTGCGCCTCTTCTGACGCGCTAAGGCAAAATTCGAATGGGATCGGATGAGATGTCGATCCGAATCATAACAACCAGGATTTCCATTTTGTTTTCCCGGCCACAAGAGAATATACCCCGAGTGCCCGGCTCGCCATCTTTTTCGCAGTTCGTCCAAGGCCGGAGCCGGAGCGAGCCCGGCAGGCCCGTAACCGGAACCTGGAAGCCGTCATTTGCGCCGTTCCGAAGCGATTTCTCCGACGCTTCTTCCTCGGCCTCCTCCGTCGTCCAGATCGGTTTCGCCTGCTTGATGAGAGATTCATGAGGATCGGAGCCCTGGGGAGCCTTTTCGAACTCCTAACTTCCCAGCTCAAAAGGAAGAATTTCGAGAAGTGACAATCGTTTTCGTGCCGGTATAACCTTATCCCTGTTCAGTGAAACGTTCCTCGAGGATCGATGCGCTTTCATGCGCCCGCACTGCATGAACACGTCTCCAGGAGAAGGTAGCGTCTCAGTTTGAAGTCGTTTTGAAAGGGCACGACTTCAGTCGTGCCGCTAACGGCTATGAAAACGTGCTGGGCTTCAGCCACTGAGGGATGGTCCCATCAAACTGAGACACGACCGAGGCGAATGGTCATGCGTGGCTCAGGAGGCCTCTCGTCAGAGGATGTGGGGTGTGAAAGCAGAGGCGCGTGTCGCCGTCAATCAAAGAAGAGGAGAATGTGCGATGGGTGGTAGTCGCAATATCTTGATCGGACTCGCTGCGATCTCATTGGGATTGATGGGTCCGGCGTTCACGTCCTTTGGCGCGGCTTCAGCGCAGGTTGCAGCTTCGGCAGCGGTACAGCCGCCTACGCCGGATTGGGCAAAGGGCCTGGTGATTTATGAGGTTGCGACAAAGGCCTTTACATCTCCAAACGGACCTGAGAGCGGTACATTTCAGAGCCTTAAGGCTCGATTGCCGTATTTGCAGAAGCTTGGAATCAACGCAATCTGGCTAACTGGGTATTCCCTTTCCGATCCTCATCACTTTTACAACATTTGGACACAGTACGCGGTCATTGAACCCGATAAGATTGACCCTTCGCTCGGCACGCCGGAGCAATTCCGGGACTTGATCGATGAGGCTCATCGCCGCAATATCAAGGTATTTCTCGACGTAATTACACATGGAATAATGCCGGACAGTTCGGTGGTAAAGCAGCATCCCGACTGGTTCCGTGGCGGCAGTTGGGGAATGATCGACTACGACTGGAATGGCGGCCACACAGACCTCGATAACTGGTGGGTAAAAGTCTGGAGCGACTATGTTGCAAACTACGGCGTAGACGGCTTTCGGCTGGACGTTGATATTTATCGACCTGATTTGTGGTCTCGTATTCGCCAGAACGCCGCTGCATTGGGTCACACCATTGTCATTTTCATTGAAGGTGCGCCGGTCATCCCTGGCGTAACCGACTTTACCCAGAGCGAAAACCGGATTAGCATTGGCGAGACCGGAGAGCTGGATGCTCAGTACATCGACGACATTCCAGGGCTCTTCCGCGAAAAGTACTCCGAAACGGAGGACTTTTCTGTCGCAATCGAATATTCCGATGGTCGGCGCGCGGAAGGCAGCACCAACGGCAATGGGCCCATTCATGTAAAAGTGGACGGGTTCACGACAGACCGGATTTCCTACCAGCCCACCTTGCCGGCGGGGCGGTCAGAGCGAAAACTGACCATCGGCGGTCTGGCCAGCTCGCCGATCAAAAGCATCGTCGTGACCGCGATCGGCGAAAATGGGCCTCCAAAACCCAGGCGGTGGGCCTACGGCGTTCACGGCGGAGCCGAATTGTCAATCGAGGGCAAGGCGCCTATAGTCGATCTCTTTCTGTCGTCGTTCTTTGCCTATAGCCCGTCGTTGCAGCTTAGCTGCCATGACAATGGCTGGGAGGGTTTTCCTTCGGATAAGAACCCCTACGCAGCCGCTGGGAGCCGCGCCACGTTTGGCTACAGTTTTCTCTTCACGCCCATGATTCCCATCTTCATGTCGGGCGAAGAGTTCGATGCGGACTTTCATGCCCTGCCCGGCCTTTCTCCGGATCTGTATGGCGGCAGAGACCCAGGCAAGGGCCGCTGGCTCTACGGCTCCCAACTGGACTGGGCCGAGCTCGATCGACCGGATCACCGTGCCATGCTTGCCGATGTCTCGAAGATGCTCGCCATCCGCAAGCGGGAGAGTTCCGTGCTGGATGCGGAGATGCGGGGAGAGGTCGAGCCGCGATTGATGGGCGTAAAGTTTCAATCCGACATCGACGTTCCTGCGCCGTATATGCGGTGGAATCGGGGTGTAGCCATTGTTGTCATGGCCAATCGCAATACGGAAAAGGATGCGCGCCTCGAGCTGCAAGTCCCGCTGGAGCCGCTTGGAAACGCGAATGACGGAAAATATGCCGTCACCGATCTTTGGAGAGGTGGTAACCCCGTGGTCCTGTCTGCGGCAGACCTGTCAAATCTTGTGTACACCGTGCAGAAAGACAAGAGCCCCGGCGGCGGCATCGGGCTGCTGAAAATTCAACCGATCCGCTAGGTCTCTGACCGCTTGATTTTGTACCAGTCGTGGGTGCCCCAGGTCCCTGGCCCCCACGGACAGGTCTTTGTCCGTGGGGTGGAGATCCCGATTCTGAGACCTGGGAACCACGAAAGAAAGAACGAATTCACGCGGTCAGAGACTTAGAGCTTATCCGTAA
>PMYE01000059.1 GCA_003171315.1 Acidobacteriaceae bacterium
GCGATCTTGCCCTTGGGATCGATCAAGAATGTGTTACGGTTGGCGATGATCACGCCGTTATATCCGCCCAGCGACCCGTAGGCGCTCACCACAGTGTGATTGGGGTCTGAGAGCAGATGGAACGTCAGCCCGTCCCTGGCGCAGAACTGCTGATGGCTGTCTGTCGAGTCCACGCTCACGCCCAGAATCACGGCATTTTTGGCCTCGAATTGACCCAGAGCATCCTGGAACTTGTGCGCCTCGATCGTGCAGCCCGTGGTCATGTCCCTGGGATAGAAGTAGAGCACCACCCACTTGCCGCGATAGCTTTCGAGCGAGATCGGCGAGCCGTCCTGGGAGGGGAGCGCAAACGTGGGCGCCGGTTGGCCTACGGCTGGCATGGCGTCGTCGGCAGCGCGAACAGCCACGTACGGCAGTGCGGCGGCAAGCGCCGCTGTGAAACCGAAAAGAAGGAACTTTTTCACGAGGAACCTCCTGAAGACAGGGAATAGGGAGTAGGGAACAGGGAACAGAAAACAGAGACCAAGGGACCAAGGGAACGAGGGAACCGGGCAGGTGCGGCCACTGACCACCGTTCACTGCTTCACAGTATTACCGCCGCGCGGCCACAATGGCAATGCCGGCCTTCGTCGCGCGTTCGAGCAGCGCATCGCGGTCGAAGAGCAGAGTCCGCCCGGCCTCGATCGAGAGGCAGCTCGCCCCGGCGGGAATCATTGTCTCCACGGTGGAGAGCCCGACGACCGGCACGTCGAACCGCAAGTCCTGGTTGGGCTTGGCGACCTTGACGACGGTCAGCTTCCGGGCAAGAATTGACGGCTCCGCTGCGGCGTCACCGTGTGCTGACTCATCGAGCGAGCGCATCAGCCGCCCGGCCCGCTCGATCGTTGCGTCGGTGCCCTCCATGGCCTCCACAGCCACGCAGGCCTGGGCCGCCACCACGACGGTCTGCCCGATGTCAAAGCCAGCCAGCGCCTGCGCCACCTTCAGCCCGTACTCGATGTTGCGGCACTCCTCTTCGTCGGGCGCGCGCGCGGTCAGCACGCCCTCCTCGGCCAGCAGCGGCTCCAAAAATGCCGTCGAGCTGATCAGTTCGATGCCTTCGTCGCCGAGCACCTTGGCCACCGCGCCCAGCAGCGCGTCGGTCGAGCGCGTTCTCAGGTTCAGGAGCAGCTTGGCCAGCCGCCAGTCGGGCCGGATGCTGGAGAAGATTTGTTTATGCTTCACCTGGCCGGCCATCACAGCCTTGGCGACCCCCTCCTTGTGGAAGGTCTCGATCAGCCGCGAAAGCTCGCCCAGCGAGAACCAATGCACGGTCACGCCCGCGTCTGTTTCGGCGCGCCGGTCGATCTCCGGGTCGGTCTCTTCCTTAATGGCCGCGACGACGACATCGTGCCCCTCGGCCCGCGCCGCATCGAGCAGCAGGAAAGGAAAGCGGCCATTGCCGGCGATCAGGCCAAGTTTCATGATGCCCACCAGTCTGGAAGGGTCGCAGGTTGAGCGATGCCGGATGATTGGGATTGCGAGGACATTTGCGAAAATCCTCCCGGAGGGAGGAACGAGAATAGCCCAGGGTGGAGTCCGCCGCAGCGGACGGAACCCTGGAAAGGTGGGCCCAGGGAACTCTCCGCCCCGGAGGGCCGGACGAATTCCGTACAATTGATTTCCAACATGTCACACACCTATTGTTGCTCTTTGTTCCATTGCGTCTTCTCCACGAAGGAACGCCGCACGACGATCTCGCAGGAGATCCAACCTCGACTTTGGGCGTACATGGGCGGGATTGCGAGAGACCATGGTTTCAAAGCTCTTGCCATTGGCGGAACTGAGGATCACGCCCATATTCTGCTTTCTCTTCCGTCGTCGGTTCCAATTGCAAAGGCTATGCGGGAGATCAAGAGCGCATCTTCTCTCTGGATGCACCAAACGGGACAGAAAAGAGACTTCGAATGGCAGGAGGGTTACGGCGCATTTTCCATCGGCTGGACGCAGGTTGAGGCGACGTTCAAATACATAGCCCGTCAGGAGGAACATCACAAGAAACGCGATTTCCAGGCGGAGTTCGTCGCGTTCCTCAAGAAACACCGCATCGAGTACGATCCGCGCTACGTGTTGGGATAAGCGTCGAGCGACCCTCCGGGGCGCTCGCCTCGTGGTTTGGCAACCTTCCCAGGGTTCCGTCCGCTGCGGCGGACTCCACCCTGGGCTATTTTCGTTTCGTCCCTCCGGGACGATTCCATTGCGCATCAAAGGCAAGTTATCTCACACCTTCTTGAAGCACTCCCAATGGAAGCCTCCACGGTCATCGTCGAGGTACAAGTAATCCTCTTGGCTAATCCGCGTGATGAGACCTGTATCCCCTGGTTTTAAACGTACCCGCTCAAACGTCGGCCAACTCCAACCGCGCGCATGGTCATCGGGTTCGAGCTGGACCCGGTCACCGATCTTGAACGGGTTTGCCATCTGCTTCTCGCCATCCGCCGGACTGTTCCTTTACTTGATCACACCGCGCCGGCTGCGCTCGATGAAGTTGACCAGCACGGCCACATCGTCGCCGGCAACGTCCGTACCAATCAGCTCGCGCATCTTTTCGAGAGCCTGCGTGGTGTTCAGTTTGGCCGCCAGCAGCAGCCGGTAGGCCTTCTGCAATCTTTGCAGCCGCTCAGGCGTAAACCCACGCCGCTCCAAGCCGATTTTGTTGATCCCGAAGGCCCGGTTCTCGCGCCGGCACGAAGTGAGCGAAAAGGGCAGAACGTCCTGCGTCACAATGGTGCCGCCGCCAATAAACGAGTACGTCCCCAACGTGCAGTGCTGGTGCACCGGGCAAAACGCGCCCAGCGTTACATCGTCCTCAATGGTTACGTGGCCGGCCAGCGTGGCGCAATTGGCCAGGATGCAGCGGCTGCCCACATCGCTGTCGTGGCCCACGTGCGCGTAGGCCATCAGCAGGTTGCCGGAGCCCAGCCGCGTCACGCCGCCGCCGCCCGCCGTCCCGCGGCTGATGGTGACGCACTCGCGAATGGTGTTGCCGTCGCCGATCACGGTCTCGGTCGGCTCACCCTTGTACTTCAGGTCCTGCGGCGCCACGCCGATGGAGCAGAACGGATAGAAGGTGTTGCGCGCCCCGATGCGCGTGCGGCCATCGATCACCACATGGGAAATGAGCGTACACTCCTCACCCAGCTCCACCTCCGGCCCAATGGTGCAATAGGGGCCGATGGTCGACGACGCCGGGATCCGCGCGCCTTCCGCGACGATCGCGCTGGGATGGATGCTCACCGGGCCGCCTCGGAAGAGCCCGCTTCCGCCTTCGATCCCTGGGCGCGCGGTACGATCATGCAGGTCAGAGTGGCCTCGCAGGCCAGCTTGCCGTCCACGTATGCCTTGCCTTCCATCTTGCCGAAACGCGGGCGGAAGCTCACCACGCCCACTTCAATGCGAATCTGATCGCCCGGCGTTACCGAGCGGCGGAATTTGGCTCCGTCGATGCCGGTGAAGACCGCCAGCTTCGATCCCCGATCGGCAATCTCGGAGAGCATGATCAGCGCTCCGGCCTGCGCCATCGCTTCAACGATCAGTACGCCGGGCATGAGCGGCGCGCCGGGAAAGTGGCCCTGGAAGAACGGCTCGTTCATGGTCACGTTCTTGATAGCGACCACCCGCTTCTGGGGCTCGAACTCCAGTACGCGGTCGATCAGGAGAAAGGGGTAGCGGTGGGGCAGGAAATCCATGATCTCCTGGATGGTCAACGTCATTCTGCGGCTCCTAAAAAACGGTGATGTGGAGTGTTATACGCTCGTTGGGATTATAAATAAGCGCACGCATCGGTTTCCGGGAGAGGCGGCCAAGCGCGTGCGCCGGCCGCATTCACCATTCACTGCTCATCGGGTGAACTGGGTTATAGTATCGCTAGCTGCTATCCCCGAAATCAATTGGATGGACAGATGGCCCACGACGTCTTTATCAGCCACTCCGCGAAAGACAAGGTCACCGCCGATGCAGTCTGCGCCATGTTGGAGTCGGAAGGAGTCCGGTGCTGGATCGCTCCCCGGGACGTGCTCCCCAGCATGGAATGGAGCGAAGCCATCATCGATGCCATTGAAGAATGCCGGATCATGGTGCTCGTCTTCACGGCCAACGCCAATGACTCGCCGCAGATTCGCAGGGAGGTCGAACGGGCCGTCAATCATGGCGTCGCCATTCTGCCGGTGCGCATCGAGGATGTCCTTCCCGGCAAGGGGCTCGAGTATTTCATCGGCAACGTGCACTGGCTCGACGCCCTGAAGCCGCCGCTCGATACCCATCTCAGAAATCTCGCCGGGACGATCAAAATTGTGCTGGCCCGCGCGGAGCGGCTCATCGTACCGCAGGCGCCGCAGCCCGGGGCGCCAGGACCGGCGCCGAGCGCAGAGTCCCCGCGCCTGGCGGAAAGCCGTCCAGCAGCGGGAGCCACTGAAATCCCACACATTCCGCAACCGGCCGTAATGGGCAAGCCTTTTGAGCAGCCGGAAGGGTCCGGCAAACGGAATTTTGGCGAATGGCAGTCCGGTGGTGGGGCTGTCGCTGCAGCTCCTCCGCGAAGAATTCCGGCGTGGGCGTGGGGCGGGGGAGTCGTAGCGGCTCTTTTGCTGGTCGCAGTCTTTGCAGCCGTGCACTTCACTTCGCGCTCGGCTCCGGTTGGTTCGCCTCAGGCCGCTCCGGAGCCTGTGCAGGGCAGCCCCCTCACTGGCGGACCCGGTGGGGCAGCACCAGCAGCGTCGCCTTCGCCCACGCCAGCGCCAATGCAGGGCGTTACAAGAACCGCTGGACCCGGCGGGGCGGTCCCGGCGGCGCCCGCAGCTACGCCCCCGGCCACCCCGGAAGCGGCTGCGGGCAAGGCGCCATCGCTCGAGAATACGATGGAGACCCTTCAGAACGAACTGAGCAGCATCGGGACCGTGAACTTTACCGTCTTCGGCCGGAACACGGCCAACGGCGTCGCAGGCCAATACGCCGCTGCTCAGCAGTTCAGAAACGTCGTAGCCAACCCTACCCAATGCCGCGTCTCCTACCACTGGACGGTGTGGCGCAACGGCGCGGCCCAGCCCGTCATCGACAAGGATGCCTGGTTTCTGTTGCGTGACGTCACGAGCGTTGTCGTTGAGCCCCAGAGCCAGTTCGTGACCCAGAACAACGCTACCGGCGGCCAACCCAACATAGTCGCCACCTCGACCGCTCCGGCGATAACGACGCTCGTCGTACACTCGCAGAGCTGGGTCAACCCGCTTCCCTTCACGGACAGTGGCTCCGCTTACCGCGCCGCCAAAACCGTCACCGAGGCCGTCCGGCTCTGCGGCGGTCACCTCGCGAATTGATCACCCGCCGCTACCTCTTCACCTTGCGCGCCTCGGCATCCGGATCCCAGAAATCCGCGGGCAGATTCAGGTTGTAGCTCATGTGCGTCACGTAGTACTGGCGGACGGTGTCGCCATTCTTGAGCCGCGTGATGGTAAACGGGGTGGGGAAGCCGTCGATGGTGTGGTAGTCGTCGTACTCCTCGGTGTCGGTGTTCTTGTCGTGGTACTCCGGATCGCGCCACTCGAAGATACGCTGCAAGGGTAGATGCGTCTGCACGTCCATCAGGATGGTGATGGCCTCGTTCCGCGGCGAAATCAACGTCACCTGTTCCGCCAGGTGGCGCTCGGCCATATGCTGCCCCTCATAGATGAGGATGGTGTTCGGATCCTTCAGCCAAACCTTAATTGCCACCTCGATCGAATGATCGCGCCGCCGCAGAAAGTCGTCCACAATGTCCTTGTCCAACGGCTTCTTGCCGCGGTAGGTTACCTCCCAGCCCTCGCGGCCCACAAAAAACTCCACCACGTCGCGGTGCTTGGTCACTTCAATGCGGTCATGGTCGGGCCACTGGTGAAATTCAAAGGTCTCCTCGGTGCCCAGGTCGGGATTGCCCTGGAAGAACGCGGCAATGTGCCCCTGCCGCATCTGGTTCTTGATGTCGAGCCATGCTTGCCCGCCCAGCGCCTTCACCATGGCGTCCAGAGCAGCCCGAGCCTGCTGGGCGTTCTTCTGTGCCGCGTCGCCGCTCGGCTGGGTCCGCGTCGCATGCGGCGCCATCAGCACCATCGCCGCCAGGGCTGCAGGCAAAATCCTGCGCATGAATCCTCCCCTATCGAATCTCTATACAGAATGACGCTTTTGGCGCAGAGTCGTTTCACGCCGCCAGCAATTGCTCCCGGCGGGGTCCGGCGCAGCGAACCATCGCCAAAGCCCTGCGGCCCGCCGGTCACCGGCGCAACCTTGCCGTCCAGGCCTACGAGAACCTCTATTTCTCAAACTGGTTCACGAATTGCACGCGTTCACATGCCCACTGGTCGCCCAGGTCACAGCCCTTTTTCAACAGCGTCTTGCCTTTCTGCTTGTCCGCCGGAACGCCGATGCCGTACCAGTAGTCATCCCCGAGCTTTTGACATGCAGCGGCCACGCGGCCGTCGCAGGCCTTTTGGTAAAGAGCCATCGCACGGGCTGCATCCGTCGCCACGCCTTGCCCCTGGTCGTATTGCTCTCCAAGGCCAAAACAAGACTCCATATCGCCGCCGTTGCATGGCGCGCTGACAAGAGCCGCGGCTTTGGCCGAGAGCAGCCACGCGCGACCCCAATTCCAGCCGATCATACGGTAAAAATTGGCCATGTCCGTGCAACCTTGCGGGTTGTTCGCTCCGCAGGCTTGGCCTTCCGGGCCCGCGCTCGCGAAGCCTGCCGACAGCTTCTCGATCCAGTACGAATTTCCGCCGGCAGGAAGATACGTTGCAACATAGATCCGCGTTGCCAGTGCACCGAGCTTCTGATCGCCGCGAGTGTTGGCCTCGTAAAAGATGGTCGGAATGAGGCCGTGAAGAACGATTGCGGCCAAGGCCACAGAGGCCGCAACGGACAGCGTAACCCGAACCCATCCGCGGCGGAAGAGCAGGCGCAAAACGGCCGCAGCCGGCCGGGCCTCAGCGGCAACTGCAGGTGCGGCCTCGCGCAAGCCGGCGGCCACAATCAACGCTCCTCCCGCCAGCCCCAGATCGAGTGCCCAGGAGTAGAGAATCTCGACGAGCGCCGACGGATCGCCGAAAAAATCATCGACGCGATAGAGGAACAGCACCGGCAGGCAGACGATGCTCACGCACGCCAGCGAAAGCGCCCCTGCCCGCGCCAGCCGCCGGAAGCATATGGCCGCCGCGGCGGCGAGCGCCAGCAGCCCAAAGACGAGTTCCAGCGGATAGCGCCACGACCAGAGCGAGTTGAAAAGCGTCTGCACATCGTAGTTGGCATAGAACATGTCGAGGCCGGACTGCCGCCAGTAGCTTTCCACCTCCTGAGACAGGATGCTGAGCAGCGCACCCACCGCAAACACCCAACGCCCCACGAGGAACCACCGGCTGATTTTGCCTTCGCGACGCCGGGCGAGGCTGCCGAATTCAATACCAGCGAGCATCAGCAGGCCACCGACGAGCGCGATGCGGATCAGGACGTCGCGAGTGTTCGCGACTTCCCGATACGGAAGCGCACCGCCAGCGGTGGCGGCAACGAGAGCCGCTGCACAGGCCAGGGCAGCCCACGCACGAATCCTCGGGACGGCGGCAATGGCCGCGCCGGCCAACATCAGAGCCACGCAAATCAGCGTATAAAACGAAAAAGGCTGGAAGTGGGGATTGAGCGTCGTCGCCAGCCACGGCTGGACGAAACAACCCAGGCCGATGGCGATTGCCGACAGCGCCACGAGCAGCCAACCCGCGCGATAAAGCTTGCCCCAACTCCCGGTGAGACGGGCAGCAGCCATCTCTTCCGGTGATCCGATTTGAGTGTCTGAGGTCACGGCTTACAGAAGCGAACGAGTGAAGTAAGGATGATTTCCTACGGCGGTTCTCCTGCAACTATGAGCCATTTCNNGTGGCTTTTTCTTGATGAAAAAGCCACTTATCGATTGTGCTTTGGTCTACACCTGCAGGAGAACCGCTATAGGGCCACTATAAGGCAAGGCGCACGGCATCGACGCGAGAAAGTTGAAGAGACGGGCCAGCGCGAGGCAACGCACGGCCACGCGAATGCGCTCGTTGTCCATCAGAATTTCGCCTCGAACGCCCGGAACCGGCGCTCCAGCTCCCACTGCGCCGCAGCCTTCTCGCTGCCGTCCAGGAAGGCCTTGCACGCCGCCGACGGCGTGTCTCCGCCCAGCGCCTCTCTTTCGCATGCCTTCGCTGGCGCCGCAAAGTCATCCGGCCTGGCCCACAAACTCGCGCCGGGCAAAAAATCGTGCTCCATGCCCGTCCGCGCCAGTTGCTTCAGGTCTGCGTAGCTCAGGTGGTAGTCCAGCGCAGCGCGCACATATTCATGCGTCAGGTCGATCCGGCTCACTCCCTCGTCGTCGGTCGAGAGCGCCACCGGAACCTTCGCCGCGCGATAGATCGGGAACGGATGCTCCGCTCCCTTCACGCCCAGGATCGCCTCATTCGAGCTCAGGTTGATCTCGATCATTACGTGCTTTTGCGCGAGCTCTTTCAGCAGGCCGTTGGGATCGTCCTCCTCCATCAGGTCCACGCCATGGCCGATGCGCTCTGCGTGGCCCAGCTCGACTGCCTGGCGGATGTGAAATCTCAAACCCTCAGGGGGCACGAGGCCGAACGCCAACTCGCCGGCGTGCAGTGCGATGGGAACGTTGGGATACACGGAGTGGAGAAAGCCAATCATCTTCATTTGCAGCGTGTAATCGCGCATGGCAACAAGCCCGTCTTCGGGTGCCACGAAATTGATGCCCACCCACAGGTCGTCCTTCGCGTCCATGCTTGCCTCGACCGTCTCGAAAGCCAGCAGCGTCTGAGCAAACACATGCTCCGGGGCGTTGCCGCGCAAAACCTGGTAGAGATAGCGGACCTCGACCTGGCATGCGGGCGCAGCCTGCGGCGTTCCGCAGCGCTCCCTTTGCTTGCGTCCATCCTCGGCCCGGCGCGCATCGTCCAGGCCGGCGGCTACCTCGGCCCGCAAGCCCTTGTCCAGCAATTGCCGGCGGAGCCCTGCGAACGCCTGCGGGTCGGCCTGCTCGAGATCCGCGCTCCATCCGATCTGGTGCGCGAGCAGCGTGGCATGAACGAACGGCGGCGTTTCCATCAGTTCCAGGTACTGGTTGTTTTGCGCCGCGGCCCGGCTCGCTATCTCATCCACCCACTCGGGTATATGGGTCCTGCCCAGGCCGCTAAAGCGCCCAAAGGCGGCGAAAAACTGGTCGTGACCGCTCCAGCCCGATGAGGGCACAAAGCCGCGCATCGAGAACGCATCGATCAGCCGGTTATAGAGCGCCTGGTTGGCCGCGGTGATATTCCCCGAGAGCTGCACCGCCGGAAGCAGTTGTCCGGTGCAGGGCGGCTGGGCTAAGCGCAGCGCTGTTGGATCCACGCACAACCCGTCCTCGCCGGCCTCGCGGAGGAAGGTCTCGGCATAGACCGCGCCAGAGAGGTGCGCGTGCAGATCGGCGCCCTTGGGAACTCCTTCGAGAAAAGCACGCAGCGCCGGCGCGCCTTGTCGTACTGCCGCCTGATACGCGCGGGCGGCACGCGCCTCAGGCCCTTGCTTCGCCGAAGGTCTGCCCTGTCCAGCCGGCGCAGGCGCCTGGGCGCGGACGATGGCCATAAACGCCAAAGCAAGGCATGTGAAAACACGGGCGGAGCGTTGCATCATTGCATTCCAGTGTAGAGCAGGGCGCACGCCCCACGGCGGGCCGCGCGGGTTGGCCGTCCACATTCGGCGTTGGTATACTGGTTCAGGTTGTTTTGAGCGCACGGCAAGTGGATTGACCCACCTTTCCCGGCATGACCGGAATCCGCGCAGATTCAATCAACTTCAGTTCTCGACTGAGGCCAGGTAGCTCAGTGGTAGAGCGCGGCCCTGAAAAGGCCGGCGTCGGCGGTTCAATCCCGTCCCTGGCCACCATTTCCTTGCGAATACTGCACATCCCAAGGTCGCGCTATCGCCGTTGAGCGTAGCGAAGTGGTATCGCCCGCGGCCCTCCGAAAGGCCGAAGAGCCGTCCGTCATCTTGCCACGCTGAGCCGATTCGGTAGTGGGCAACATTGGATCCGAGGCAGCCCGTCAGTGCGATTGTTTGCGGGGCAAGAGAGTGGAGTCACTGGAAGTTTCGGAATCTCAGCGGGCTTCAATAGCAGCGGTGAAACTACGGGTCCTGGGGTCGCTAGGCAGATCGAAAGTTTCGTTTGGGGTGTCGAGGTTAAGCGGAAGCATTTCGTTTACCTGAATGGAAATAATAGTCTTGTCACCAACGAGCACACGGATGTGCTGCGGGATCTGGGCACCGTTGAAGCTTGTGAAATCAGAGTAGCGAATGTCCAGCCGTTCGCAAACACGAATCAGCCTGCCCGTTGAATCGAACCAAAAGGCGTACGTATGCTCAGGATCGCAGACGCCATTCTGCGGCTCATATCCGCTAAGCACACGGATGGAGCTCACGCCGTCCACATTGTCTCGGCGGATTCGCCAATCGGCCTCATAGAAATCGTCGGTCGGTGGAATGGGCTCGATGGCTTTGAGAACGAAAGCTGAGATTGACCTGTAAGCCCGCGCGGCCGTTTGAAGCTGCGGCGGCAGAATCGGATCGATGCCGCTCATCAGCATATAGTAATTCCCTCCATTTCGCGAACGGGCGTAGTAGCCCTGCCCTATCGTCGCCTCACGCTTCCATTGGTCGTCTGCTTTCCAGGTGTCGGTGTACTGGCCTTGTAGAACTCCGCTCTGTGTATAGACCTGAACTGTCGCGTGAAGGACGTAAGGGCTGACTCCGCTGAACGCAGGCGAGGTGATCTTACGGCCGTGCTCGAAGTAGTTCCGGGCGCTGTCGAATGTCTCCATCCCAGATGGTCGGACGGTCTTGAACGGCATAGTTATCCGCGAAACGACTTGCACCGGCTCGCCGTTGACAACGAATGGTTTAAAGCGCAGACCGGTGATGAACTTATTCGCCGCGTCGTTCAGCATCGGATTATCCGAAAGAATCATTCCGACATCACGCACGGCTCCCGTACGGTCCACGAGTACGTAGGTCGTCGTTAGCAGGCCTTCGAGCGGGCCGTCCTGGACTGGGGGCCACTGCGGTGGCGGACCGGGCTGCAGATTCTTGCGCAATGAGAGCTCTTCGAGAATAACCGTGTGAATCAGCGGAGAGCTGGGCGTATTCGGTGGAAGCGTAAAGGAAACACTCGCTGGATCGAGATTTTCGAGAACAGCGACCCTCGCGGTCGCGTGCGGTTCCCCTGCGCTAATGGTCCGGGCGATTATGCGGTTCCCGAATGTCTCAAAATCTGAAAACTCCCCTCCCCAGCCGGTGCAGGTGCCGAAGGTGAGCAACCCTGGAACGGAAAGGGCGCAGCCAACGCTCTTCCTTACGCTTCCGTCGGTGCTGAATGACTGCCAGCTAGCTGCTCCGCTAGACTCGTCTAACACTCGATCGAGATCTGGAATCGGATTAAACAAATCATTAGTGATCTCACGCAGCCATTCGGGAAAATAATCGCCATCATTATGTTGCCATTCCTTTCCGTTGTTCATGATCGCGAGTTGGTGAAACTGCGGGCTTCGGATTTCACGCTTCCATTGCGTCGGCGACACCCACCAGATTTCAATTGTGCCCGTAAGATACGCAGGTTCGATTCCAGGCCGGTAAGGCGACAATTCGGCACGGAGATGAAAGGGGGGTGTGCTTGGCTGATCGAGTGTGCTCTTTTCGAGGGCACTCCTGATCTGATCGCGCCAATCTCCGCCAAACACCAAGAGCGCGGGTACAGCGAGCACAGCGAAAAGCAATCCAACTCGCAGCGATGGATGCATCAGAGCTCCGTTAATCGTCGGGTAATCTGGCAGGATTATAGCGCAAGTTCCGGGAAGTGGCAGAGAGTGTGAGAGATGAAGAGGAGCGGGTGGTGAAGTATCGGCCATTGCTTCATTGCTGGGTCATCCGCGCATCGGGCCGCGCCCTCCCGCTGTTTCGTTACAATGGCATCTGGGAGCAACCTGCATGGCGCACACCGTCTTTTGCGTTCGTTACAAGAAAGAAATGGAAGGCCTCGACGAGCCGCCCTTCGACTCGGAATTTGGCCAGAAGATTTATAAAAACGTCTCCAAAGCGGCTTGGGACGAGTGGGTCAACCACCAGAAGATGCTGCTCAACGAGTACCGCCTTCAACCCTGGCAGCCGCAGGCGCAGCAGTTCCTCGTCGAGCAGATGGAGGAATTCTTCTTCGGCTCCGGCTCTGCCTTGCCTTCGGACTACGTTCCACCCGCGCACTGACCTTCAGATTCTCGTTGCCCGCCGCCTTTTTGGTCACGTCAATTGGCGTTCGGAGAGATGGGCCGAGCCCGGACGTTGTTTGAGCCGGAGGGACACTTCGCAGTTTTCATTCAGATTGGGGGCGCTCGGCGTCGGCAGTTATCTGCCGACGTGGCTTCTGAGCTGAATTGACAGAGGGAAATATATGGTCGGGACGGGCAGATTTGAACTGCCAACCCCTCGCACCCCAAGCGACTTCCGCACAATTGATGCAGATTGCTATTGTCTGCTTAACTTCACTACCGTCATCAGCTTGCACGCGTCATGCAATCCCACGGAATTGCTACTGAATTATGCCATTTTCGATCTAGGGTCCCCACAAAAGTCCCCACAGTCTCCACGGCCCTGGAATGCAATTATTGAACGCGATTTGGTCCGCCGAGAGCCCATATGACGCGCCGCTGTAGCTCGAGTGAGAATCAGTGTCGCGGTCGGCGTTCTTCGTTACGAATCCGTGGTCGGAGCGGTCATCCCCGCTCGCCTGCGGGAGAATTCTGATGCCAGTTGCATCAATTCCGGTACAGAACCTGCCGGCCACTGGGTGCATTGAAACTCTGCCGCGTAGCGGTGTTTACCAAGCAGTAATTTCCGAGTAGGCGACGATACAGGAGTAGCTCAGTTTTCCGAGCGTCGATCACGAAAGTGGTTCACTTGCGATAAGCGCTGGAACTCACCACGTGACGACTCGCAGTTCGATGGCCGGCACTGGCTGGCCAAAACGATGTGAAGCTGGACGGAGCGCCCAAGACGCCAGCATGAAGGCACCGGAGTCGAATGGCACTGACCATTTGCCCGGACCATCACCTTTCAGAAAGGAGTAACAGGCAATCGCTGCTGGCGCGACTAACTTTCGTGAGGCCCAAGAGTAAGTGCAAGCTTATTGGATCCGGCGGGCCGGATGGTCCCAGCCCTGATGCAGCACCAAGCCGGTCACTTTCCCCTGGCTGTCGGTTTCAAAGGTGATTTCCGCATCAATTACCCTCAGGAAGAAGTCGTGGTCGCTTTCCGGAAACACTTCCACCTTCTCCTGTCCCGTCGCCTGCGTAAACAGGTGATCTCCCTCGCGAGTCACGGTCAGAATGAAATGGGGCGCGAGTTCGTAGGATCCGACGTAGTTGTCCAGAATCTTGGGGTCGATGGCCACCTCTTTGTGTTCCTTGGGCGGCGGCGGCCCGGTCTCGCTGCGCCTAGCCGTTTGGTCGCGCCCGTTCTGATGGAGAACCAAGTCGGTCACTTTGCCTTGGCTGTCCATTTTGAAGGTCAGCTGCGCATCCACAACCTTCAAGAAGAAGTCCTTCTCGGTTTCGGCGAACACCTCGAACTTCGGCTGCCCAGTCAATTGTGTGAAGAGCTGATCGCCATCCACCGACATGGTGATGAAGATGCCTGGCGCCAGCTCGTAGCTCCCGACATATTTCGCCAGAATCTCATGCGGAACCTTGATTTCCTTGCGCTCCGACTGCAGCACCACTTTATCGCCATGAACCACCGCTGCCAGTTTTCCCGCGATGTCTCCTGGCGCTAGGCCATTCAGATTGGCGAGCACGATGACGGTAAGCTTGTCATCCGGGTAGTAGGCCATCTCGGTGTTGAACCCCTCGATGCCGCCGCCGTGTTCATACTGCAAATGCCCGTTCGCGGCGGTGATCATCAGGCCACAGCCGTAGTTCTCCTTATAGGGCGTGGTCATTTTCTTCAGTGACGCCGCGGGAAGGACCTTGCCGCCATACAGAGCCTGCTCCCAGAGGAGCAGATCGTGGGTGGTCGAATACAGGGCTCCCGCGGAGAACGGTATGGTCATGTCGATGTAGCCGGAGTTGACCGGGCCATTCGGGCTCGGTGAGTAGCCGGTGGCGCGGTGAGGAATGACCGCTGAGTTCGAGTCGTATCCCGAGTCCTTCATCCCCAGCGGCTTGAAAATGTTCTCCGTCACGAAATCTGCGTAACTCTGTCCGCTGATCTTTTCCAGCAGATACCCGAGAAGCACATAACCTGAGTTGCTGTAGTTCCACTTCTCTCCCGGCTGGAATTCGAGCGGCTTATCGCGAAAACGGTCCACGAGGCTCTTAGGGGTTGTCGGGGTGGCTTCGCTGGTGCGGTAATCCGGGAAGGACGTGAAACTCGGAATGCCCGAGGTGTGGGTCAACAGGTTGTAGATTGTGATCTTCTCCCAGGCGGCCGGGGCGTCGGGCATGTACTTCTTCAGGTAGTCATCGGTGCTGAGCTTTCCCCGTTCCTCCAGTAAGAGGATCGAAGCCGCGGTAAACTGCTTGGTCATCGAGCCGATTCGGAACTTGGTCAACGAATCGTCGGGTATGTTCCATTCCAGATTCGCGTCTCCATAGCTCTTTTCGAAGACCATCTTGCCGCCTTGCGCGACAAGAACCGAACCCATGAACTGATGGTTATCAGAATACAAGCGCACGATCTGATCCATGCGGTCCACCGGCGCCTGGGCAAAGGTATAGGAACACGCCCCGGCGCCGAGGAGGAGCATGGATGCTACCGCTACCATGATTCGGTTTCGATAAAGCCGGCGATCAATGAGGAAGCGCCTCCTCATCGAAATGATGGTTCCGTGAGCATCCAGGATAGTAGCAGTAGTGCCTTCGATATTCGAATTCATTCGAGGCCTATCTTTCCGATCGTGCGGCTCAATGTCGATCAATCAACTGCGGAGCGGCTGCGCGGGCGCGCCGGGAGCGGGCGAGCGCGGCGCCATCGGCAATGTGAGAACGCGGACCGCGGTGGCGGCGAAGAGAGCGTTAGCGACGGCGGGTGCGAGAGCGACGATCCCGGTTTCGCCAGCTCCGGCCGAGGGCAGATCCTTGCGGTCGATAAGCACGACTTCGATTTGCGGGACGTCGCTGAAGCGGGGCACGCGATACTGAGCGAAGCGGGGATTGAGGACGCGGCCATCGGCGAAGAGGATCTGCTCAAAAAGCGCGCCGCCGATGCCCTGAACTATCGCGCCGGCAATCTGGTTGCGGAGGCCGTCAGGGTTGACGATGGCGCCGGACTCCCAGGCCTGGACAACGCGGACGATGCGGACAGTGTGAACAGCGGGATCGATGGCGACCTCGGCGCAGGCGGCGGTGTAGCCACCCTTGTCTGTGCCGCCGGCGATGCCGAAGCCGCGCGCGGGCGTGGACTTCTCGCGGCCCCAGCCGAAGGCCTCGGCCGCGGCCTGAAAGACGGCGCGAAGACGGGGATCGGCGAGATTCTTGAGGCGGAAGTCGAGGGGATTGAGGCCGGCGGCGTGAGCCAGCGCGTCCATGTGAGATTCGCGAGCGAAGACGTTGGCCGCCGCGGCGAGCGAGCGGTACGAACCCTGGCGCAGCGGCGAGCGCGCGGGGTGGAAGTGGACGAGCTGGGCGGGAACGACGTAGGGCGTGGCGATGGCGGCCGAGCCGGAGTTGTAGTTGTGGTGTTCCCAAGCGACGAGCGTGCCGTCAGACTGCGCGGCGGCGCGAATCTCAATGACGCCGGCGGGACGGAAGTAGGCCCAGGTGAACTCCTCGCCACGGGTCCAGACGAGTTTCACGGGCTTGCCGACGGCACGGGCGAGGCGCGCGGCCTCAATGGCGGTTTCGCCGGTGTGCTTGCCGCCGTAGCCGCTGCCCATGTCGGGCTGGATGACGTGGACCTGATCCGCGGCGAGATGAAAGGCCTGGGCGAGTTCGTCGCGGACGCCGAATGGACGCTGGGTTCCGGTCCAGACGGTGAGGCTGGAGCCGTCCCACTCCGCGACGGCGGCGCGAGGCTCAAGCGGCGCGTGAGCGATGTACTGGACAGTGTATTCCTGGTCGATTCGGATGGGCGCGGCGGACAGCTCCTGCTGGACGGAGCCGGAGGCGGACTGCGGGCCATCGCCGGGATCGGAGCTGCCCTTGAGGAGCTGGAAAAGCTCGCGGTTGGAGGGCTGCGCGGGGACGTTCCACTGGGCGCGGAGGACGGAGACGGCGCGCTGGGCAGTGAATGCATCGGGAGCAACGACGCCGACGAAGTCGCCGTCGTGGACGAGCTGGACGCCGGGGAGTTTTTCAGCGGCGCTGGAGTCGAGGGAGACAAGCGTGGCGTTGTAGCCGGTCGGGCGCAGGACCGTGCCGAAGAGCATGTTGGGACGGACGATGTCCGAGGGATATTGATGCCGACCGGTGACGAAGTCGCGGCCATCGGCCTTGGGGACGGAGGTTCCGGCAATCTTCCAGTCGGCGGCGGGGATGAGAGTTTCGGAATCGGAGACGACGCGGACCAGATCATGGCCGCCGGTGAGCTCGCCGTAGGTGAATGAGCGGGCGGCGCGCGGGTCAGTGACCTTGCCGGCTTCGGCGGTGAGCGAAGCGGCCTCGAGCTGCCAGCGGGTGGCGGCGGCTTCAAGCAGGGTCTGGCGGGCGGCGGCGGCCATGGTGCGAAGCTGCGGACCCATGGTGGGAGTGGTACGGCTGCCGAAGGTGCCCATGTCGTAGGGAGTGAGGGCCGTGTCTCCCATGACCATGGTCACGGTGTCAAAGGGAACCCGAAGTTCCTCGGCGACGAGCTGGGCGAGGGAGGTGCGGATGTTCTGGCCGACTTCGACCTTGCCGGTGAAGACGCGGACCTTGCTGGCGGCATCGATATGCAGCCAGGCGGCGATGTCGCGGGGCAGAGGATGGCCGCCGAACGAGCGGCCGGACTCCTGCGCGACGGCAGGCGGGTGAGCGAGACAGACGAGCAGGCCTCCGCCGAAGAAGCGAAGAAAGTCGCGGCGGTCGAGGGGCAGAGCAAGCAGGCGCCAGCGCTCCTCCTGGAAGGATTCGAGCTCAGGATCGACGTGACCGACGCGGCTGCTCATTGGGTGGCTCCGTTGGCGGCGCGGCGAATGGCGGCTAGGATGCGAGGATAGGTTCCGCAGCGGCAGATGTTGCCGTTCATCGAGGCGAAAATCTGTTGGTCGGTGGGATGGGGCGTCTGGCGGAGGAGCGAGACGGCGCTGAGGACCATGCCGGAGGTGCAATAGCCGCACTGGAAGGCGCCCTCGTCGAGAAAGGCCTGTTGGACGGGGGTGAGGCGGCCGTTCTGCTCCAGGCCCTCGATGGTGACGATGTGAGTGTCGCCGACGCCGCCGACCGGCATGAGGCAGGAGCGCGAGGCGACGCCGTCGAGCAAAACCGTGCAGGCGCCACACTGGCCCTCGCCGCAGCCGTAGTGGGTGCCGGTGAGTTTGAGATGGTCGCGGAGGACGGAGAGCAGGGACTCTTCAGGCGCGGCGGTTACGCGGAGGTGAGAGTCGTTGATATGGAGGACAAACTCGCCCATGGGCAGGCTCCGCGCCGGATGAGGACCGGCGAGCGAGTACGAATCAGGATAGCGCAAATGGCCGTGACGGGCAGAAGACGGACGGAATCCGGTCCTGTTTTGGCGGTCTCGGTTGTATCACCGGCTATTCGGACGGAACTCGATCATGGAGGGGAAATGTCCGGATAGCCGACAAACCACGTTCTTCGTCCGCCTGCCCGTTTCGGGCGCCCCGCCGGAGTGATCTCAGATCTTCGCACCGCGTCCATCGGCCCTGCATGGTTAGAACGGCCAGGGAACAGAGTGCGGATCGTATTTCAAGAGTTCGCAGTTTACAGTTCGTAGTTCGCAGCTCACAGTTTCCGTAGCCGCCGCAACCGAATTGAGCAACGAACTGAGAGCTGAACCCGGTCCCTTGTTTGGTTGTATCTTTCAGCGGCCCTTGCCGGCAAAGGCGCTGTGGAATTTTTGGGTCCACGTTCGTTATCATCATGCCAGCGCCCGCAAACGGCAAAAACACGTCGGCGACGAAGACGCGCTGCGCAAAGTTTTTGAGGTTTTGAAATGAAACCAACGATCGGATTTATCGGACTCGGAATCATGGGCCGGCTTATGGCCGAAAACCTGATCGAGGCAGGCTATTCCCTCACCGTATTCGATGTCGCCGCTGCCGCGATAGAACCGCTGGTCGAGCGCGGCGCCGCTCCAGCCGAAAGCTGCGCCGATGTTGCCCGCGCGTCGGATGTGGTCATCGCCATGGTCACGAACTCCGAAGCCGCCGAAGAGGTTGCCCTGGGTAGCCGCGGCGTCATTGCCGGCGCCCACAAGGATCTGGTGTTCATTGACATGAGCAGCTGCGCGCCGGCGACTGCGATCAAGATCGCCACTCAACTCGCCAAAGTCGGAGTTGGCTGCCTGGACGCTCCTGTCAGCGGCGGCGAGTTGGGAGCCCAACAGGCTATCCTGTCCATTATGGTTGGAGGTCCGGAGGAAGTCCTGAATCAGGTCCGGCCTGTCCTCCAGGCGATGGGCAAAACCATCACCCTGTGTGGCCCGCACGGCGCCGGCCAGATCGTGAAAGCCTGCAATCAAATCCAGGTCGCGCTGAGTTTAGTAGGCCTGGCTGAGGCTCTGGTGTTGGGCGCCAAAGCCGGCGTAGACCCGGCGATCATCCTCAAGGTCCTCAGCGGCGGCTATGCCCAAACCCGCGTCATGGATGTGCGCGGCCCAAAGATCATAGCCGGAGATTTCAAGCCCGGCGGCACGGTCGCCTTTCAGAACAAGGACCTCGGCATTGCCCTCGAAACCGCCGACAAACTGAATGTCCCGTTGCCGGGAGCCGCCTTGGCCCACCAGCTCTACAGCGCTCTTCTGGCGGCCGGCCGCGGCGGCCTCGACCCATCCGCCGTGATCACCGTCCTTGAAGACCTGGCGGGCGTGAAGGCAAGGACGAAGACGCCACCGTCTGCTTAAGCGTCTTGTCATTCGGAACCCGAGATCGAAACTCGAAAGCTGAAAGAGAGAGGGAAATACTCAACATGAAAGCCCCGCCGATAACGAGGAAGGAATTCGACGAGCTGTTCAAAGCAGTAAACAACCGTGGCAGATGGGGAGAGAAGGACGAGCTCGGCACGCTCAATTACATAACCCCGGATAAAATCGCGGCGGCGGCCAAACTCATCCAAGTGGGCCGCACCGTTTCCCTCGCCATACCGATCAACACCGCGGCCGGGCCCGACAATCCCCGGCCTGCCGTCCGCCATCTGATCCGTAACCATGACGTGATAAGGCCGGAGGGCGAGCCGCGCTTCGCCCTGGACTATTTGGCCACCGAATTTCACGGCGATTGCCTGACGCACCTCGACGCGCTCTGCCATGTAAGCTACATGGGCCTTCTCTACAACGGTAAGCCCACGAGCCTCGTTACCTCCGAAGGGCCGCTGGCGATGGACGTAACGGCCTATGTCCGCGGCATCGTGGGGCGCGGCGTATTGCTTGATATACCGAGGCTGCGCGGCGAGAAATGGCTTGAGTTGGGCGAGGCCGTGACAACCGGCGAGCTGGAGGCGGCGGAAAAGGACGAGGGGGTGCGTCTCGGAGAAGGCGACATACTGCTCTTCCGCACCGGGCACCACCGGCGCAGGCTGGAACTCGGCCCGTGGAACTGCGGCTACTCGGGCCAGGGCCGCGCCGGCTTGCACGCCTCCACGGCGTTATGGATGCACGAAAGAAAGATAGCCGCCTTCCTGCCCGACGGCGACGGCGAAACCGTGCCCTCCAACGTTGAGGGGGTCGCCGGCCCGCTGCACGCGCTCCAGTTGGCCGCTATGGGCATGGCTTGCGCCGACAGCCTTCAGCTTGAGGACCTGGCAAAGACATGCGAAGAGGAAAGACGCTGGGAATTCATGGTGTGCGCCGCGCCCCTGTGCCTGCCGAAGGGCACCGGCTCTCTCTTCAATCCGATTGCGCTGTTTTAAGGGAAAAATCGGAGTTTCTTTGAGGACCGCATAGATCGTGCAAGTGCCGTTTTCTTAAGGAAAACGGCACTTGGCGTCATCGAATTCCCTTACAGCAGCTCTGATTTTGCTAAAGCGCGCCGATTCTCGCGCTCGCCGATCCGACGTCCGATGCTCTCCCTTTGCGCCAGCCGGCAAACCGGACCCGCGCGATTTCACAACAGCGCCGACCGCTGTTCCGCTTCCTCCTCGGTCTCGGCGCGCTCCTCAACGGCGTTACCCGCCGTGGTTGCCCAGCCCTTGTGGCCGGTCAATCTCATCGCGATCAGCACCAGGATGCCCAGCACGAGCCAGATCGCAACCACCCAGGGAGCGTAAGCGACCGGGGGAGCAGGCCACGGGGTAAGCGAGGTGTAAGCCACCACCAAGACCGCCAGCGTTCCCACCAGAGGAAAAACGGCATGGAGCAGGATGTTGAATTCCTCCCGCCGCTGGCGGAAGTAATACAGAAACACGCCCAGATTGGCGGTGCTGAAAATCAGAATCAGGGCAAACGTCAGCACCGTGCCCATAAATACGAATAACTGGTCTGGCCCGATCAACCAGCCCAGCCCCAGCCCTACGACAAACGTGAGCACAATTTGCAGCCAGACTGCATTGGTGGGCGTTTTGAACCGCGGATGCACCTTGGCCAGCACACGCGGCAGCGACCCGGAGCGGGCCATGCCGAACCACACACGCGTAGCCGCGTTGTTGGCGGCGATCGAAGTGGCGATAATCGAATTCAGCAAGGCCAGCAGCACGATCACCCACCCGCCGCCCCAGTAACGCCGCGCCAGCACAAAGGTCGGATTTTCCGCCGAGTTGATAAGGTCCGGCAACTTCTCCGTGCCCCAGCCCACCAACAGCCCCCACGAGCCGAATACCAGGCAGACCCCCATTACCAGGATCGAGATCAAGATCGCGCGAGGAAGGTTTTGGCGCGGGTTTTCGCTCTCCTCAGCCAGAGGAGCGCCGCACTCCCAGCCGTTGAACGCAAAAATCGAGAAGATCACCGCCAAGCCCAGGCCATTGCGGCTGGTGGCCCTGGCCGGGTTGAAGGGCGAAAAACTGATCCCTCCCGGCCCCGGCATGAAGAATCCCCACAGGCTGAGAACCAGCGCGATCGTGACTCCCGCCACCCCCAGCACAACCATGGATTTCGCCGATACCCGAACCCCTCGGTATGTCACCCACCCGACCAGGCTTCCCGCCGCCAGCAAGAAGGCCCACCAGGGGAAGATCACGCCATAGCCAGCCTTCAAGGCGTGCTCTATCACCGAGCCGAGGTAAGCCAGGATGAAGGCGGCCACCACCGGATCGTACAAGAAATAGAGCCAGGCAGCCAGGAATCCGACCTGCGGATTCACGGAGCGGCTGATGTACGTATAGTAGCCGCCGGCCGAGGGCAGACATCTGGCCAGTTGCATGAGGCAAACGCCCAGCACCAAGACGATGGGAAAGGCGATGAGATATGCCACGGGTGCGGCGAGACCCGCCTGTGAGGTGGTGAATTGAATGGTGAACAACAGCGCCGCCGCCGGCGCCATATGGGTTAGGCATTGCATCAACAGCCCCGGAAGCCGCAAGGCGCCGGCGCGCAGTTCCGTCTGCGCCACCATCACTGGCTGTTCCGCACGGGAGCGCTTCATAGATTCGATCACTTTCATTTGTGTTGTCGTCTCAAGGTAATCATACAGATAGGAATCCGCTTTTGCGCGCCCCGATCTACTAGGGAACCTCTGAATAAGCCGGCGTTTTCAAGGGTACGAGCTTTAGCTTGAAGGGTACGGGCTTTAGTGTCTGCGTGAGAACTACAAAAGGCGCTTGAAATCCACGGCAGAATTGGGCGACAAGGAAGTATGTCGCGATTCAAGCAGTACAGCCCGGAACAAGCGTATTTGTTGCCGCCGAGCGTGCGGGATGAGTTGGGCTCGGAAAGCGTAGAGCTGAGGGCTGAAAGCTGATTGCCTTGGAAGCACTCGCCCGCCAAGGCCCTTCGTTCTACGGGCGGCGTATACTGATGGCTTGCCGCCGATCCGCGCCTTCGCGGCGGGGAGAATCGGCAAAGGCCACGCTTGTAACTTAAGGAAGTACATCGCTAAACCTTTGCGAATACAAGCCGAATTGCTCGAGGAGATCCGATGCCTTCGTCCTATTTCTTGCGTGTTGTTGCCCAAACCCCAACGGAATTCTGGATCAACAATCCAACCCAAGAGCACGCGGACCTCGCCATCGCCAACGGCGCCAGCGGCTGCACGAACAATCCGTCGTACACGCAGAAGATGCTGGATCATCCCACTGAGGGCCCCGGGGCCCTGAAGCTTCTTGAGCAGGCGATCGCCGAATCGGATAGCGGGGCCGACGTGCCGTCCATCTACCAGCGCAGGCTGGTCGCTCCGATCGCCGAAAAGTTCATGCCTATGTTCACCCAATCTCGCGGCGAGAAAGGCTATGTGAGCATTCAGGGAGACCCGGTTCAAGAGGACGATCCGGACGTCGTCATTCGCGAGGCGATGGAAAACCGCAAGGTTTCGCCGAACATCTGCTGCAAGATTCCGACGACGAAAAGCGGGCTGACCGCCATGGAATACCTGGTAGAACAGGACGTGCCCCTGAACGCCACCGAAATCTTCGGGATCAGCCAGGGCGTTGCGCTGTGCGAGACCTATATGAAGGTTTCCCGGCGGACAGGCAAGCGGCCGCCCCTTTATATCTCGCATATCGCCGGCATCTACGACGATTACCTGCGCAATGTCGTCGAGCAGGAACACATCGACATCTCTCCCGACGTTCTGTGGCAGGCGGGAATCGCCGTCTTTCGTAAGCTGTATGCCCTGAAAGAGGAACGCAGGTATCCCGGCATATTTGTGGCCGGAGGAGCGCGGGGCCTTCACCATTTCACCGAAATGGTCGGCGGTAAGGTCTGCTGCACGATCAACTGGGAGGGCACCGCGGATCGGCTCCTCGAGCAGAATCCACCCGTAGTCTATCGCTTATTCAATCCGGTTCCCCAAAAGGTAATCGACGAATTGATGGCGAAACTTCCGGACTTCAAGCGCGGCTACCTCGAAGACGGGTTGGATGTGGATGAGTTTGAGGAATTCGGCCCGGTAGGCCTCTTCCGCAGCATTTTCATCAAGAGTTGGACTCGCGTTGCCGAGCGGGTCAAGGAACTTAGCGACGCATTGGCATCGACCAAATAACGGGCAACCCGGCCGTAGCTGCTCGGGAAGGGCCTTTCGCGCGGTTTTGCAATCCCGAATGTGCTCGGTTTTCCGCACCGCATCAGGGCCGGTTCTCGCCGGTGCGAGAGCCGGCCCCACCGGATTCATCTTGGAGGACGCATGGTCACGAAATTATTCAGCTTGGAAGGAAAGACCGCGGTTGTCACCGGAGGCACGTCGGGCATCGGCCGCGCCATCGCCATCGGCCTGGCCGAGGCCGGCGCCGACGTTGTTGCTACGGGACGCCGGCAGCAGCAGTTGGAAGAAGTCGCCGCCGAGATCGAAGCCCGTGGCCGCAAGACGCTGCGCCAGATCGCCGACGTTTGCGATCGCGCCTCGCTGGAAAGGCTCCTCGCCGCTAGCCTCGAAAAATTCGGCAAAGTCGACATCCTCGTCAACTGCGCCGGCATCGCCAAGCGCACGCCCACGCTCGAGGCTTCCGAAGACGAGTGGCGCGACATCCTCAATACCAACCTCATCGGCACGCTGCGCACCTGCCAGATCTTCGGCCGCCCCATGCTCGAACGCGGCTACGGCCGCATCATCAACATTGTGTCGCTCACCAGCTTCGTGGCGTTCACTGAAGTGGCTGCCTACGCCGCCAGCAAGGCGGCCTTGGCTTCGCTCACCCGCTCGCTCGCGGTCGAGTGGTCGAAGAAAGGCGTGATGGTGAATGCCATCGCTCCGGGCGTCTATCGCACCGACATCAACGCCAAGCTGCTCGACTCGACCCCGCGCGGCCAGGAAATTTTGATGCGCACGCCCATGGGCCGCTACGGCCAGCCCGAAGAACTTGTGGGCGCGGCGGTTCTTCTGGCCTCCGACGGCGCGTCGTTCATCGCTGGCGAAGTGCTGGTGGTCGACGGCGGCTATCTGGCGAGCGGCGTCAACAGTTAACGCTCTTACCTGCCATTCCAGGAGTGTGTCGGGGATAAGGTTGATCGTCCGGACGCGAATATCAGGGGCTACGTCGCTCGGCGGCTATGGACGATGGCGGCCTGCTTGAGGGCGCGATTTTTCGAAGAATCACTGCGGTAAGGAGGGGAAAGACTTCTCCCTTTGCTCTTCAGGCCGCTTGCGGCGTCCAGCCAGAGAGGAACAGATTGCGCATATTCGATCTACGCCGTATTCTTGGCAATCACGGAGACTACGGCAGCGGCGATGCGCTCGGCAGTGAGTCCGTATTCTTCGTAAAGCCGATCGAGATTCTCGGCCGATTGGCCAAACCTGTCTTGAATGGCGATGCATTCGATCGGCAACCCGGTTCCCCGCAAGACATAAGTAACCAGGCTTGCCAATCCGCCGATGATAGAATGCTCTTCCGCCGTAACGATGCCCTTCATATCTTCGGCCATAGCCTTCAGTGCCGCTTCGTCGACCGGCTTGAGCGAGCTTACGTTCACCACCCGGATGGAAATCCCCTTTTCAGATAAGAGATCCGCAGCTTCGATTGCCTTGGCGACCATGGCCCCTACGGCAAAGATTGCCGCGTCTTTCCCACCGCGAACGATAGAAGGCCTGCCAATAACAAACTCCTGGTTTACGGCGGTCACATCGGGCAGATCGGCGCGGCTGATTCGCAGATAAACCGGCCCGCGGTACGCAGCCATCGCCCGCGTCATGGCGCGTGTTTCGTTCCCGTCGGCGGGGACCAGGACGGTCATATTGGGAAGAGCTCTCATAATGGCAATGTCTTCCACCGACTGGTGAGTCGAGCCGTCTCCGTAATCCGAAAGGCCAGCGCTCGATCCGACGATCTTTACGTTCAGATTGGGCAGACATATGCTTTGCCTGATCTGGTCGAAAGCGCGGCCGGCCGCGAAGGTGGCAAAAGAGTTCGTAAACGGAATCTTGCCGGCCAGCGAAAGACCTGCAGCAAACGCAGTCATATTCGCTTCGGCAATTCCCATTTCAAAATAGCGGTCCGGAAAAGCCTCCTCAAAATAGCAGGACATGGTTGATTTCCCGAGATCACCTTCAAGCACGACAATGTCCCTGTTTTGTTGCCCTAATTCGACAAGTGTCCGGCCGTAGATTTCGCGGCAATTCCTCAAGGCCATCTTCATTCTCCCTAGCTTCTGTCAGCCGAGAATTCCGAACCAAGGAGCTTGAGTGCAAGTTCGTACTGCTCGGAAGTCATGTGACCGTTATGAAACGCCGCGTTGTTTTCCGCAAAGGGGAGGCCCCGCCCCTTAACTGTATTCGCTATCAAAACCTTTGGCTTGCCCGGAAGTCTGTCGGCTTGATCGAGCGCCTCGAGTATTGCTGTCGCGTCGTGCCCGTCCAACTCCAGAACGTGCCAGCCGAAGGCCGCCCATTTTTGAGCCAGAGGATTCGTGTTGAATCGCGATTCAATCGGGCCAGTCGCCTGTAGGCCATTGCGATCGACAATCGCCACCAAATTGTCCAGGCGGTAATGAGACGCGGACATCGCCGCCTCCCAAATCTGACCCTCGCAAAGTTCGCCATCGCCCACGACGCAGTAGACGCGGCTTTTCCGGCCGTCCAATCTCAAGCCGGCAGCCATTCCGCAGGCCTGCGAAAGCCCCTGGCCGAGCGAGCCTGTATTGGCTTCAATCCCCGGAGTCGATTTGATGTCGGGATGCCCTTGCAGCACTGAGCCCAAGGTCTTGAGCTTGCCCAGTTCCTCCCTTGGAAAATAGCCGCATTCAGCCAGGGCCGCGTATTGAACAAGAACGGAATGGCCCTTGCTGAGGATGAAACGGTCGCGATCCGGCCACTGTGGCGCGCTTGGGTCGTGGCGCATCTTGACGAAATATAGCGCGGCTACAACGTCCGCGATTGAGAGGGAGCCTCCGAGATGCCCCTTTGTATTTGGCCCTAGCATCTCGACGACTCGTAGGCGAAGGATTCTCGCTGCCTGCTCCACCCGCACCCGGGCATCGCTTGCAGATCCACGTTCCGGTAGGCATTGCGCGGTTGTTTCCATCTTCACATCTCCGCCGATTTCACGATTTCCTTCAGCTTTTCCAGCGCCCGCTTGCCGTCGGAGGCCAAGTTCTGAGTATAGGCTTCGATACTGCAACGCCCGTCATACCGAAGGCTGCGCAGACGATCGAAGAACTTCCCGTAATGTTCGTTGTCCTCCACGGGAAAGGAGCGCGATTGCACCTCGGCAAAGTGCACATACCGGATCATCGATCCCGCTTCGAGCAGGATTCCGAAGTCCTCGTTTTCGCGCCCAAGATGATAATAATCGATGAGCAACTGGACATTGGGATGGCCCACTTCACGGGCATGCTGCATCGCTTCGGACGCCAAGGTGACGATATTCGACTCCTGGTGGTTGAGGTGCTCGACGGCGATGGTGATACCGTACATTTGCGCCCTTTCGCCCAGGGACCGCAATAGGTCGACGATCTGCTGCCAGGCTGTTTTGTACGAAAATCCTGCCGGAACGTTCCTGGCGCCGGCGCTGCCGAAAACAACCGTCTTCACGCCGAGTTGCGCGGCCCTTGCGAGCGCTTCTTCGGCATATTGCAATGCAGCTTTCAAATGGGCATCGGGGCCAGTCAATCGAATGTGCGATGGAAAAGAATTATTGCAAGCTTCGCACCCGATACCCGATCGTTCGATCCGCCTGACCAGGTTCGAAAAAACCGGTTCCCGCAAGGCAGTCAAATGGGACAGCGACAGCTCGATGTAATCGTACTGAAGTTCCGCCAGAGTCTCGACGATCTCCGCTCCAACGGGATCAGTACACGGTGAAATCAAGTTCCCGCAACAACCAAAGCGCATTACGCACCTTTTTGGCAAACTTCGCTTGTAACGGAGATCGTCGAGCGCGACGCCAAACTTGCTTCCTCGCCTCTTACACTCCCATGAGGGCCGTATTCATTCATCGCAATGCCTATGGAGGCAGCATGATCTTAGCTGCTGTACCTCGCCCTGCAGCGAGATCGGCAAATGCTCCGGCCCCCTCTGCCATGTATCGATGCTCCACCCAGTGTGCGCGCCGGAGGAAAAATAGACCACTTGACGCCGCGCGAGCGGCGTGCACGGAGCACTTCATGGCCTTCGACCTGCCGCACTCCGACGACTGCTTTGTGCAGGCCTTTCCAGCTGAGACGACGAAAGCCTTCCTCGAAGCGCACGTGCGTGCCTTCGAGTACTTCGGCGGCGTGCCGGTGTGGATTCTCTACGGCAACACGAAGCTGGCCGTGGCGAAGATTTTGGGCGACGGCGAGCGGCAGAAGACGCGGGCCTTTCCCGAGTTGCAGATCCGCTATGGCGCAAATGAGCGTCGAACTCCTTAGGAACCAGCGAGCTCCCTTACATTGGAGGAATTGGCTGAACTCAAGCACGATACCCAGAAGCGCCGTTCTGAGCCAATAACCAGCAATCCGGACAGAACCCTTTTGGGGATCATGGCAAGGTGGCACAGAGGCCACGCGATTAAGAAGCATGATTGTTGAACAGATCGCCCTCGTCTTCGACCACCGCTGCTTTTCGTTCTTGGCTGGTGTAGCTCACATTCTGCCCGCTCGACCGTGAACGCCGGACCGCAGCTGACGTAGCGTTGACGGCATTTGTCGTCGCCGTCCTGTTGGCTGCGTAGGGCATGACGGATGCCGCAGCAATACCCATCTTGGCTGCAGTCGCAATGGCATCCTGATTGGCGCCAAGGTACACGAAATCCCACTTGTAGATGTCGCGCTGCTGGACAATCAGGTCGAACACTTGCGGTGCCGTGAACACCTTGCTGGCATTCTCCAGACCATCGGTCATGATGATCACAATGACCTTGGATGGCCGTTCATCCTCAGACATCGCTGCCAGCCCACTCCCCAGTTCTGTAATGGTGCGCCCGATGGCATCGAGGAGCGCTGTGTTGCCCCGTGGTTCATAGGTCCTCTGGCTCGGCCTCGGCGTCTTCGAGAGCGTCAGCTCGGGAGCCTCGGCGATGGGCGTGTCGAATACGTCCTCGTAGACATCATCAAACTGCACCAGCTTCAGCGTCGCCGTTCCGGGCACCTGCTTCTGCTCCTCGATGAACTTGTTGACGCCTGCGACAGTCGCTTCCTCAATGGATGCCATTGAACCTGACCGGTCCAGAATTAAAGCCAACCTTGTGAATCCGTCGTTCATAAAACACCCCCTCATTTCCAAATCGCACACGTCCTGCTATTCCGAAGTCGATCTGTTTTGCTCGGCGAGAATCCGGTTAATCACAATCCCGTGCCACCGCTTTCCGGTGCGCGTAGGTAACCAACTGATGCGACTTCAGAATCCGATCGGCCTTATGCGACTTCGGACGCTCGGATGCTCTGATGGCACCAACTTTGTCACGGCCCGGCGGATCGACCACACGGTAGCATTGAGCATTATCGAGGAGGGAAAACCAAGTGTCAGCCTCTTCTGACATCCTGATTTCGCTGGCTCCCGCATACACCAAGGCCATTCTGGAGGGAAGAAAGACTGTCGAACTTCGCCACCGCCGTATTCGCATTGTCAGCGGAACGCGCGTCTGGCTGTACTCGAAGGTCCCGATAGCTAAGATCGAAGGAATCGCTCGCGTCCAACTCATCCGCGAGGCCGCACCCATGGGTCTCTGGTCCGAGTACTCGGACGCGGCTGGCATTTCCAGGGTGGAATTTGATGAATATTTTCGAGGTTGTACTATAGGCTGCGCCATAGTCTTGGCGAGAGTCCATCGGATCGAACCGACACTCGACCTTGTGACGATGAGAAGTAAAGTAAAGGGCTTTCACCCTCCGCAATTCATCAAGAAACTTCGCGACAATGAAGTAAAGATTCTGCTTCATGCTTCCCGACCAGCTTCGATGAAGAAGCCAAAGGTCAATTTGAAGACTCCAGACAGGAAATTTGCATCGAGGTCCCCACAAAAGTCCCCACAGTGGCAGTAAATCCAGACTTTCTTAGATTTTGTAAGTGCTTGAATTTGAATGGTCGGGACGGGCAGATTTGAACTGCCGACAGCTCGCACCCCAAGTGGGAATGACCCGTAAAATAGCCGTTCTTGGCCCGACAACTGCGACTCCGCAGTCCTCGAATAGCGCATTTTGTGCGGGGTCACGTCACATTTTCGTCACAAGTCCGCCGGAGTCCACCGATGAGTGGAGGTCGCCTTGTTGGGTATCCCCATGCAGTTGTCCGCGCCAATTCCGCTAAGGTTATGTATTGTCTGCCATCCGATAGCCCCACTTTGTCTACCAAGAAATATATATGACCTTGATTATGC
>PMYE01000142.1 GCA_003171315.1 Acidobacteriaceae bacterium
CGCTGGCCGCGGCCGATGGGGATCATGGAGTCAATGGCCTTAAGACCGGTGGCCATAGGTTCGCGCACGGGCTGGCGGTCGACGATGCCGGGAGCGAGGCGCTCGATGGGGAGCGATTCGGTGGCGGCGATGGGGCCCTTGTCGTCGATGGGCGCCCCAAGGGCGTTGACCACACGGCCGATCATGGCGCTGCCCACAGGGACGGAGAGTATCTTGCCGGTGCGCTTGACCTCTTCGCCTTCCTTGAGCTCGGTGTAGTCGCCGAGGACCACGCAGCCTACCTGATCCTCCTCGAGCGAGAGCGCCAGGCCCGCAATGCCGTGCGGGAAGCTGAGCAGCTCGCCGGCCATGACCTTGTCGAGGCCGTGGAGGCGGGCGATGCCGTCGCCGAGCGAGGTAATGGTCCCAACCTCGTCAACCTGGACCTTGGCATCGTAGTTCGCGATCTGCTCGCGAAGAAGTTGTGTGATTTCGTCTGCCTTGATTTGAGCCATTTGCTTTCCTGTCCGTATCGCTTAGTTCACAATCGCTAGCCTCTAGCTTCTAGCTCCTAGCTTCTAGCTGGTCCGTTCTCCTGCGCGGTTGCTTCAGCCGGGCCAAACAGGCTAGCGGCTCGAAGCTAGCAGCTAGGAGCTGGTTAATGCTTCTTTCAAGCGGTCGAGCCGGCCGCGGACGCTGCCGTCGTAAACCGTGGAGCCGATGCGCACTACGGCTCCGCCAAAAATGGATGGGTCGAGCTTGAAGCTCGGGTCGATTTTCGCGCCGGCGAGTTTGGCCACTTCGGCCACCAGCGCGCTGCGTTCGTCGGCGCCCAACTCGCGCGCGGTGACGATCTCCGCCGGGCGGATTCCCAGCTGCTCCTGCAGAATGCTGCGATACGCCGCGGCGACCTCGGCCACGTGGCCGATGCGATCGTTTTGGATGAGCACCGCGAGCAGGTTGCGCAGCTCCTTCTGGAGGCCGAGTTTGGCGTTCAACTTATCCAGAATGGCGATCTTCTGCGCCGCCGGAATGGCGGGGTTCACGAAAAATGCGCGCAGCTCGGGGCTGCCATCCCAGGTGGCGAGAAAATCGGAGAATTGCCGGTCGATGGCGGCGGCGTCGAGTTTGGCATCCCGAACCACTTCGGCAAAGGCGGTGGCGTAGCGGGCGACAAAGGCAGGCATTTAGTTCGAACCTCCCTTGCCCGAGGCGTCAGCGGCTGCGCCGGCGATGAATTCGTCGATGAGGGCGCGGTCGGTTTCCGGCGAGAGCGCCAGTTGTTTGGCGGCCTGGTCGATGGCGAGATCGGCGGCGAAGTGGCGCAGGCCGCGCCGGGCCTGAGCAACGGCGGCTTCAATCTCCTGCTCTGCGGCGGCCACGATGCGGTCGCTTTCTTCGCCAAGCGCGGCCTTGATGCGCTGTTCGTCTTGCAGGCTCTCCTGCTCCAACTGGGCGCGGTACTTCTCAATCTCCTCGCCCAAACCGGCGAGCTTGGCCTCGACGGCGCTGAGCCGTGCCTGGGCCTCGGCGGTCGCCTCGCGCGCGGTTTCGAGGTTCTGGCGCAGGGCCTGGGAGCGCTTGCGAACGATCTTGGGCATCAGCTTGGTGAGCGGTATCAAAATGGCGAAGAAGATGATGGCGAAGTTAATCCCCAGCAGAAGATCGATCGTGGTGTCCAGGCTGAGGTGCAGAATGCGGGCCATGGATTGCACGACGGACGAATGGAGGAACGCCTGTTCCTGCTCTTCCTCCGATTTGGGAGCTTCTGACTTGGGAGCTTGGGATGCGGCAGACGCGGAGGAAGGAGCGCTTGCCGTGGCCGGCGAGGCGCCGGGAGCGGGCGTCTGCGCGGAGGTACGGAAGGGCGCCAGGGTCAGCGCAAGGGCAAACGCCACGGCAAACACGGGAGTCGGGAAATGGGCAAAACGGCGCATCTTCGCAAGGGGATATTTCAACGCGATCCTCCGGCGGCGAGCGGCAGGACGGCGCGAACGGCCTGGCTGGCGAGGTCGGCTGCGGCAGCCTGAATCGCCTGGCGCGCGGCAGCCGCTTCGTTCTCCAGCTCGGCTTTGGCCTGGCGGGCCTTCTGGCCGGCCGCCTGGCGGGCCACGTCCAGGGCGGCATCGCGCTCGGCGTTCCACTGCTTCACGCGCTCCTCACGAATCTTGTAGGCATCGGCGCGGGCCAGCCGGAGCTTCTCGGCATGCTCGGCAGCCTTGGCCTCGGCCTGGGCGATGGCCTTGCGGGCGTCCTCCCTGGCGCCCTCCGTCAGGGCACGGCGCTTTTCGAGCACAGCCGTCAACGGGCCCTGCATCAGGAATTGATAGGCGAAGACCAACACGATGAAGAGCAGAGCCGTTGGAATTGCGCCAATCAGAAGCTCTGCGACTTTTTGAAAGATGTCCTGCATGAAGGTACCGGGCCGCTGCGCCCATTACGGCAAAATTTTGCAAGTGGAACACTTTTTTGTATCAGGGGCAGCCCCTCAAGTCAACGCGGAGAGGCAGCAAAACCGGCCATTTGTGACACCTGTCACGAAGCGGGAATTTCCCACCAAAAAAAGCTTGATTTTGCCCAAAATGAGCCTAGACTTAACTTACCACCTAGACCCGGTCCAGGGTCCAGCGGGTCGCCGGTTTCGGGAAGTCCTTCCACTCCCGAAGCAGGCGGCCCGCCTCTTAGTTTTTGGGGCCGTTGCGATCCGGGAAACCACGACAAGGCATGAATCTGGAGGAACTCCATGGCATCAGCGAACGGCATCGGTCTGGCCGAACTCCTTGCTCAGATCCGGGTCGAAATCGAAGAGTCGCAAGGCAATCTGAGCAAGTCGGGCAAGAAGCCACTCATGGATTGGGAGTCGGCCGAAATCGAAATCTCATTCGCTGTCAAAAAGAAGGTGAGCGGCGGAGGCAAGGCCAAGTTCTTCGTCTTTGCCATCGAAGCCGGGGGTGAATACAAGTCGGAACAGCTTCACCGTCTCAAGCTTCAGCTCAAGCCGCACAAAGGCATGGGTAAGTTCGACCTCGATGATCCAGGGAACGTGGTTCTGTTGCACAGGCCAGGCGGGTCAAGGTCCAAAAAAGGCGGAATCGAAAACATCGAATTTTGACGTGATTCTGCTGCGATCGCGCGGCGCTATGGCTTTGCCCCCACGGCTGCCCTGTCCACCGTCAGCAGCCCTTGCGCGCGGAGCCAGTTTTCCAGCAGATTTGGCCACTGGTCGAGCGCGGGATCGCCTTTTCCCAGGCCGGTTCCGTGCGGGCCGCTCGAGAAGATGTGCATCTCAGAGGGCACTCCGGCCTTGACCAACGCCTCATAAAAACGCAGGCTCTGCTCGACGGGAACTGCCCGATCGTTGAAGGTGTGGTAAATGAAGGCCGGCGGCGTGTCTTTCGTGACAAAAAGGTCAGGAGAATACGCCGCGCGCAACTCTTCGCACCGACCCATGACATGGAAGACCTGGCAGTAGCCCAGGTGCGAACTATCGCTGGAAAAGGCGTCGATCCAGGGGTAGCCGAGGACGAGGAAGTCGGGACGGCTGGAGGCGCGGTCGATGGGATCGTCGGCGTCGGGGTTGCCGGGGACGAATTGCGTCCCCGCGAGCGCGGCCAGGTGGCCGCCCGCCGAGAAGCCAATGACCGCGATGCGATTGGGATTGATGTGGTAGTCGTCGGCGCGCGCGCGAACGGTCTGGATGGCGCGGCGGGCGTCGAGCAGCGGAACCGGCAGCAGGTACCCGTTCGAGGAGAGCCTGTAGCTGAGGATGAAGGCGCGGAATCCTCGCGCCGTGAACCAGTCGGCGACTTCGCGGCCTTCGAGGTCGCCGGCGAGAATGGAGTAGCCGCCGCCGGGAAAGATGATGACCGCCGAGCCATTGGCCGTTCCCTCGCGGGGATCGAAGATGGAGAGCGCGGGAATGTCGTTGCAGGTGTCGCCTTTGGCTTCAGGAGGCGTTCCCGGCCAGAGGCGGATGGTTTGGATGCCCAGGAAGGCGTTGTTGTCGCCGGGCGTGGCGCAGGAGGCCGTCTGCCCGTAGCCTGCGGGGATCGCCAGCAATCCCGCAATGAGGAAGACAAAGAACTGCTTCATGGGAACCCCCGACGTGGTTCGGGAGGATTATAACGGCAGGGAATAGGGAATAGGGAATAGGAATTGAGGTCCATCGCCCGGATCCTGCGCTCCCGAGATTTCGACGGAGCAGATGCGAAGGGGATAGCGAGTTCCCGTCCTCTACTCCCTGCTCCCTACTCCTTGACCCTTCACAGCCACATTGCCGTATGGCCGCAGCCTGAGCTGGCTGCCTGCGTACAGAGCGTCTCCGCCAAATTCAGCCCGTAGCGGGCGAAGTAGTACGCCGCGCCGTGGACGCGCTCCTGCAGGACGCCGCCGGGATAAAGGGCGCTGAAGAGGGCGTCGGCGTGGCGCGTGAGCGTCGCCTCGCGCTGCAGTTGGAAGTTGGCGGCCAGCGTACGCAGACGGTTCATCTGGTAGCGCATCTTGCCGGCCGCGGTTTCAGCCGACTGGCCCAGTCCCTTGTCCTGCGATTGCAACCAGCCGACGAGGGCGTCGAGTTCGGCGTCGAGTGCGTTGCCGGCGGCAGCCAGCCGTTGCTTCGTCTCGACCGGCATCGCGCGCGCGGCCAGCCGTTGAGCCAATGTGGTTGCGCTTTCTTCGGCGAAGACCTGTTCGAGCGTGAGTTCGTGCCGACGGAGCAGCTCGGCGACCGGCGGCTCGATGAGCGTGGCGGAGAAACGCGCGATGGGCGGTGTCTGGCGGCCAAGAATACGCTCGAAGAGAACTGCGGACTGTGCCAGATAGGCGATCTCGGCAGGGCCTCCGACCTGGACTGAAGTCGAGAACAGAAAATCCTGAAAGACAGGGCGAAGAAGCGCCGAGGGAGAGATGCACTCGGGCTCAGCCGCGAGAATGCCGAGGAGATCGACAGTCGAATATCGTTCGCTGTCAGCCTGCCAAAGGCCATTGGGTTCGGCGGGCGTGGGCGCGGTGCGGCGGAGCGCGACGCGGGCGCCGGTTTTGTCATCGACCAGGAACAAGACGCTCGACTGCGGAGCGACTGCCACCTGGGCGTGGTAGCCGGCAACCTCAAGAGCCTGGCTGCGGTCAGTGAGCGCGGCATGGAACTCGTCGGCGCGTTCGATGGCAGCGCGCAGCACAGGCGCCCCGAGGCGATGGAATTCACGGCTGCTCGCATCTACGATCAGCAGGCCCTGCGCGGCGAAGATGGCGGAGTAGAAATCGGCGAATGCCTGGGCGAAGGTGCGGCCGGGCTTGTAAGCGGCAACCAGAGCATCGGTCGCTTCGGAGGCGCCCATCAGCTCGGCGGCGCGCTCCGCGAGCGGGGTGATGGAATCGTCGAGCACGATGCGGCCGGCCGGCAAAGGCGCCGCGGGCGCATTGGAATAAACCAGCTCCGCCGGCTTGCGCCCGGCGGGAAACATGACCTGGTTGATCTCGGCAAAATCGTGGTCCTCGCTGGCGAGCCAGAATACTGCGGCGTGGGGGTGGCCTGCTGCTGTGCCCTGGCGCGCGCGGGCGATAGCCGTTGCGGCCTTGAAGGGAGAAAAGAGCGGGCCGCCGAACAAACCCACTTGTTGCCCGGTGAGGACGGCTCCGGCTCCCTGGGCGAGGGAGGCAAGCGGGAGCGCGGCAGCGGGAGATGGATTCTGCTCTGCCAGCAGCCGAAGCAACTCCGGCCAGTGCACGGGAAGGGACGGACGCGCCCGACTCGGGTCATCCGGCGGGAGAAAGGCGCCAAGCGCCCCGGCGCAAAAATCCACAAAGAGCCGGCTCTGCCCCGGCGCCACGGTTACGGAATAACATTCTGCGGTCAGCAAGTCGTTCACGGATGGCTCGTTTGGTTTGGCGGGTGGTGAATGTCTTCGCTCGAAGTTTCGACGATAGTGCTGTGTTAAGGATGCCACGGCGTGCCCTATCGATGCAGAAGCGGCGAAAGACGATCGCCCCTCTGCGTATACTCAGGATGAGTCGGGCCCGGCGAGCGCTCACGACAAAAGTAGAGGTGGAAATGCCCAGGAAAACGATGGGAAAGATCACGCAGACCAGGAATGCAAAGGGAAAGAAGACGGCAAAGACGGCCGCTGCGATGGAAAGAGCAACGGTGCTGAGCTCGGAGGTCATGTTTCAGGGGCCGCTGTTCCGCGTCCTGCACGACAAGCTGATTGAGCCGGATGGGCGCAGGAACGAGCGCGACGTGATTCGCCACGATGGCAGCGTGGTGATTCTGGCCATCGACGACTCGAAGAGCAAGCGGGACCCGTGGATCGTAATGGAGCGCCAGTACCGGTACGCGGCCAACCGGTATTTGTGGGAGCTGCCGGCGGGAAAGCTGGATCCGGGCGAGGAGCCGTTAGCGGGCGCGCAGCGCGAGCTGGCAGAGGAGACCGGGTACAAGGCAAAAAAATGGCAGCCGTTGGTGGAGTACTACCCCAGCCCCGGTTTTCTGGGCGAGTCGATGAAGGTTTTCTTGGCAAAGGGGTTGCAGGCGGGCGATGCGCGGCCGGAGGAAGACGAGGAGATCGAGTTCCGCCTGGTGAAGCTCAAGGATGTGTTGAAGATGATTGACCGCGTGGCGATTCTGGACGGCAAAACCCTGACCAGCGTGCTCTTGTACGCGCGGAAGCAAGCCCTTCGGCGAAAGAAATAGTTCTCTAAGGCAGGTATTTTCCCCACAGGAATCCATGCGCTTGCCGCGTACGGGGTAAGCCCGCCGTTTCACTTCGTGGAACAACCGAAAATGAATCAACCTTTCGCATCTTTCCGGCGTCTTATCAAGTACGGTGTGGATTCCCCTGAAAGCTCACCGTGACCAGGCAAGAAATCATGCAAGAGAAAAGGAAGGCAGGAACCTGTGGCTCAGTACAAGGGAAAGGTCAAGTGGTTTAACAACGCCAAGGGCTACGGATTCATCGGACGCGAAGACGGGCCGGATGTATTCGTCCACTACTCGGCAATCAAGGGCGATGGGTTCAAGACGCTGGCTGAAGGTCAGGCGGTTGAATTCGACGTCGTTCAGGACGAAAAGGGCTCCCGCGCCCAGAACGTGGTCGGCGCGTAACCGGTTTTTTGCGCCCAGACTGGCGCGGCAGCGGTTCGATGGTCAGCACGCACGCCGCATGATCGTATGAGCGGCGGCGGATTGCGTTTGTATCCTCTCAGTGCGGATGTTTTTCCCCTATCCAAGCGTTCTTGACCGGCCTGTACGGCGCATGTTAAACACACGTCGTGAATTTCGTTTGCCGCAAATCGCGATTGCGCGGTGACGTCTCGATACCCGGCTCGAAGTCGCATACGATCCGGGCGGTGGCGATTGCCTCGCTCGCGGCTGGTAAAAGCCGGATTGAAGCGCCGTTGGACTCGGGGGATACGCAGTCGGCGGTTCGTACGTTCACGGCCTTGGGCGCGAAGATCGAATGCCGGCCAGATGTGTGGATCGTCCAAGGCACCGGCGGCGAACTGCGCACACCCGACGACGTGATTGATGTGGCCAACTCCGGCACCACGCTGAACATCGCGTTGGGTTCCGCCGCGCTCATGCGGAAAGGGCAGGCCGTTTTCACCGGCGACGAACAAATTCGTCAGCGTCCGTCAGGGCCGCTGATCTCGTCGCTCAACGATCTCGGCGCCTGGGCCGAATCGAGCCGGGGCAACGGGTGCGCGCCTATAGTCGTGCACGGCCGGCTCAGAGGCGGCCAGACATCCATCGAATGCCGGTCAAGCCAGTACCTGACAAGCCTCCTCATCAATTGCCCGTTGGCCGATGGCGATACGATCATCCAGGTGCCGCTGTTGTTCGAGCAACCGTATGTCGAGATGACGCTCGACTGGTTGGCCCGGCAGCAGATCAAGCTGGGTCGCGACGGGTACCGCGAGTTTCGCGTGCCCGGACAGCAAAGCTACCGGGCGTTCCAGCGGCGAATCCCGGCGGATTTTTCGTCGGCGACATTTTTCCTGTGCGCAGGAGTGTTGGGCGATTACGCGGTGACGGTGCTGGGCTTGGACATGAACGATCCGCAAGGCGACAAGGCGGTCCTCGATTATCTCCGCCAGATGGGCGCTCGCGTCGAGGTGCTGCCGAATGGTATCCGGGTACAGCCGGACAATCTCAAGGGTTGCCGCATAGATCTGAACGCCACGCCGGACGCGTTGCCGATGATGGCCGTCGTGGCGTGTTTCGCCGAAGGCAAGACCACGTTGGCTAACGTGGCGCAGGCCCGGATCAAGGAAACCGACCGCATTGCCATGATGCGGCAGGAATTGACCAAACTCGGCGCGAAGATTACCGAGTTGCCCGACGGTCTGGTCATCGAACGAAGCAACCTGACCGGCGCTGAAGTGGACGGCCACGGCGATCACCGCATCGCGATGGCGTTGGCTGTGGCCGGCTGTTCCATCCCGGGACGGACGGTTGTGCACTCCGCCGAATCCGCCACGGTCACGTTCCCGACGTTCATGGACTGCATGCGGATAATCGGGGCGGATATCAAGACTTCTGACTAAACGAAAGGAACACGGCCATGCTCGGATGTGATTTGGGAACATTGTTCAAGGTCACGGTCGCTGGTGGGTCGTACCAGGAAGGGTTGACGGTGCACCTGCAAGGCGTGCCGCCAGGCCTGTTGATCACCGAAGAGGAAATCTACCGCGAACTTCTCTTGCGCAAGCCGGGCCAGGGCGAACTCAGT
>PMYE01000062.1 GCA_003171315.1 Acidobacteriaceae bacterium
ACCGTGGTCATCCGCGCCATTGCCCGCGAGGCCGGCGAGCGCACCAAGATCGCCGTCCAGAGCCGCGACAAGGACGTTGACCCCGTCGGCGCCTGCGTCGGCATGAAGGGCATGCGCGTGCAGTCCATTATTCGCGAACTGAGGGGCGAAAAGATCGACATCATTGAATATTCAGATGAGATCACCACCTTTGCCGAGAAGGCGTTGCAGCCGGCCAAGGTAAGCCGCGTTTCGATTTCGGACCTCACCGACAAGCAGCTCGAAGTGATCGTGGACGACACGCAGCTTTCGCTGGCCATCGGCAAGAAGGGCCAGAATGTACGCCTGGCGGCCAAACTTCTGGGCTGGAAGATCGACATCAAGAGCGAAGAGGAGAAGCGCCAGGAGGTCGAGCAGCAGATGCAGGCCCTGGCCGGCGCTCCCACCACGCCCATCGAGCAGGTGAGCGAGCTGGGCGATGGAATCATTCAGAAGCTGATTACAGCGGGCGTCACCACCGTAGAAGCGCTCGCCGATATGACGCCGGAACAGCTCGAGGAAATTCCGGGCATCGGCGAAAAGACCCTGGAGAAGATCAGCGTAGCCGTGCGCAACTATTTCAGCCGCTTTGAAGAGGCTGAGGCGGCGCAGGCGGCTGAAAGCGGCGAGCAGGCGGCCGAAGAAGCTCAGGCCGCCGCGGAAGTTGCGACGCCCGAATCTGCCGTGGATACGACAGAAGCAGAGCAGGAAAATTCCGCCGAGGTTTTGGAGGAAGCGGAGAGCGTGCGCTCAGCCAGGGCGGAGACAGACGAACTTGCCGCCTCCGATGCAGCCACGGAATCTCTCGCCGAAGATCAAGCGGAAGCAGACAGCCGCACCTCCGCCGAGCTGGCAGTAGAGAATGCTCCGGCAGCGGGCTCGGAAGAGAACGGCGCAAGCAACGATGAGCACAACGAGGCGGCCAAAGAGGACGGCGCGTGAGATGCGCCGCGTCCTCCCAAGCCAGACGCACGATAACGCAACGGTTAAGAACGGCCAGTGCCATGAGGCAGCTATGAGCGACTAAAGGGCTTTTTGGCGGCACGAATTGAAAAGAGGCGGATGAGCAAGGTTCGTATTAACGATCTCGCGAAAGAGCTGGAAGTCAAGTCTCGCGCGATTCTCGATCTTCTTCCTGAACTCGGCATTGCGGGAGGCAAGACGCACTCCAGTTCGCTGGAATCGGACGAGGCGGATAAGGTTCGCGCACACTTTGTGCAGGAAGCGCGGCAAGCCCCGCATTCAGGCGCTGCGCACGCGCGCCACGCCGCTGAAGCCGTCGCCCCCAAGATCGATCTCTCGCACATCTCCAAGCCGGGAGATGTGCTGAAGGCCGTTCTGGCCAAGAAAAAGGAAGAGGAAGAAGAGGCGCGCCACGCTCGCTTGCCCATCAAGCCGGCGGCTGCTCCGCCAGCCGAGCCTGCTGCGCCCGCTCCGCGTCCGGCCAAAGCGCCGGTTGCGGCGAAACCCGCGGCCGCCGCATCCGTTCGCCCGGAGCCGCGCAAAATTGTTCCGCAGCCGCGCTCGGCGCCGCCCATCGTTGCCCCCCCGCCCACACCTCTTCCGGCTATAGCCTCTCATCCTCCTGCGGGTGCTGTCGTCGCCAAGGCGCCTGCAGGCGCCGCAGGCGTCACGCGCCCGGTTGTCGTGGTTGCGCCGCCCCCGGTTGCCGTCGTGGTCAAGCCGCCCGCAGCCCCGCCTGAGCGCGAGGAACAACCCCGCGCCGGCGAAAAGCTTCCGGCTGCCAAGACGCCGGCCGCCGCGCCTTCCGCTGGCGTCGAGCAACAGGCGCCTTCCACCATTCCCGATCTTGCTGCGAGCGCGCCGCACGCAGCTGAAGCCGCTGTTGCCACAGGCAAAGCGTCCGGTGCGATTCCGGCGATCGCCGCCGCGTCCACAACCGCCCCCGCGCAGCCGGGCCCTGCGAGCGCGCACCCCGCTCGTGCTCCGCGCCGCATGGTGATGCCGCAAACCGGCCCACGGCCTGTGTACACGGCGTCCATCGTTCCAACCACCGCGCCCGCGGCGGGCGCCGGAATTCAGCGCGGCAAGCCGATCTTCGATCGCAGGCCCGCGGCAGGGCAGGCCGGCATGGCGCAGCGGATGCCCGGCGGCGCTGCGGCGCCCGGTCAAGTCGCAGGGGGACCGCGCCCCAGGCATCCCACGCGCGCCGGGGCGGGCGGATTCGCGGGGCCCGGAGGCCCCACAGCTCCCGGCGCGCGGCCCGGATTTGGCGCGCGTCCTGGATTCGGAGCACGCCCAGGGTTTGGCGGCGCGCGTCCAGGCCCTGGCGGCGCACCGCCGGCCGGTGAAGCCCCGCGCCCGCAGCGCGCCAGTTCCCGTGGCCGCGGACGAGGCAAGCAACAGTACCCGAAGACCAAAGAAGGCCCGATGAAGGGCTTTGTGCCGCCGCCACGCTATGGCGGCGCGCAATACAGCACCGAGCCCGTGCCCATCACCCGCGACATCACCGTCACGGAGGGCATCAGCGTGAAGGACCTGGCCGAGAAGCTCGATGTCCGCGCCAAGGACCTGATCGCGACGCTGCTCATGGGCGGCGTGTTTGTCACGGTGAACCAATCGCTCGACGCCGAGATGGTGAAAGATGTGGCGGCAAAGTTCGGCGCCGCCGCCAACGTCATCAGCTACGAAGAGGAGTTGGAGAATCAGGCGATCGAGGAGGTGCTCGATACCGAGAAAACCGACGTGGTGGAAGTGCCGCGCCCACCCGTGGTCACGGTGATGGGCCACGTGGACCACGGCAAGACGTCGCTGCTCGACGCCATTCGCGAGACGCGCGTGGCCGCGGGCGAAGCCGGCGGTATCACGCAGCACATCGGCGCCTACAAAGTGAAATTCACCAAGGAAGGCTCGCCGGCCTCGGGCCGCGAGATCGTCTTTCTCGATACGCCGGGCCACGAAGCCTTCACGCGCATGAGGGCCCGTGGCGCCAAAGTAACCGACATCGTCGTGGTTGTTGTCGCCGCCGACGACGGCGTGATGCCGCAGACTCTGGAGGCCATCGATCACGCCAGGGCCGCCGAGGTTCCCATCATCGTGGCCGTGAACAAGATCGACAAGCCCGAGGCTAATCCCGACCGTGTGAAAAAGCAGTTGGCCGATCGCGGTCTGATTCCGGAAGAGTGGGCCGGCGCGGGCCAGGAAGGCACGGTGTTTGTCGAGGTCTCCGCAAAGAAGCGGCTCAATCTCGATCTGCTTCTCGAAATGATCTGCCTGGTCAGCGACCTGAAGGCGCCTAAGGCTACGCCGGGACGCAAGGCACTGGGCAGCGTTCTCGAGGCCAAGCTGGACCGCGGCCGCGGCGCCGTGGCCACCGTCCTTGTTCAGGACGGAACCCTTCACCTGAACGACAGCTACATTGTGGGTAACACGTTCGGCAAGGTGCGCGCCATGTTCGACGATCGCGGACGCGCGCTCGAAGAAGCCGGCCCTTCCACTCCGGTTGAAGTGCTCGGTCTTGAAAGCATGCCCGACTCGGGCGACACCTTCCTCGTGGTCGCCGACCGCGACAAGGCCAAGTCGATCGCCTCGTATCGCAAGATGAAGGAGCGCGACGCGCAACTGGCCAAGAGCTCGCGCGTGTCTCTGGAGGGATTGGCTGAGCAGGTGCGCCAATCGGGCGTGAAGGACCTGCCGCTGATCATCAAGGGCGACGTGACGGGCTCGGTAGAAGTGCTGGCCGACTCGCTGGTGCGCATGTCCACGGAAAAGGTGCGCGTGAAGGTGCTGCACTCCGGCGTCGGTTCCATCACCGAGAGCGACGTGCTTCTGGCCACGGCATCGAACGCCATCATCATCGGCTTCAACGTCCGCCCGGAGCGCAAGGCCGCCGAGCTGGCGCAGCAGGAGAACGTGGAGATCCGCCTGCACTCCATCATCTACGAGCTGCAGGACGAGATTCGCCTGGCCATGCTGGGCCTGCTCGAACCCACCTTCAAGGAGAATTACCTGGGCCGCGCCGAAGTCGTCAATGTCTTCCGCATTCCCAAGGTGGGCGCCATCGCCGGCTGCCGCGTGCAGGACGGCGTCATCCGCCGCGATGCCGATGTGAAGGTGATGCGCGATGGAGCGCAGGTCTTCAAAGGCAAGATCGGTTCGCTCAAACGCTTCAAGGACGACGCCCGCGAAGTCACCAACGGCATGGAGTGCGGCATCGGCATCGCCAACTTCAGCGACGTGAAACAAGGCGACATCGTGGAAGCCTTCAGCATGGAAAAGCAGGCCTCGGATTTGGGGGCGTTGACGTCGGCCAAAGCATAACGCATCGCGCAGCAAAACCCGCGACCGGATTCTCGGGAGAGAATCCGGCCGCACTCATTTCGAACTAAATCATTTCCCCAGCGGCACTCGGTGCACCACCTGGTCTTCGGTGAGCACGAGCAGCGTGGCCTCATTGCCAGGGACAATCTGCGCCTGCCGCACCGGCGAACCAAGGGTGAAGCGCTTCAGCTCCTTGCCCGACCGCTCGTCTACGATCAAAATCTCATCCTCGCGATTTGCGGCTGCTATCAGGCCGCTCGCCGCGTCCGTCGCCAGCGGCATTCCAAAAAACTCGCCCACCTTAGCGCCCGTATCGAGCTTGTAGATCACCGTATTGTCCTGCTCGCCGTGCGCCAGCACAAACCCGCCTGAGACAATCGCACTCCGCTCGTCGTCCCATCCGTGCGTCAGGTCTACATCGGGAATCAGAACCTGCTGCTCGGGCGCTCCCGTCTCTGGATTTACGGTCTCGATCAGCAGTCCGCGATTCTTCGTCTTCATGGCCTGCGCCTCGCTCTGCAAGACCGGGTAACTCTTGATTTCCGACCTGGCTGTGTCGTCGCTCAGGTCCCACGCCAGCACCAGCCGGTCGTCGTCGGCAGGCCATATGGCAGGCGTTTCGTGCGGATAGTCGCGTGTCCAGGCCACTGCCTGCGTCTCCATCTTTGTCGCTCCGAGCGTCGCATGAATACGCGTGTTCTTGTCCTTGCCCATTGGTTTGAAGCGGAAATGCATATCGTGGTACTGCCAGTCCTCGTCCTCGAACTTGCCCAATTGCTTTCCACTCTGCTGGTTCAGGTCTATCGCGGTTTCCGCCGGGTCGCGGCCCATGTACTTGGGAGACTGGGCCCACAAACGATCACCGTTGTCTATCCATGCACTGCGAAACGGACGAAGGAGACCGATCTGCTTCCCCGTATCCAACCGCCAAACCGACGACCGGTTGTGAAATGAAAACGCCAGATATTTGCCGTCTGGCGAGAACGCAGCGGCGCGCAGACTGGGCAACGAACCTACAGGGTAGGGAATGTGAACCGTCGCGTGCTTGCCCAACTCGCCGATTTCCACCCCGCCCTGCGGATCTTCGGTCGCCAGCAAGTTTTCCCACTGATCGATTGCCGACAGCTTTGCCATGCCCACAAGCTGGCCTTTGCTCAGATCCACTAGCCCCACTGCGTCGTCCTTGAACGGCCACGCGATCACGCCCTCGCCCTTGGTGATTCCCATTAAGTTCTGATCGCCGACCTCCATTTCGCTCAACTGTCTTCCGTCGGGAAAGCTCACCAGCAAACCCTGCCGCAAGCTGCCTTTGATATTGCCGGCGAAAAACATCTCGTTCGGCCCGATGAATGTCATTTGCGTTTGGCCGATATTTTTCAGCTTGCCGCTGAGCGCAATCGTCTGCCTGCTCTCGAGGTCGTAGGCAAGCAGATGGTCTCCCGCGGCTACTACAAGATATTTCCCATCGAGAGAAACCACCATCGTCACCAACTTCTCGCCGGCGATGAGATCCCTTGCAACCCGCCAATTGTCGTAATCGGACGCGTAAATGCCCATCTGGAAGAAACCAGGCTTGTCAAAGTAGGGCTGGCCACTATCAACGTCGATGAGCCGCAGCCCCATACGCAGCGGAATCGCGTTAAAATCGAATCGCGCGCACGCAAGCGTCTTCCCATCCGGCGACAGAAGCGTCTGCGAGCAGCCGTCGTAGACAATGAGCTCTCTCACCCACGCCCTCTGCCCGGTGGCTACAGTCCACTTTTCCACGCGCAGATTACTGTCGTTGAAGACAATGCCGCTCGAATCGGGTGTGAACTGCGCGGGCTCGGCGTCCGGCGCATCGATCTGAAGCAGCACCTTTTCCGGTTCCCGGCTTACAACCGTAATGCTACCTTCGTCCTGTACCATTACGGTTTTGCCGTCGGGGCTGAACCGGATGCGCCACGGGCTGGGCCGCAGCGGAGGATCGAGCTTGACAGGACTGTCTCCGGTTGCCGTTGCGGCCGTATCCTTCACACGCTCCTGGACCACGCTCTGCTGCCACTGGAGAAACGCCGTGCTCACAGGCGCCGGCTTGCCAATGCACCCTGGAGGCACCTCGCCAACCATCTTCATGGCTTCGCGATACCGGCGGCTGCTCTCGCGCGTCAGCCCGAAGGTATCGGTTAGCCAGTTTCCGGTCTTTCCGTTGTTAAGCGAGACTCGGTTGAAAAAATTGGGAAAGCTCTCGGTGTCGTAACCGGCTAGAAGCAGAGCGTAAATTGCTACGTGGTCGGCCACAAGCTCATCTTTAATCTCCTTTGTTTCGTCCTCATTGTCTTTCGGCGGAGTGCTGAGGAAGCGATGCACCTTGGCAAAGATGTCCGCGCGATCACCCACCTCCGTGACGCCCAACCTGATCTTGAAAAGCCGCGTCATCTCGATCGCCGTCTGGTGCGTCGACTGGTGCCCGATCTCGTGCGCTACGACGCCGGCCAGCTCGTCCTCGCTTTTTGCCGCGGCAACCAGCTTCCGGCTGACATAGACCCGCCCTCCTGCAGACGAAAAGGCATCGATCTCGCCTGAGTCGTAAATGCGGAAACGGTATTGGACCCCGGTCGGCGGCAGTACTTTGAGAAGCCGTTCTCCGATGCGCTTCAGCTCGTCGCCGTCAGTCTGGGGCGCAATGCGCATGTTCGCCTCAAAGTACTCGGCAAGAGCGTCGCCGAGGTCTTGTTCCTGGCGGTCGTTGAAGATGTTCGGCTCGCTTGTAGAGAATTGCGGCGGCTCCAGTGCACACGGGGAGCTAGCGTTGGTTTGTGCGTGCATCCCCCATGGCAACAGGCACATTGCCAAGGCCAGTGATCCGATACACTTCCAATCTTTCACGATGACTTCCAGCTTTTTTTTGATTTGCCGAAAAGAATAGCACAGAACCATGGGATGCCCGCGGCGTCACGCCGTTGTTCCCCGTTCCCACACCGCCGCATCGAAGCTGTGCGCGCACTGGTAGCCTTCGTCCTTGTAGAGCCCGATGGCCTCGGAGTTGGCCTCGGTGACGGTGAGAGAGACTTCGGCCGCGCCCATGCGCATGAAGCTGAAAGCGGCCTGCGCGAGCAGCAGGCGGGCCAGCCCGCGGCGCCGGAAGGCGGGATGAACGCAGACCTGGGTCAGATGTCCGCTCTGGCCGCTGACGCGCGAGCCCAGCACAAGGGCGGCAAGCTCGCGGCTGGCGCGCTCCACGATCACATACGACGACTGCGCGGAAAAACTGCCGCAGCCGGCATAGTGCACGATGTTGTTCAAAAAGCGCATGGAGCCGTGTACGGAGCGGTATTGATCGTTGATCAGGCTGTCGGGATGGTCGCGGTAGGCCTCGCAGATGAGCCGCGCGGCCGGAGCCAGATCGGCCTCGCGCCAGTGGCGAAATTCCAGGTTGGCGGGCAGATCCGGCTGGGGCGGGCTCCATTGCCCTTGCAATGTCTGCACCAGAAAAAGCCTGCGAAAGATATGGAATCCGGCTTCGCGGAAGATCCCGGCGTAGGCGCCGGAAGGATGCAGGAGCAACTGCGACTCGATACGCTCAACGTGCGGCGAGTTGAGCAGCAGCTCGAAGAGATGCCGGAGCAGCGTTTCTTCCGTGGAGTTGGCACTGCCGGACGCTCCACCTGCGCCATCCGGCGTGCACGGCAGAGCGAATACATCGCCAATGACGGCCTTGGTCTCCTCGTAGACGCAGAACACATAGCCTGTCACGCGGCCCGACGCGAGCGCCGCGTAGCCGGGCAGCATGTGATTGTCGATATATTGCATGAGCAGGCGCGACGAGGCGTGGTAGTCCCAGTGCAGCCGCTGCTCCCACAACTCACCCTCGGCCTCCAGTACGGGGCGGAGCACCGGGGCCGCAAAGTGCCGCAGGTCGAGAATCTCGACGGAACCGCCCGATGTCTGCATTTCTCCTCTGTCTGGAGCCCGGTTGCGGCGAATCGCGATCGATGCCTGAGTGAGCCGGCGCCTCGCCGCCCCGCTGTTCGCCGCCAAGAAGCAAATCGGCGGGGCGCTCCGGCGCATTGGATCCGGCGCGAATACAGGAGGCGGCGCGCGAACGGACTCACGCCGGCACAGCGTCTGGAAAAACCCTTCCCGCCACTGTGCCACGAGACAGCGCGCTCTCGCAAGTTAGAGAGCGCCCGCGGATAAAGCTTCCCGCCCGCGGGAAGGAGGATGAGAGGCCCTATAGCGGGTCTCCTGCAGGTGTAGACCAAGTCACAATCGCTAAGTGGCTTTTTCATCAAGAAAAAGCCACCTTGAATACTGTCCGAAATGGCTCATAGTTGCAGGAGAACCGCCTTAGGCCGAACGCAGAGTGAGCAGCGTAATCTCCGGCGGGCAGTCGAAGCGGAAGGGAATGCCGACGGTGCCGAGGCCGCGATTGACGTAGAGCTGCAGATTTCCCAGGCGGAACCAGCCCTCGACATACTTGCGGCCGAACTCCGGAAGAGCCAGAGGGCCGATCCATGGCAGGCGGATCTGGCCTCCGTGGGTGTGGCCGGCCAGCACGAGCGAGAGAGCCTGGCCCGCGGGAATTCGCAGGAGATCGTCGACGTAATCGGGCGCGTGGCAGAGGAGAACGATGGGCTCGTGCGGCAAATTGCGGATGGAGGCGGGGATGGCGGCTTCAGGATCGGGATCGCCGGCCACGGGATCGTCGACCCCGGCAAGCCAGAAGCGGCTCCCGGCGCGTTCGATGGGAAGATAGGAATTCTCCAGGACGGCGATGGCGTTTGCGGTGAGCGCCTCGATGACGTATTTCCGCCCCACGATCACGTCGTGGTTGCCGAGGATGGCGTAACGGTTCGGGCATTGGAGCCGGTTGAGGAGATCGGCGCATTGCCACGCCGGGCCGATGGAAAATCTCTTGGGCAGGAGCTCGTGGGTTACGTAGTCGCCGGTGAGAAACACCACATCGGGGTTCAAGCGGTTGATATGGCGGACGGCATCGCGGAGGAAGAACGGCTCAGTGAATTCGTCGAGATGAATGTCGCTGAGTTGCGCCACGCGGAAGCCGTCGAATGCCTGCGGAAGGCCCGGGATGAAGACGTCGCGGTGAGTGATCTCGATCCAGTGCCGCTCGATCTCGCCCGCATAGAGCGCCAGACCGGCACCGGCGCACGCACCTGCGAGCAGGAAGCGGCGACGGGTGATAGGCAATTTGGAGGCGCGATCAGTCAATGTTCTATTTTATCGCGCCAGTTTTCGGTCCTGATTTGGAGCGAGTTCGTCCCGCGGAGTGGCTTTGGGGCAGAGTGCCCTCGACAGGTGCCGCCAGAATGCTGCAGTTGCGCCCCGCGGACTTGGCAGTATAAAGCGCGCCATCAACCTTGCACAGGATTTCTTCGAGTCGCCGCTCGTCGGTTGGATAGCTGGCAAAAACACCCAAACTCATTGTGATAGGAATGGGACCGTGCGAGGTGCGGACGGGCGAACCCCCGATTGCTTTGCTAATCTCCTCGGCCCGATCCATCACCGTATCTTGGCCGCAGTTGTTTAGAACCACGAGGAACTCCTCGCCACCGTAGCGCCCGACAAAGTCATAGGAGCGCACCGATCCAAGTAACCGCCGCGCAACCTCGCGAAGCACTTCGTCGCCAACGACGTGCCCGTGCGTGTCGTTGACCAGCTTGAAGTGGTCAAGATCGCCAAGTACGATGCCAATGGAACTTTTATCGCAGCGTTTGCGATTCAACTCGCCGGTCAGCAGTTCGAGGATCGTCCCGCGATTAAGCAGCGCCGTGAGCGAGTCGTGCGTGGCTTTATACCGCATATCTTCGCGCGCTTCGAGCAGGTTGTCTTCCAGCTCGAGAATGCGTAGACCTGTATGTAATCGGGCTTTGAGCTCCCCGGGATCGAACGGCTTGATCAGGTAATCGTCGGCGCCGGATTCAAGACCTTCGATAATGTCTTCCTTTGAAGATTTTGAGGTGAGCAGCACAAGGTAGACATGACGCTGACTGCGCTTCCGGCGTACGGTTCGACAGACGGCCGGCCCGTCCATCTGCGGCATAACCCAATCAAGCAGGGCCAGGCGCGGTCCGTTGGCATCACACAACGCTTCGGCCGCCTTGCGGCCATCACTAACAGCGGTGACATCGTAACCCGCGCGCACGAGCGTTTTTTCGAGCATGCGGAGCGAAACCGCTTCATCGTCAGCTATCAGGACCTTCATGGATTCCTACCCGCTATAAACAATTCGACTGCCGCAAGCAAGCCTGTTACCTCGCGGTCGAAATCCGCCGTGGCTTTCTGGATCTCCTGCACGTCGCCTGCACGCGCAGCGAGCTCGACTCTGGCGGCGAGCTGGTCCGCTTGTTTCATCGACAGGTTGGCCAACATTCCTTTGAGTGTGTGGGCGGCCTTTTCGACCTGATTTGGATTGCCTGTATCAACCGCAACATGCAGTGCATCACGGAGCCGCGGAAAATCTTCCTGGAACAGCGTCAACAACTCGATTAACAGTTCGTGGTCATTATCGACACGAGCAAGCAGCTCCGTCATATCCACATACCGTTCCAGCGCTGCATATTCTGCGTTCATCGCGGTCCCACTTCTTTCGCGATCACGGCTGAATCTGACCAGAGGCGGCTTCCGCTACAGCCCGCCCCGACGCGTAGGTCTGAAGGAGGGCGTCCAGCTCCTCAGGGCGGATTGGCTTGGGGAGGTAGCCGTCCATCCCCGCCGCTAAACACCGTTCCTCATCGCCTTTCACGGCATACGCCGTGAGAGCCACTATGGGCTGGTGCGATCCGGTTTCGTTCTCACGCAGGCGAATCATTTTCGTGGCCGCAATCCCGTCGAGAACCGGCATCTGCACATCCATCAGCACCAGGTCGAAGCTGGAGCGCTCAAGCAACTCGACCGCTTCCTGTCCATTGTTCACGACCGTTACGCGATGTCCACGCTTCTCAAGCAGACGCGCAGCCAGGCGCTGGTTGACCACGTTGTCTTCCGCGATTAAGACGCCCAAACCGTGCCGAGGAACCGCGGTGCGCCGCTCCCCTCCTGCGACTGCGGCGGCGCGGGTTTGTACCTTCCGCCGATCCAACGCGCGAACAATTGCTTCGCGCAATTCATTCTGGCGAACTGGCTTCGTGAGTGATGCTGAAAGACCGAGTTGCTGGCATCGCGCCAAATCTCCTCTACGGCCTGCGGAACTCAACATCATGATGGTGGCTGCAGCCGTGTCCGGCATGTTTCGAATCCTCTCTACGAGGCCGAATCCGTCCATCTTGGGCATGCGCATGTCGGTCAGTATCAACCGAAATGGATTGCCTGACGCCTGCGCCGCGTTGATTTCCGCGAGCGCGTCTTCGCCACTCTTTACGCAGACAACCTTCAAGCCCCATCGGGTCAGCAGCCGATCAAGGATGCGCCGATTCGTCTGATTGTCGTCTACAACCAGCACCTGAGCGCCGGATAGTATGCCATCGGGCAAGCCCGCCGCCGGGCGCGCTGCCGCGATGCCACCTTCGCTCACCTTGATGGTGAAGTGAAACTCACTGCCTTTGCCGGGTTCACTTTTCACCCAGATTTTTCCGCCCATCATCGCAACCAGCCGCGACGTGATGGTGAGGCCAAGTCCTGTTCCACCGAACTCACGAGTGGTAGAGGCGTCGGCCTGAGTAAAGGCATCGAAAATCGCCGACTGCTTGTCTTCAGGAATTCCGATACCCGTGTCGGCGACGTTGAAATGGAGGACGCAGGTCCCGTTCTCGATCAGTTCAACTTCCGCCGAGAGAGCCACCTGGCCTTCTGCGGTGAATTTGATGGCGTTGCCTAAGAGATTAAACAGGATTTGGCGCAGGCGCGTAGGATCGCCGCGAATGATTGAGGGTACGTCTGGAGCGATGTCGCAGAGTAACTCGAGGTCCTTCTCTTCGGCGCGAAGAACGAGCGTCCGCAATGTGGTTTCAATGCACTCTCTGGCATCAAATTCGATAGACTCCAGGTCGATTTTTCCAGCCTCAATTTTGGAGAAATCGAGAATGTCGTTGA
>PMYE01000030.1:0-28302 GCA_003171315.1 Acidobacteriaceae bacterium
CTCCTGCAACTATGAGCCATTTCGGACAGAATTCAAGGTGGCTTTTTCTTGATGAAAAAGCCACTTAGCGATTGTGCCTTGGTCTACACCTGCAGGAGACCCGCTATAGCTCCGGCCTTAGTGCCACCAAAATGTGATGGACATCACGTTTGTTTTCTATTAATAAGCTGTTAGGAGAGAAATCTTCGAGAATGGTCCGCCACGTGCGTATCTGACCTTAAGGGTCTGTTCCCCGTTTGCGTGGCCGGCGCTTGGACTTTGATTCAAAGCGTTAGGAACAGTTGATCTGGTCCTCACTTCTCGACAATTCGTAGCGCTTTCCGTCATTCGGTGCATCGAGTCACCGTTCGGCAAGAAAGAGGGGAAGCAAGCAGGTTGTCCGTGCTTCCCGCTTGACGAGAAATCGTCTCAGTTCGATCCGGAGGTAGGAGGATGCGGAATTTCCCCTTTCATTCTGCGGCATTGGCGATCACTTTGACGGCGCTCGTTGGTTCTCTCGCGTATTTCGACACTCCGGCTGCCTGGTCTCAGATCACCACGTCCGCGATTCACGGAACGGTCACCGATCCCAGTGGAGCGGTGGTTCCCGATGCCAAAGTCACGGCGCTCAACACCGCCACGGCTATTTCGACAGAAACCACCTCGAACAAGAGCGGCTATTTCATCTTTCCCGAGCTGCAGGTAGGTGGTCCGTACACGGTTACCGTTTCCGCGGCCGGCTTTGAGAACTTCGTTGCGTCCGGACTGATACTGAACGTCAACGACAACCGCGAAGTGCTGGCTGGCCTCAAAGTGGGCGGAACCGCGCAAACCGTCCAGGTAACGGCCACGGCCCTGCAAGTTGAGACCTCGAATACGCAGTTAGAGCAGATGATTACCTCGAGCCAGCTTGAAAGCATACCGATGCAAGGGCGCGATGCCGCGGGATTGCAAAAATTTGAGGCCGGCGTCGTCGAATCCTCCGACGATTTTGGTACCTACTCCACCAATGGCAGCCAAACCCCGCAAAACGATGTCATCCTGAACGGCGCAGACATCAACGATGTCGCCCTGCAGAGCGAAGGCATTGAAGTGAATCCCGACGCGCTTCAGGAGGAAAACATCGTCGCCAGCACCATGAACCCGGAGTTTTCCCGCAACTCCGGCGCGATCGTCAATGAGGTCGTCAAGAGCGGCACCAACACTCTTCATGGCAGCGGCTTCGAATATTACCGCGACACCTTCATGAACAACGGCGACTATTTCTCGCAGACGCGCCCCACCTTCCATCAGAATCTGTATGGCGGCACGCTGGGAGGGCCTGTCATCAAGAACAAGCTGTTCTTCTTCGCCGCGTATCAGGGCATGCGCAACAGAACCTCAATAACAGAAGAGACGTCGACTCTGACCGGAACAAAGGGTACAACTCCGACCGGCAACTTCGCGGGCGACTTTACCGATGACCTGAACTACCAGTCGAATGCCCCGAATAGCGCAGGCTTATCCGACAACCCGATTCCATTCAACATCGGCACTTGCCCCGCAGGGGAGGCTTGGAGCGCGTGCTTCAACAGCGGGACCGTTGTCATTCCTCCAGGCTTGTGGGATCCGGTGGCATCGAAGCTGATCAACACGTACGTTCTTCAGGGCAACACCGGCACGGCGGCCGCCCCACTTTACAACTTCAACCCGAACAGTACAGCGGCGCAGGACCAGGGAGTTCTACGTGCCGACTACACGCCGAGTGCAAGAGACACGATTTGGGCTTCGTCGATCTTCCAATCGAGCCCCAGTGCGGACGAGTTGTCCTTCGGCGGCGGCACGTTCCCCGGCTTCGGCCAGCATGCGTCGGAGCATCTCAAGGTCTTCAGCGTTTCCTACACGCATACCTTCAGCGCAAACAAGCTGAATGAGCTGCATGGCGGCTACTATCGCCTCAACTTCCCGGCCGTCCTCCCCACGCCAGTCCAGTCGCCCAGCTCGCTTGGTTTCCAGATCAACCCGCAGCTTGCCCAGTCGGGGATTCCTTATATCGCTGTCGGCAACTACTTCGATCTGGGCAACAGCTACGATGGACCTCAACCGCGCACCGATACCAACCTGAACTACGCGGACAACTTCACATGGATCAGGGGCAATCACGCCCTAAAATTCGGCGCATCTTACGAGCAATTCCGGGTCTCCAATCCCTTCGGCTATTTGAACAACGGATATTTCTCCTTCGGCGGTGCAGGGCTATATAGCTCGGGCGATCCGATCATCGACTTCGCGATGGGTATCCCCGACTCCTATTACCAGAGCAACGATGGTTTCATCGATACCCTTTCATCGGAGACGTTCGCCTATGCGCAGGACAACTGGAAGGTAAGCCCCGACCTGACCTTCAACTATGGCACGGCGTGGGATGTTGAGCAGCCTACGCAGAACAAGCAGTTTAACGGTCTTGGAATCGTCTGTTTCGCGGTCAGCAGCACCACCTCAACGGTCTATCCCGGCGGCCCTCCAGGGCTGACCTATAACGGCGATACGGGATGCAATGAGGCCGGCGGAGCTACGTCGCACTGGAACCGGTTTGGTCCCAGAATCGGCGTTGCCTGGTCCCCGTCCGCTGGTCCGTCCGCGCTGATTGGCACTGCCGGTGCGCACAACCTCTCGATTCGCGCCGGTTTTGGACTCTACTACAACCGCGACCAGGAAGAGCAGTCGCTCCAGAATCTGCTCGATCCTCCATCCTTGTTAATCGACCTGGGCGCCGCGGACTTTGGAGGAAGCCCGGCATTCGCAAACCCCTTTGCGGATGTTGCCGGCAACGGATCGGAGCCTAACCCCTTCCCCTATGCCACGCCGGCGCCGGGCGCGGCGATCGACTGGGCAGGTGACGGTTACTATGAGCTCACTGTCAACGCGTTTGCTCCGAGCTACGTTCCTCCCTACACCTACAACTTCAATCTGAACATCCAGCGCCAGCTCGGTTCCCACTACCTGGCGCAGATCGGCTACGTCGGTTCTCTCAGCCACCGGCTTGCATCCTGGTACGAGGGCGATCCCATCACGCCGGCCGGTCACGCGAGCTGTCTTGCAGATCCTGTCTGCTCGGCGTATCCCGGATATATCCACGAGTTCTTCCCGCAATATACAGCCCAGCCCGCGATCGTACCCGGTACGGGCGGCGGGGCTATACCAACGCTCCCCAATGGCCTGCCCTGGTACCTGTCGGCTGGGGTGCAAAATTCCGAAGGGTCTTCCAACTACAACTCTCTGCAGGCCACGCTCGTCAAGGCAATGGATCACGGGCTCGAATTCAGCCTGGCCTACACCTATTCCCATGCGCTCGACGACGGGTCGGGATACGAGAGCGCCACGGGCAGCGGCTCCTCGTCGTACGGAAATTACGGTCGCGCGAGAAACTACGTACCAGGCTACGAATACCTCAATTACGGCTCCTCGGACTTCGACGCCCGGCAACGCCTCGCGGCTACCTACGTCTACTCCGTGCCTGCCGTCGGGTTCCTGAAAGACAACACAATTCTGCGCGAGGCCTTGGCTGGGTGGGGAATAAGCGGCGTAACCGCTCTGCAGACCGGTTTCCCCATCGGCATCAGCACGGGATCGGACCGTTCCCTCTGGTGCGACTCGGGTAGTAAGTTCGCCTGCCCCGACAATCCAAACACCTCCAGCTTCAACATCGCCAGGTACAATCCGAGATCCACTGCCACGCACCAGTACTTCGACACGACTCCTTTTTCGATCGAGCCGATTGGAACCTTCGGCAATACGACGCGGAACTTCTTCCATGGCCCTGGTTTCAACTACACCAATCTCAGCATTACGAAGAACTTCCCACTCACTCTCGACGGCTCGCGGTACATGCAGTTGCGCCTGGAAGCGTTCAACGTCTTTAACCATGCCAACTTCAGCGCGCCGAGCGGCATCTTCCAAAGCCCCACCTTCGGACAAGTCACCAGCGTAGTTCAAAGCGCGGAGGGCAATGGCGATCCATCGCTTGGCCGCGCCGTTCAGATCGCCGGCAAAGTCTACTTCTAAGGCATTTCTCCCAATCATGTAGAGTGCCAACCGTCGAGAAGGTTGCCGCTCACTGGTGTTCGCGTCAACTTAGCTGTTTGGAATTCCTATATACCATTGGGAGAAATGCGCTAACCTCCAGCCCTCGGCTTCGAAGCCGATTGCTGACAAACGGGCGTCCCGGATGGGGCGCCAGTTCTCTTTTCTGCAGCGCAAGGCGGGTTCGAGATCCAGTAAAGCGGCCCGGAGAGTCCGGTGCGGGGGTTGGAGCCGTCTGATCGGAGCCGTCAGAGCTGAGCAAGACCGGCAAACGAAGGCGGGCCGACAGGCCCTTCGGGTCCAATTTTTGCAAGATCTAATGCACACCCTACTAATTTCCATATATCCACAGCGCATCTGGAGAAGTGCGCAACAGAGAACTCCTTTTTTTTCAATTGGATGAATCCTGGCCACGCATGGATTCAATTGGCACATCAATTGCCTTCATACACCCTAAATATCACTGTACTGTAGTGTTACCGAGGTAGCGTCACAAGAGACTGAACTGGTGGAGACGACGTAGCGCTCAAGCGTTTTCTGTTTTTCGTTGTTTGTTCGATTTGTTCAACATGCGGGATCGGACTTGCCCTCCCCAACAAGCCTCCGAAAGCGCAAAACCTGGATGGTGAAGCCTCCCCCAAGGGCTTTTCGATCCAGAACGATTTTGGAGGAGTTCCGATGCGGTTTACCCGGTTGCACCCAGCGATTTTCGTCGTCGCGTTGTTGGCGATATTTCTTTTGGCTTCTTTGCCCGCCTGCTACGCGCAGGTCTCTTCAGGCATGGTTGGCACCGTAACTGACCAGTCCGGGGCCGTTGTGCCGGGAGCGGTCGTAACCCTTTCGAATCCAGCCAGAGGACTGAAGTACACGCAGACCACGAATGACATCGGCTTGTACCGATTCACCGATACCCCACCGGGTGCGGGATACATGGCCACCTTCTCAGCGAAGGGCTTCTCCATACTGACGGTGAAAGACATCTACCTCGCGGTTGCGAGTGTCCGTACTCAGAATGCGACCCTTAGCGTGGGTACGCACAATGAAGTGATTATGGTGACGGGCACAAGTTCGCTGATCACGCTCGACACCACGGATGCGACGGTTGGCAGCGATATACCCGTGCAATCGATCAACAACCTCCCCGTTCAGCAGAGATCCGATCCCACCTCGCTCTTCACATTGCAGGCTGGAGTGACCGTGGACGGCTCAGTCGCCGGCGCCCGCACCGATCAGAACTACGTCACGCTGGACGGCCTGGATGTCAATGACTTGGCAACGGGCAACGCCTCCCAAACGAATTCCGGCGTATCCAGCGGCTTTGAGGGCGGCATCGTCGGTCACGCGCCGGTTGACTCGGTCGAACAGTTTCATGCCGGCGTAGCGGGCAACACAGCGGATACAGGAGCCGGCGGAGGCGGCCAGTTTGCGCTGGTCACCAAGAGCGGCACCAACCAGTTCCACGGAGACCTAAATGAGTACCACCGCGACCCGTCGCTGGTGGCCAACAGTTGGTTTAGCAACAACGCCACGCCGAAGATTCCGCGCAATCACCTCATCCAGAATCAGTTCGGCGGCGCGATTGGCGGCCCGATCACCATCCCCTATCTCTTCAGCGGGAAAGACAGGGCCTTCTTCTTCTTTGATTACAACGACTCCCGCATCATTGAAAGCGCTGTCGTCAATAGGATTGTTCCCCTCGACAACTTCCGCAACGGCATCATCACCTACTGCACCAACGACGACTGCAGCGCCACAAACTCGAAAACGCCCGCCCAGGTGCAGGCAATGGACCCGGCCGGGGTCGGCGAACTTGGCACCTGGCTCAACTTGGTCACTACCCGAATAAAATATCATTCCAATAACAGCTCAGTCGGCGACGGTCTCAACTCGGGCGGATACATCTTCAACGCCCCAAACGACGACTACTTGAAGAATTTTGTCGGCAGGGTGGATTACAACCTGAACGACAGCATGAAAATGTTCGCGCGCTTCAGCGTCTCGCGCGAGGATTCAGTTAACGCTCCCAACGCATGGCCGGATGACCCGGCAACCAATCCATTTCAGGATCGCTCGTACGCCTGGGTGATCGGCCTCAACTGGGTGATTGGAACTAACAAGACCAATCGCGTCTGGTTGGGCGAGACCGTCGAGAAATATGGGTTCCCGGACGACTACAATCCGGAGGGCTCAACCGCGTACACCATGTCGGACGGCGCAGACACGTCCATGACATCCGACCTTTACACCTGGCCCGCTTCAAGCGCTCGCCGCATTCCGCTTCCGGTTTTGGGGGATGATTTCGCCCTCGTCAAAGGGAGCCATACCTGGCAGTGGGGCGGCACATTCAAAGATATTCTGGCGCACACCACCAATGTCAACGACTTCAATCTGGCCGAAGTCGGCTTGGGCGGCCAGGTCCTCGGGCTCTGCGGCCCCAATCCTGGCGATTGCGGCACAAACGGGAGCAGTGTAAACAACCCCAGCCTGCGCCCCGACGATATCGATCCGTCGCAAGCGGCGCTCTGGGACGAGGCATTTCTTTACCAACTCGGCCGCATCGGCAATGTGAATAGCACTTTCAACTATGACAAGAGCGGCAACGCGCTCAAGCAGTTGACCGGCGATCAGCGCTTTTACCGCTATTACCAGATGCAGCTCTACGCGCAGGATACCTGGAAAGTGAGACCCGACCTAACCCTCAATTACGGTTTCAACTACCAATGGTTCTCAGTGCCTTATGAGACGCGCGGCCTAGAGAGCGTTGAGCCCTACACGTTCGCCCAGTACTTCGGTGCTCGCATAGCGCAGAGCCAACTCGGCGAAACCGGCCCAAGTGCCGTTCCTATTATTCCCTACTACCTTGGCGGCAAGGGCAATGGCTCCGGGGCTCCGGGCATCTACCAGCCCGAATACAGAGACATTGCCCCGCACGTGGGCTTTGACTGGAACCCCTTCTTCGACAAGAAGATGGTGATCAACGGCAGCGCAGGCGTCATTTACGACCGTACCGTCATTATGGCGGTTCAGGCCATTCAGGACGTGGATTCCTACCTGTTTCAGCAGTCCAAGGTGATTCAGAACGGAGTTTCGACCGATCCGTACGGTTCAGTCGCGACCGATCCGCGGCTCGACAGCAGTAACGGGTTTTCCAATCAGCCCTATCTCGGTGCTCCGGCTACGCCGAAGCCGCCCTATCAACCCTTCACCGATCCCTCTTGTGCGGCTCTCGGCATACCGGTCTCCCCATGCGGCCTCCAGGATGGCTATGCGTTCAACGCCACCATCGATCCGGGGCTCAAAACGCCGTACTCGTTGGTCTTTGATTTCGGCGTGCAGCGCAACTTGCCCTGGAACATGGTCCTGAAAGCCACATATGTAGGCCGCCTGGGACGCCGCCTGATGGGACAGGCAGACGCCGAACAGGTTCTCGACTTCACGGATACGCAATCCGGCCAGTTGTACTCGCAGGCTTTCGTGAACGTTGTGAATCAGATCCGGAACGGTGTTGCGGCATCGGACGTCACCACCCAGCCCTGGTTTGAGAATGTGGTCGGGCCGAGTCTAGGGGTCGGACCCGACACACCCACCGCAACGCAGATTCTGGCCGGGGCCCTCGGCATCCTGTTCCAACGCGGCGATTTCGCCGACTTTACTCAGGCTATCTCTTCCGTTACGCCGCAGAATGTGGGTATGGCAACACAGTTCTCTGAGAACACGTTCTACACCAACGATGGCTTCTCGACCTACCACGGTCTCCTAGCCACGTTGTCGAAGAACCTCTCTCATGGTCTGCAATTCGACTTCAACTACACGTGGTCGCACTCCATCGACAACATCTCGTTATTCGCCAACTCGATGGGCGATACCGGAATCGGCAGCGGCATCGGCCTTATCTGCGACGTCGTGCGGCCGCGCGAATGCCGCGCCCGCTCCGACTTCGATATGAGGCACCTCATTTCAACAGATGCCACTTACCAGTTGCCGTTTGGCAAGGGCCGAATGTTCTTTGCCACGGTTCCGCACTTGGCCGACGAGGTGATCGGAAACTGGGACCTCAGCGGTGTCGCATTCTTCCACACCGGAGAGCCATGGAGCACCTCCTCCCTGGCCTTTGTTGCCAGCTACTCCAACGATGCCCCGGCGATCTTCATCGGGTCCGACCCCTCAGTGATCAAGAATCAGGTTACCAAGCTGCCCGGGGGCGGTGTGAGCGACTTCAGCAACGCCAGACTGGCAGCCTCGAGCTTCGAGGGACCGGTCGGCTTCCAGATTGGACCGCGGAACCAGATGACGGGGCCACGTTTCTTCAATGCGGACATGGGACTCCAGAAGACGTTCCCTATGTACAAGGAAGCCGTCAACCTGAAGTTCCGCGCCGATGCCTTCAACGTGCTGAACCATCCGAATTTCGCATCGCCGGTGAACAATGCTTACAACGGCTTCGATCAAACGGACATCCTCCAGAGGTCCGGTTTCGGCAAGATTAGTTCCACCGTTTCTCCACCGGGGAACCTGAACAGCGGCGCCCGCGTGTTGCAGCTCGCGCTCCGCCTGGAGTTCTAAGGCGCAAGCCCGGGAACATCGGGAATCAAACCCAAAGGGGACCGCTTCGGCGGTCCCTTTTCTTTTGCCCGCGCGCGGTAGAGGTTGGCTGGGCTCAGGTCTTCGCGCTGCCTGCGCAACAAAGCGCGTTTAGCTCTTTCTGGTCCTAGGTTTCCGCGCCGCGTCTTTCTTTCGCGCAAGCTTCCTGCTTGCCGATGCTTTTTTCGTGGCGCTCTTCTTCGCCACGGAAGCCTTCTTCGCCTGCGCGGACTTCTTTGCAGTTGTCTTCGATTCCTTCGCTGCGGCCTTCTTCTTGCGCACGGCGCGGGTCTTTGCTGCCAGCGCGGCTTTCAGCTCGGCGTCAAACTCATCCGGCGTAAGCGGGCGCGCCGACTTGCGCAGCCGCTCGATGTCGTAGAAGGCGCGGCGCTCGGCGAGAAAGACGTGGATCACAAAGTCCACGTAGTCGAGCAGGATCCACTCGCCGTTGCGGCGGCCCTCCACGGAGTTCGGGTAGACGCCGAAGCTGCGCTTCAGCCGCAGTTCGATCTCGTCGGCGATGGCGATGGCCTGCCGTTCGTTGCTGGCCGAGGTAACCAGGAAAAAGTCGCTCAGGCCGGAGTCGACAGGGTCGAGCTCGAGGATGCGGGTGTGCTGGCCCTTCTTTTCGTCACAGACCGCGGCTGCGGCCTGCACCAGGATGCGCGTCTGTTTCTGCGCCGTCGATATGTTCATGCTTTAGGAAAGCTCTCCAAGCTCATAGTAGAGCAGGGACTAGGGAATAGGGAATAGGGACCAGAAAACTGCTCAGCGGTAGAGCCCGTGCGCGCGAATGTACTCCGCGACTGCGGCGGGGAGCATCGTCTGGACTGCCGCGGGACCGGCCTGCGCAACGCTCGACTCCCCGTGGACGGCCTTGCGGATCACTTCGCGAATCTCCGAGGCGCTGATCTCCACATCCAGGCCGGGCAGCACATAAAACGGCGCGCGGGCGCGAGCCGGATTCACAAGGCAAAACGCGCGCACCTCAATACCGGATTCGGTCTTGTCGTCGTCCGGCGCGGGCTCAAGCGCGAGTCCCTGGGGCAGCGCGGCCTTCAATCCTTCCAGCGGCTGCCCTGGCCGCCAGGCCACAATTAGCGGCGCCACAAACGGAATCTCCGCGGCGCGATGCCAGCGGCGCAGCCCGAAGTACGAGTCGGCGCCCATCAGGCAATAGAGCGCGCAGCCGGGCTTAAGAGTGGCGTGCAGTCCCACGAGCGTGTCGATGGTGTAGTTGGGCGGCCGCCGCGGCGGCCTGCTGCCGTCCAAAGGCCTGGGCGCATCGGCCAGCGAGACCGCAAATCCCCGCTCGCCCGCGATCGCCAGCCGCGTCATCTCCAGCCGGTGCTCAAAACTCGCCGTTGATCCTTCGTGCTTGAGCGGCTGCGCGCCCACCGGGGCGAAGAGCACCGCATCCAGCCGGAACGCATCGCGGGCGGCGCGCGCCACAGCCAGATGGCCCAGATGCGGCGGGTCGAAGCTGCCGCCGAAGAACGCCACGCGCGATCCGCTCTGCCAAACCTGTCCGCTGGGGCGCGACCGATCGGCGCTGTCCGGCTGGTTCATGGCTTCATCGTACCGCGCTTGCCGGCTGCGGCGGCGCATCCTGCTTCTGGCCGCCGCTTGGCTCATCGCCACGGAAATATCAAAATCGCGCGCACGAGGAGCGGCATCGGCGTAGCATTTGTTCCCACCGGCGCACCCAATTCCCCGCACCTCTCACGCTGTTAAAATGAAATGAGATTCATGTTCACTGACTGGTACGCGCGCCGGATGTACGCGTGGGAAACGCGGCTGTGCACGCGCGATGAAAATCGCGTGGTGCGTCCGCTGGAATGGGGATTTGAATGGATCGCTCCGTTCCTTGAAGCGCAAGGCCTCGGCGCTGCGGTTCCCGATCCCGGCGTCGGGCGCGACGAAGCGGCAGCCGAAGCCGCGATGGTCCGCATCAACCAGCTCCTCATCCGCCACAGCGGCGTCTTTTTCGGCTACGAGCGCCCCACGGACTTCCGCCTCGAAGAGCGCTATCCGCAGCTCTTCCCCACCAACGTGCGCCCGGAAACGCTGGCGCAGGAGGCGGCGCTGAAGCAGCAGGCCGCCGAAGGCAAGCTGCCCAAAGCGCAATATTTGCGCTTCACCTCGCCGGAGCGCACGCCCTATCCGGAAAACGACCTGGCGAACGCGCGCTGGTATCCTGCGCCCGCGCACAAAAATCCCGCACGGCCCAGGCAGGCCATCGTGGTGCTGCCGCAATGGAACGCAGACGGATTCAGCCACAATTCGCTGTGCGCCATCTTCAACCGCATGGGCGTCTCGGCGCTGCGCCTCTCCAAGCCCTACCACGACATTCGCCGTCCCATGGAGCTGGAGCGCTCCGACTACGCCGTCAGCGCCAATATCGGCCGCACCCTGTCGGCCTGCCGCCAGGCGGTGGTCGATATCCGATGCTGCCTCGATTGGCTCGAGGAGCAGGGCTACGAGCACTTCGGCGTGTTGGGCACGAGTCTCGGTTCCTGCTACGCCTATCTCGCCAGCGCGCACGACCCGCGCCTGCGCGTAAACGCCTTCAATCACGCGTCCACGGCGTTCGGCGACGTAGTGTGGGCGGGGCAAAGCACGCGCCACATCCGCGCGGGAGTGGAAGCGGCAGGCCTCACGCAGGACCGTCTGCGGGCGCTCTGGGCCGCTATCAGTCCCGTCAGCTACTACTCGAAATTTGTCGGCGACGAGGCCGGCGGGCCGCTGAAACGCGCTCTCTTCGTCTACGCGAACTACGACCTGACGTTTCCCAGGGAGTACTCGCTGCAGGTGGTCGAGGCGGCGCGCCGTTCCGGCGTGAATCACGAGGTGCGCGTGCTGCCCTGCGGCCACTACACCACCGGAGAATCGCCCTTCAAATTCATCGACGGATGGTACATGGGCTGGTTCGTCTATCGCGCCTTCAAAGCGCTGCGCGAAGAAAAAGCGGCAGCGCTCAAATCCGCCGCAGACCGCTCAACCGAAGTCGAAGAAGAAGTGTTCACGCGCTAGCGCACCCGGCTCAAATCCATCTTCAGCAGCTTCGCGGGATCGAGATACGCGCCCTGCCACCGCACCGCCCAGTGAAGATGCGGCCCGGTCACGCGGCCCGTCGCTCCGCTCAGCCCGATGCGCTGGCCATCAGTCACGTGCTCGCCTTCGCGCACGTCGATGCGGCTCAGGTGCATCGAAATCGTGTAGAGCCCCAGCCCGTGATCGATCGCCACGCAGTTGCCCTCGTAGTAGAGCGGCCGCGCCAGCACCACTACGCCGCTGTTGCCGGCGCGTACCGGCGTGCCCATCGCCGCGCGAAAGTCCATCCCCTTGTGAATGCTGTCGAGCTGGCCGTTGAAGACACGCCGCGTGCCAAAGCTGTCGGTGGGGGCTGCATGAACCGGCGCGCGAAAGTCGCCCGACCACAACGGCTCCGCGGCGCTGGCCGCAAAGACCTTCTGCTTGAGTTCGATCTCGGCCTTGATCCGATCGAGTTCCTCAGGCCCCGGCTCGACAAACTTCGGCGCCACGGTCAGGGCCGTAGTCCGGTAGTGCGCGGGATGAATCTCGACCGCACGGCTCAAATCCAGCGAGCCGCCGCCGGCAGTGCGCGCGACGATGCTCAGAGTTGTAGAACCCGGCGCCGCCTCCACGTCAACTCCCGCCAGCGCGTACCAACTCTTTCCATCGCGCCCGCGAAAGAACTCGAGCTTCCGGCCCAGCCATTCACCGTCTGTTGCCACGGCGTCCGGCGCTGCGACGCGAATCAACTCCGGCGATCCCGCAACAACGATCGCTGGCGTCAGCGTCACTTCGTTATTCGGATTTGCAGACTGCGCGCGGCCCGGCGGCGCGAGGACCGCCAGCACCCCAAGGGCGGGCCAAAATGCAAACCGCGGAATGCGCGCGACGGCCATGCCATCAGCATACCGGGAGTGCGTCCTTCCGCGCGGAGCAGATTACTGCGCGGCATTCGGCCGCGGGTGAGCAGCCTTCCACGCGGCCACGCGATCCGCAATGCCGGTCAGCTCATCGGCGGTAATGTGCGTACCGATCATCTGGCGGTTGGCCGCGTACTTCTCCTGGTTCGGATCGTTTACGGAAGCGGCAAGATCGAGCCAGAAGTAGGCCTCCACGTCGCTCTGCGGCACACCCTGGCCCATGGAATAGAGAACGCCCAGCGTTGCCTGCGCGTCGGCGTCTCCCTGCTCGGCAGCCATGCGATACCACCCCGCCGCCTGCGCCATATCGCGCGCAAAGCCCTTGCCCCCGTCGCGGTAGAGCGCCGCGAGATGCAGTTCTCCGGCAAGGTTGTTCTGTTCGGCAGCCTTCCGGTACCACGCTGCCGCCTGCTCAGTATCCTTTGCTGCCTGCTCCCGATCCTGTTCAACCGCCGCCGCCCGCACGCAGCGCTCGCCTGCCTGTACCTGAGCTGCTGCATCGCCCGCATTGGCCCTGGCCAGCAGGGCCGGGTCAATCCCTGGCGCCTGTTCCGCGGTTTGCGCAAGCGCCAGAAAAGGCGCGATGGCAAGGATCGGTAGCCAGGAGAGTTGTATCCCTATGGATTTCACACAAGCCTCGTGCGGCGATGAAGATGGTTGCCGCCTTCAGTTTACGAAATCTCCGCGCCGTCCGATGCTGACGGCCTGTCAACCGAAGGGGGAAAGGCTAAAATTTGAAGTATGACTGACCGCATGTCGCTTCCTCTCGCCCAGGCCGATCCCGAAGTAGCCGCCGCTATTGACCACGAAACTCTCCGCCAGCATGAGGGGCTGGAGATGATTGCCAGCGAGAATTTCGTCTCCGAAGCCGTTCTGGAGGCGGCCGGATCGGTCTTTACCAATAAGTATGCCGAGGGCTACCCAGGACGCCGCTACTACGGCGGATGCGAGTACGCCGACATTGTTGAGAATCTCGCTCGCGATCGCGCGCGTCAGATTTTCGGCGGCGAGCACATTAACGTGCAGCCGCACTCCGGCTCGCAGGCCAACGCCTCGGCTTTCGCGGCGGTGTTGCAGCCGGGCGACACCATCCTCGGCCTCGACCTCTCGCACGGCGGCCACCTGACGCACGGCCACCGTCTCAGCTTCAGCGGCAAGCTCTATCGGCCCACCTTCTATCACGTTCGCCGGGATACTGAGACCATCGACTACGACGAACTCGAAAAAGTGGCCGAGCAGGAAAAACCGAAAGCGATCATCGGCGGCGCCAGTGCCTATCCGCGCCTGTGGGACTTCGCCCGCATGCGGCAGATCGCCGATAAAGTGGGCGCGGTGTACATCTTCGACATGGCGCACATCGCCGGTCTGGTGGCGGGCGGCGTGCATCCTTCACCCGTGCCTCATGCGCACATCACCACCACCACCACGCACAAAACCCTGCGCGGTCCCCGCGCCGGCCTCATCATCTGCGCGCAGGATCTGGCCGCGGCCGTCGACAAGGCAGTCTTTCCCGGTCAGCAGGGCGGCCCGCTTGTGCATATCGTTGCCGCCAAAGCCGTTGCCTTCGCTGAGGCGCTGCGTCCCGAGTTTCGCGCTTATTCCGCGCAGATCGTCGCCAACGCCAAAGCTCTCGCCGAGGGGCTGCGGGCAGCCGGCTTCCGCCTGGTCTCGGGCGGCACCGACAACCACCTCCTGCTCGTCGATGTCTTCGAGAAAGGCATCCTCGGCTCCGAGGCCGAGCTGGCGCTGGGCAAGGCCGGCATCACCGTGAATAAGAATTCGATTCCCTGGGACACGAATCCGCCGCTCAAGCCTTCGGGCATTCGCGTAGGCACGCCCGCGCTCACCACGCGCGGCATGAAAGAGCCCGAAATGCGGCAGATTGCCGTGTGGATCGCCAAGGCTCTCGAACAGCGCGGCGACGATGCGGCGCTGGCGCGCATTCGCGGCGAAGTGGCCGAGATGGCCAACCAGTTCCCGCTCTACGCATGGCGGCGCGCGCCGGCCCCGGTCGCCGCGTAAGCCAGCAGTGAGCTCGCGGCGCGGCATATGTTCCTCTATCTCCGCGAACTGCAAGGGACTGCTAACTTCCAGTGAAAGAATTTGCGTACTGGACTGCGCCGTCCTGTGCAAGAATTCCGGTGGGTAACTAAGCTGTTGTCGATGACCATCGCAAGAAGCCTGCAATCGGTGGGTCGCCCATCCTTGCAGTCATCGGGAGGAATCGATGAAGTTCATTCAATTTGCATTCGCAGCTTTATTGATTTGTGTTTTATCCTGCGCCGCCTTGGCGGAAAAGCTGCCGGATTTGACTTTGCCCGCCGGCGTGGGCGTGAACATCCATTTCACCACCGGCCACGAGCGGGACTTGAATCTGATTGCCGCCGCCGGTTTCAAATTCGTGCGCATGGATTTCGTCTGGGAGGAAATTGAGCGCAAGAAGGGCAGTTATGATTGGTCGAATTACGACGCGCTCACAACGGAACTGGCTCAACAGGGGTTGCAGCCTTACTACATTTTGGATTTTTCCAATCCGCTTTACGAAAAAAGTGTCGCCTGGACCAATCCCGTCACTCATAAGGTGGAAGGCCCCGTCACGGCCTCGCCGCAGCATCCCGAAAGCGTCGCCGTCTACGCGCGCTGGGCGGCGGCATCGGCGGAACATTTCCGCGGACGCGGCGTGATTTGGGAAATCTGGAACGAGCCGAACATTTCCACATTCTGGAAACCCCATCCGGACGCGGCGCAATACACGACGCTGGCACTGGCGGCGGCCAAGGCGATGCGCGCCGCCGATCCGCAGGCGTGCATCGTCGGCCCGGCAACTTCACATTTTGACTGGAATTTTCTTGAAGCGTTTTTGAAATCCGGCGCGCTGGAATACTTCGACGCCGTGAGCGTTCATCCGTATCCCGACGCGCCCGATGGTTCCCCCGCGGCGCCGGAAACCGTCGCGAAGGATTTTGCGCGCTTGCGCGAACTCATCAAGCAATATGCGCCCGCGGGAAAGACGATTCCCATTTTGAGCGGCGAATGGGGTTATGCGACTGTCGATGGGATTTCGTTGGAAACGCAGGCCGGGTACATCGCGCGGATGCAATTGTCGAATCTGCTCAATGGCGTGCCGCTTTCCATCTGGTATGACTGGAAGAACGACGGCACCGATCCGGCGTACAATGAGGACAACTTCGGCACGGTCGCCAATGACCTGACGCCGAAGCCGGCCTATCTCGCCATCCAGACCCTGACCCGCGAATTGTCGGGCTATCGCATCGCCCGGCGCCACGACACAGGAAATGCAGAAGACTTCGTGCTGGTTCTCACCAACGCCGCGGGTGCTACCAAGCTCGCGGCATGGACCATCGGCCAGCCGCACAATGTCATGTTCGATTCCAAGTTGAAACTTGAACTGGATGCGATGCCCAAATATGTTTCCATGGGAAAGGCCCGTTTGCCTGTCTTCTCGGTGCCGGGGTTTGCGCAGCATTAACAAAGCAGCCATCCAAAGCCGCCAGCGCATGGACCCTCGGCGTATCAAGGCGCGCCGCACGCAGTCGAGCCGAGCCGGAACTATGCCGACAAGCCCGGCCATCCCACGATCCCGCACGTCGAAAACGGCCGCACATGGGTGGGTCATGATACCAGCCCCAACGATCCGAACTACCATCTCGACAATCCGTGGGCGCACGGTCACTTTACCGGCGGCTTCGGTCCGGCGCACGTTTGGCGGATCGCCGGAGGAGGTCCCGGCAGGTTCTGGTTCAACGGTTGGTTCTGGTCGGTCTCGGCAGCCGACATCGCCTTCTGCACGGATTGGCTGTGGGATTCGGATGACATCGTCATCTACGAAGATCCGGACCACATCGGCTGGTATCTGGCCTACAACGCCCGCCTCGGCGCCTATGTGCACGTCGAGTATCTAGGCATGTAGGCGAAGCGGTCCCGATGAGGACGCCGGCAATTTGGGCAAGCGTTGGCGGGATAGGTTGATTCGCCTATCCCGCCGAGGTGTCTCCGGGCAATGCGGCAATGCCCCTGCCATATCCGCTTACGCATGGTAAGCGCGCCGCCTGCGCGCGGCTTAAGTGGAATCGACTTATCGAGTAAATGGCCTTCCTAAGTCAAGAAAATGCCGTCAGAAAACTTTCACAAATGTGCATTCTTGAGTTATTCTATGTTTATGGCGATTGAAAACATTCTTGCCCAACTCGATTCTGAGATTGCAAGGCTCAAGCAGGCGCGTACACTGCTGGCCACAATCGGTACCGCAGCCGCAAAAGCCGGACGCAAAGCCGGGAAAGCGGCCGCCAAAGCCAAGCCCAGGAAGAAGCGTGTGCTGAGCGCCGAAGCGCGCAAGCGGATCGCCGATGCGCAGCGCAAGCGCTGGGCCGCGGTGCGCGCCAAGGCGAAACCAAAAGCGTAGTCGTTCTCTTGTTTTGACGCGTTGCCGCGATGCCGCAGTGAGCAAACGCGGCTTTTGCCGCGCCTCTCGATGCGGAGGTTGCAACGCTCTCTTTATCCGATTCCCGCCATCATGAGCATGCGCGGCTCGGTCATCTCCTCGATGGCCCAGCGGATCCCCTCGCGGCCCAACCCGGAATCCTTCACTCCGCCATAGGGCATGGGATCCAGACGCCAGTTCGGCGTGTCGCCCACAATCAGAGCGCCCACCTCCAGCTCGCGATAGGCGGTAAGGATACGGCCGGCGTCGCGCGTCAGCAGTCCGGCCTGCAATCCATACTTGGAGTGATTCACCGCGGCCAGAGCCTCCTCGAAGTCGTCGTACGGCTCAATCAGCATCACTGGACCGAACACTTCCTCGTCGTGGACCTTCATGCCGGGCTTGGTTCCGGTCAGAATAACGGGCGCGATCATGGATCCCTTGCGCTCGCCTCCCGCCACCAGCTTCGCGCCGCTCTCCACTGCCTCCTTCACCCACGCTTCCACGCGTTCGGCTTCGCTCTGGCGTATCAGCGGTCCCACTTCCGTATCTTCCTTCGATGGGTCGCCAATCACCAGCTTCTCCGCTATGTCCACCACCTTCCACAGGAAGGTCTGGAAGATTCCGCGCTCCACAAAAACACGCTGCACGCTGATGCAAGACTGCCCCGCGTAGTTGAACGCCGCGTGTGCTGTTCGCAGCGCGGCATCGTCCAGGTCCTTCCAGTCGCCGTGCACCACCAGCGCGGCGTTGCCGCCAAGCTCCAGCAGCACGCGCTTGCGCCCGGAGTGCGCTTTTAGCTCCCAGCCCACCTTGGCTGACCCGGTAAAGCTCACCAGCTTGATGCGATCTTCCTTTTCCGCCAGCCACGCGGTATCGGCGTCGGAGAGCGGCAATACCGCCAGCGCCTCCTCGGGCCATCCGGCCTTCAGAATCACTTCGCCCAGCGCCAGCGCGGTGAAAGGCGTTTGCGGCGCGGGTTTCACGATCACCGGACACCCGGCTGCTATGGCCGGCGCCGCCTTGTGCGCCACCAGGTTCAATGGAAAATTGAACGGAGTAATCGCCAGCACCGGCCCCACGCCGAAGCGCTGCACCAGCCCCCAACGGCCCTCGTTGCCTTCGGTCAAATCCAGCGGAATGCTCTCGCCGCCCAGCCGCGCGGCCTCTTCGGCTGCGGTCTTGAAGGTGAGCACGGTGCGATCCACCTCGGTCCGCGCCAGCCGCACCGGCTTGCCTGCCTCGGCCACGATGAGCTGCGCAAACCGCTCCTTCTGCTCGATCAGCGCGGCGGCCACGTCTTCCAGGATCTCGCGGCGCTTCCATCGCGGCAGCGCTCGCGTGCGCCGCAGGCTCGCCGCCGCATGATTCACGGCCTGGCGCGCGTCGGCCCGCGTCGCCACGGTCACGCGGCCCACCAGCCCCTGGTCCCACGGCGAGCGCACCTCCAGCGCCTCTCCCTCGATCCACTCCTTGCCGCACAGCAGAAATCCGGTTTGCGATCCCGGCCGCATCTTCATGGTGGCGCTCCTCAAACGAAGTGTCTATGCTCTTGATGGTAAAGCTGCCAGCCAGGAGTTGTCCGTTCCGATCCCCCGCCAACTGCGGGGCGCAATCCGATTCGGAACGTGACTGCGATGCGGAATATTTCACCCGCCATTCGAATTCCTGACCGCGGCGGATGAGGTATAGTGGCTGCAATTTCAAATCGCAACCGGCCAGCGTCACGAAAAATCCACTCGCAAACAAGGATGGGACCATGACCAACATTCCCGGCAACCAGCCTCCTCAGGGCTATCCTTCGCAGCCAACCACGCCGCAGCCAACCGCTCCCTACCAGCCGCTCGTTTACCCTCCTCCGAAAAAGGGCCCGAGCGCCGTGAAGATTATTCTCATCATCGTCGGCATCTTCGCCGGCCTCGGGCTGATCGGAGCCGGAATCCTCGGCTACTTCGCCTACAAAGTCGCTCAAACTTCCATCTCATCGCAACCGGTTACGGAAAGCGACCTGGGAGTCACGATCTATCCCGGCGCCGAGCAGGGCAAAGGAGGCCTGCGCATGACCATCGCCGGTAAGTCGGTGGTCACGGGCTCCTATCTCACCTCCGATTCGAAGGACCAGGTGATCGCTTTTTACCAAAGCAAGTTCGGCCCTGACGCGCAAACCAGGACGTCCGGCGACCGTGAAACGCTCTTCCTGAAGATGGGATCGGGGGAGTCCGTGTCGGTGACGGTATCGCAAAGGCCGAACGAGTACGGCGGCAAGACGGAAATCGTCATCGCGCACGCCAAGAACGCCGCGGCGCCGGCTTCGAATTAGCGGCTGGGGGCCTGCGCGCAGCAGCAGAACGCGTTGCGCGAGGCCCTTCTTCCGCGCGCCGTTCCTATGCGCGGATTACATATCGCGCCAGCACGTCCTCGCCGTACCACATGATGTAGTTCGTGCCCCATGCATTATTGAAGAGGCACGAGTGGATCCCCTTGGCCAAGTCGGGCTGATCGTTTGAAAAGATCAGCGGATCGCGCCCGCCCAGCGCCACCACGGGCGCGTCCAGCGTGTCGACCGTGAAAGAATCGTCGCCTGACTCGTACCGGAATCCCTGCCGCACAGCGTGCATGTGCCGGTTGCCGTTTGCCACTACGTCGAAAGGCGAAATCCATTCGCCGGATTTATCCAGCGTCCAGCCCTTCTGGTCCGCGGCGATGGGGTTAAAGGTGAGCCACAGCGCCTCAGGCAGCCGCGTTGCTGGCTTGCCGAACCAGGAAATGTTCAAATGGACGTTCGGAGCTCCGTTGGACAATAGCAACTCGACGTAAACGTCCCTTGGAAATGCAGCGCGACCCGATCCGGAGGCTTCGTCGTCTTGAAACTGTGAATGAATCAGGATACGGTGCCCGAATTCTGCTTTTTCCTTGTGAATTTCGACATTGGCCGGGTGCCATTCCTGGCTCTTCGCGCCGAACTTCTCGATGTCCGGCTTGCCAAAGTCCAGAAGCGCCCAATCCGACTGAATAACCAGATAGCTGGCCCGGTAGCGCGCGTAATCCTCAGCCGAAAGCGTCTGGTAAGTCAGTAGCCCAATCGGATTCCTTTCGCCGGCCCACTCACGGCCCGTCGTCTTGTTCCGCAGCTTGGTGATGGCGCCAGTCTTCGCATCGATCCCAACGGTGAAAAAATCAGTTTCGATGGGCTGCTCTGCCGGATGGTGGGAGTGCGGCCGCTCGGGCCTGATCGGCTTCAGATTTTTGATTGCATCTTGGGCTTCTTTTCGCAGCGGAGTTGGCAACGCCGCGACGCCGTCAAGTAAATCCTGCCTCTTCTCCTCCCAACTGAACTCCACCACCTTGTAATTTTTCGTGTCGAGCATCCGCGCCAGGCCGGCCGGCTCGTAGTTGTCTAAGTCCAGCCAGTGATTGGCGGCGATTCCCCAGGTATGCTCAGGCTCCAGCAGCACGTAGCGCAGCAGTTGAAGATCGGTTGCGTCGCCCTCACGGAACCTTCCGTCGATGAGCCATCGTTTGCGCAGCCCGTCCAGCAAGCGAAAACGCGCCACCTTCAGCGGGTCGCTGGCGCAGCCGTAGATCCACGTGTCGCCAATCTCCTCCGTCACCACCGGCAGTTTGCTGTGATAGGGCTTGAGCGCGTTGGCCATCTCGCTCAGATTGGCGGCTACGATCTCCGCATTCGGAAACCGCGCCGCCAGCTCCGCGTGAATGCGGTCGATCTCCTCGGGCGTGTGCGGGCCGCTGTTGTCGTCGCGAACACAGGTCACCAGCGCAAGATCGGAGCCGGGAACCACGGCGACGCCTCCGTAGTCGTGGTGATACATCACGGCGAGGCTCGCTCCCGTCGGGTTCTTCCACAGAAAGATTGGCGGCAGTTCGGCCGGCATAGAGGCGCCGTTCACGCCAATCTCAAGAAAGGTGACGCCGCGGCCGGCCAGCGGCACGACAATGCCTCGCGTGTGCCCCGGCACGTCGGTCATCTTCGCGCCGGTGGTCACCGTGCCAAAACGCCGGTCGAGCGACCGCGCCAGCGCCAGGCTGCCCTCGATCATCGATGGGCTCATCATCTCCGTTTGCCACGTGAACGGCACCGCATGCCACGCAATGTCGCCGCGCGCAATCGCTTCTTCCATCGTCTTGCGGTCAGCGGGCGAAGCCTGCTCCAGGTATTCGTAGAGCAGCCACGATCCCGTGGTCCACACATAACGCCGCTTTCCCCCGGCGTTGGCCGCGCGCGCAGTCTCAATCGCCTGGGGAAAGAATTGATCGAAGTACTTATGAACGACGTTATATTGCGTATCGATAAAACCCGCGTCAAAGTGGCACTTGAACATCACTAGCACGCGCTTCACGCTCGCATCCGGCGCCGCCGTTTGCGTTCCGGCCGCCAACATTGCGCGCGGCCGCAGCGCCATGCCCGCTCCTACAGCCGTCATTGTCTTCACAAAATCGCGACGCATCATTCCAGGAATTCTCCTCGCAAACGAGCCGCCCGAAGTGTATCACTCCAGGCCGACACAAACCCTTCAGCCTGCCGCACGCGGAGCAAGCATTGAAAATTCACCCGCATGAACGGCCTCAGTGGCGGCCGGCGTATCCCGACAACTCCGACCAGCCCTGCTGATAGCCGCGCTGGAAGCCATCCCGGTAGGCTTCCTGCATGTTGTAGGGAACATGCGGACTGCGGTACTCATCGCGGTTGTTGGGATCGGGCTGGCGGTTGTTGCTGAAATCGTTCAGCGCGCCTGCCACCCCGTCCTCGAACGCGTGACGCCGGAAGTCGTCGTTGCGTTCCGGTCCATTTGCGAGTAAGGCCATGCCCCGGTCATAACCCTGACGGAAGCCGTCCCGGTAGGCTTCCTGCATCTCGTAGGGAACATTTGGACGGCGATACTCGTCACGGTTGTTGGGGTCGGGCGGACGCCGGTTCTCCAGGTCTCTCAGTGCCCCAACCATTCCATCCTGAAATCCGTGGAGCATGACATCGCGGCCCGGTCCGCCGGCCATGCCCTGTCCACCGCGATCGGGTGGGGGCGGCGGCATCGGTGCAGGTCCGGGCCCCGGCTGCATCTGCTGTCCGCCCATCATGTGTTGCATGCCTTGCTCGTATCCGCGCCGGAATCCCTGGCGGTAAGCATCCCGCATCTGATGCGGAACGTTTGGTTTCCGGTACTCATCGCGATTATTGGGATTTGGCTGGCGGTGATTTTCAATATCCTTGCGCGCGCCTTCGACTCCATCGCGAAAGCCCTGGCGCTGGATGTCGGAGAATTCCTGTGGCGGCGCATCCCAATCCCCGCGATGCTGGCCGTAACCGGCCTGCGGTTGTCCCTGGGGCACGGCGCGTGCTTTGGACGAACTGGCAATTGTGAGGCCCAGGAAGAGAGCAACTGTCATCACTGCGTATCGGTGAAGAGTCATCGATTGGGACCCCCTTTTCTCGGTGGTACAGCATACTCTAGCAGGGGCGGGCGTGTGAATAGGGAAAAACCCCGGGATTCTCTCACATCAAAAAACAATTCACCGCCGCATTGCGATCTGGCTGGTCAAGCCGGCCATATCCCCTGCGGTTCACTGCTGATACGCCAAACACAGCGCAAGTACCACATGCGGCGGGTGCGATACACTCCATCCATGATTCACGACGGCCGCAGCCGCAAGCTTCCCTTCGACACCGACGCTGCATTGGCGCACCTGCGCGCCCGCGACCCAAAACTCGCCGCGCTCATCGATCGCGCCGGCCCATTTACCCTCCGCCTCGATCCTTCGCCCTCGCCCTTCGAGTCCCTGCTCGAATCGATCCTTTACCAGCAGTTGCACGGCAAGGCCGCGGCCACCATCCACGCCCGAGTCCGCGCATACTTCGGCGGCGATCCCACGCCGCAGCTTCTGCTGTCCACGCCCGACGAACCACTTCGCGCCGCCGGCGTATCCGGCAACAAGATCAAAGCTCTTCGCGACCTGGCCGCCCGCACCCTCGACGGCACAGTCCCCGTGCACGCCGCCATTCGCAAAATGTCCGACGACGAAATCGTCGAACGGCTCACCGCGGTGCGCGGCATCGGGTCGTGGACCGTCGAAATGCTGCTGATCTTCCGCCTGGGCCGGCCCGATGTGCTGCCCGTAACCGACTACGGCGTACGCAAGGGCTTCGCGCTCACCTTTCAGCGCGTGCCCAAATCGCGCCCGCTGGAAGCCGGCGATCTGCCCAAGCCCGAAGTCGTTCTCCGCCGCGGCAAGAGCTGGGCCCCCTATCGCTCCGTGGCAAGCTGGTACCTTTGGCGCGCCTGCGATTTAGCCAAGAAAACTGCCCCGACGGGACGTTCAGCGCGATAGCCGTAAAATAACCTGAGCGACCGGCAAACACCGGACGCGGCGCACTTCATAGGACCCTCATGCCTTCTGGCAAACGTTTTGTCTGCATTCACGGTCACTTTTACCAGCCGCCACGCGAAAATCCCTGGCTGGAGACGGTAGAAACTCAGGACTCGGCCGCTCCCTACCACGACTGGAACGAGCGTATCTGCGCCGAGTGCTATGCGCCGAACGGCGCGGCGCGCGTGGTGAACGCCAAAAATCAAATCACGCGCATCGTGAACAACTACGCGCGCATAAGTTTCAACTTTGGCCCCACGCTGCTCAGTTGGCTCAAGGAAAATGCGCCGCGCACCTACCGCATGGTTCAGGATGGCGAGGGCCGCAGCCGCGGGCGCAACCGCGGCCACAGCTCGGCCATGGCGCAGGTTTATAACCACATGATTCTGCCGCTGGCCAGCCCGCGCGACCGCGACACCCAGATCCGTTGGGGCATCGCCGACTACGAGAGCAGCTTTGGAGCGCCGCCTGAAGGCATGTGGCTGCCGGAAACCGCGGCCGACTCCGCAACTCTCGAAGCGCTGGCCACGAACGGCATCAAGTTCACGGTGCTGGCGCCGCACCAGTGCCTGCGCATTCGCCCGCTCAAGGAAGGCGCGAATTGGAGCCCTACGCCGGACGCTACGGTGGACACCACGCACCCATACCTGGTGCGCTTCGCTTCGGGCGGTTCGATCACCGTCTTCTTTTACAACGGGCCGGTCTCGCGCGCCATCGCCTTTGAGGGGCTGCTCAACTCCGGCGACAACTTTGTCGCGCGCCTCAAGGCAGGCTTCAAAGACGGCGCCCAGGCGCAGTTGGTGCATGTGGCCACCGATGGCGAGACCTACGGCCATCATCACAAGTACGGTGAGATGGCGCTGGCCTATGCGCTGCGCATGCTGGAGCAGGATAAGACCGTGAAGCTGACCAATTACGCCAGCTTCCTTGAGCAGTTTCCACCCGAATTCGAGTGCAAGATCGTCGAGAACACCTCATGGAGCTGCCCGCACGGCATCGAGCGCTGGCGTTCCAACTGCGGCTGCAACAGCGGCAAAGCTGGCTGGAACCAGACTTGGCGCGCGCCTCTGCGTAAGGCTCTCGACGAGCTGCGCGACGCATTGGCCCCGCTCACCGAACAGGAAGGCGGCAGCCTCTTCCACGACGTGTGGGCTGCCCGCGACGCCTACATCCGGGTGATGCTCGACCGCGGCACAGAGTCAGTGGACCGCTTTTTCGCCGCGCACCAGGCTCATGTGCTCTCAGAGGCCGAGCGCGTGCGCGCCCTCGAGCTCATGGAGATACAGCGCAACGCCCAGCTCATGTTCACCAGTTGCGGCTGGTTCTTCGATGACCTCGCCGGCATTGAGACGGTGCAGGTGATTGCCTACGCGGCCCGCGTCTTGCAGCTCGCGCAGCAGGTCTTCGGCGAACAGGCCGCGCCACTCGAGCCCGCGTTTCTGGCGCGGCTGGCCGAGGCGCACTCCAACGATCCTGCCGCAGGCGACGGCGCCCGCATTTACAGGAAATGCGTCGACACCATGGAGCTGCACCTGGAGCAGGTCGCTGCCCACTACGCCATCAGTTCCGTCTTCTCCTCGTTTGCCGATGAGACGGACCTCTTCTGCTACCGCGTCCGCCGTATCTCCTACGAGATTCACGCCTCGGGCCGCGGGCGCCTTGCGCTGGGCCGCGTGCATGTAGCCAGCGCCATCACCGGCCACGCGCAGCTCTTTTCGTTCGCGGTTCTCCACTTCGGCGACCAGAACATCACCGCTGCCGTCAAAGCCTACGATGAATCCGGCGCGGCAGCCTTCGAGGCCTTTTCCGTCGAGGCCGCCGGCCACGTGCAACGCGCAGACTTTCCTGAGGTAATTCGCTTGCTTGACCGCTTTTACGGCCATGCCGACTACTCGCTCACGTCGCTCTTCTCTGACGAACAGCGGCGCATCGTCGAGCTCATCCTCAACTCCACGCTCTGGGACATCGAGACTTCGCTCACCACCATCTATCAGGATCACGCCAGCCTGCTCCACTATCTCTCCCAGGCGGGTCTGCCCAAGCCGCCCGCGCTCACATTGGCCGCGGGCTTCGCCATCAACGCCGGCCTGCGCCGCGTCCTCGAAGTGGACCCCATCGACCAGGCCCAGATGCGCTCCTATCTTGCGCTGGCCAAGGCCGACCAGGTGCCCCTCGACACGGCCACGCTCTCTTACATCGCCGACCGGCGCATGAAACGCGCCATGGTGGAGCTGCAAATGTCTGCGGGATCGCTGGAGATGCTCGATCGCGCGCTCGCGCTGGCGCGCACGCTCATCGAGCTGCCCTTCGACCTCAATCTCTGGCAGGCGCAGAATATCTGGTATGAGATTTTGCGCGACGCAGACCACGCGCTCACCGCGCTGCAAGACGAAGAACGTCCGCGCTGGGAAAAAGACTTCAACGAGCTCGGCTCGTGCCTTACCTTCGACACGGAAGCCATCGGCGCCGGCAGCGAGGCCGAAACGGCAAACGGCGACTGAAATCCATCCGCTCTACAGGACGCCGCTGGGTTCGAAGCCCCGCGAACAAATTCTCGTCCGTGGGCGCAGGTCGCGCTTCCGGGACCTGAGTTCGCGGACACAAAAACTCGCCGCACGGAACGCCAGGCCGCCGGCTTGCTAACGCATTTCTCCCAATGGTGTATAGGGGTTCAAGACCGCAAAGTTGACGCGAACCCCAGTGAGCGGCAACCTTCGAACCATTGAGCACTCTTGAGGATTGGGAGAAATGCCTTAACTTGCTCGTTGCAGCTTTCCATCCTTCAGCGCGAACCGTTCCCCGCGCCACACGACGGTGTCTCCGGCAAATCCCGCCACCCACAAGCCCATCGCCATCGCATCGCGAAGGGGGAGCAGCCACAGATTCGGCAGCACCTCGCGATCGCCCAGCACCGCGGCGCCCACCGTCATGGCCTGCGCCAGCCGCAGGAAGAAGCTCAACCCCATCAGCCACAGGCTCACCGGGCTCAACCCGCTGGCCAGCACATTCGCCACGGCCCAACACAGTCCATGCGTAAAGATCAGCCCCGCGTAGCCGCCCGGCCGCGCATCGCGCACCGTCCGCAGCCAGCGCAGTTGATGATCGAAAAATCCGCGCCAGCCGTAAGCCGGCACGCTCGTTTCCACCACCTCGGCGCTCAACTCCACGCGATAGCCGGCCTTTGCCACACGCTCGCCCAGTTCGTAGTCATCGGCCAGATGATCCACCAGCGGCAGCAGTCCGCCGGCTTTTTCGAGGGCCTCGCGCCGCACCGCCAGCGTCGACCCAAGTCCGTAGCGCAGTCCGCCCTCGATCGTTTTCGAGAGCAGCACTCCGGCCTGGAAGTCCGTCGCAATCCCCAGCGCCTCAAGCCGCGAAGGCAGGCCGCCACGCAAGACTGACCCATGTGCGCGCCCGCGATAAAGCGCCGTCACCAGCCCTACCGGAAGCCGCGCTTTGCTCGCACCCCTCGCAGCCGGCGCAAAGCAGCACATCACCCGCTCCAGATAGTGCAGGCTCACCGTAATGTCGGAGTCGTTGATCAGCAGAAAATCGTGCCGCGCGTCCGCGACCATCTGCGCCAGCGTGCTTACCTTGCCATTGGCGCCCAGCCGCTGGGGGCACTCGACCAGCCGGATGGCCCGCTCGGGAAACTCGGCCTGCAACGCTTTCACGGCCGCCGCCGCCGGATCGTCGAGCGACGAGACGCCGAACAACAGCTCGAACTCGCCCGCATAGCTCTGCCGGCAATGGCTGCGGAAGGCGTCCATCATGCCGGGGTCGTGGCCCTTGAGAGATTTCAGAATGCTCACGCCGGACCCCCACCCCACGGACGAAGACCCGTCCGTGGGGGCCCCGGTCTTCCGCGAGCGTCTGCGCGCCGCCATGCGCATCCCAGTCATCGAGGCGCTTTTCCCGGTTCCGTGGACCGTTGCAGCCCGCCGCGTCCTGCCCAGCCCCAGCCCCCAGTTCACCGCCACGGCAATGTGGGGACCGGTGCTCGCCTGGTGTGTGCTGGAACTGCTGGCCGAATCCATCGACGCTGAAAATCCGGAACCCGTGGCGCTTGACCTCTTTGATCGTCTCCGCCTGCGCGAGCCCTTCGCCCAGGCCTTCGCCGCCCTCGGATTCGAAGGCGAGGAAGCCTGGCGCGTAGCAGCCCGCATCAAGGTTTTGCTGCTCAGCGCAGCCGGTGTCGGCAAGCCGCACGGAGAACCCGGTGAAGCCGAGCCCGCAGTCGCCGCGGAAACTCCCGACGCTGAATCGGCAGCGCCGATCCAGGAACCGGCCGCGGACGAGCTGCCTCCGGGCGAACAGGGAATAGCCGTGGAAGAAAGAGTTGCGCTCTCGCCGGAGTTGTGGCTTGACCCCGATGTACGCTGGCTCTGTGGTGTCCACCAGACCCAGGGCCATTCCTACCTGGTTCGCGAACCCTATGAGGAGTTGCTCTGGTGGCTGCTCATGCCCTCTTTGCTCCGCATGGCAGGCGAGCCGGCGTTCAACCGCAAAGCGGCGGGGGAGATGAGCAAGACCGTCGAAGAAACCCTGGCGACGGCCGAGACTGCGGGCTATCGCATTGATGCGCTGCTTGGCGACTCCCCCGCCCCCGATGCCGCCCAAACGGCTGAACCGGAGGTCGAATCCCGGTCGACGGAGCCGGAACAGGCGCAAATTGACCCGGAGGAGCCGAGCATCAAATCGCCGGCGGTCTCCGCGGTTGATTCAGCCGAACCGTCTTCGAAGTGAGCGGTGCAAGGGATTTGGTTTGTCGCAACCGCTTGCGCCCCGTAGAATCACTAGAGGGCCGGCGGTGACGTTGCCCGGAGCGGTGCCAGGTACCGATGAGCGAACAGGAATCAGGGACTCCTAATCCCGCGCCGGCGGTTTCGCCGGCGTGGATCA
>PMYE01000030.1:28346-28471 GCA_003171315.1 Acidobacteriaceae bacterium
TTTGGCGACGACGAGGCCGTGGCCTGCGGGATGGCGCGGCTAGGCACGGACGAGGTGCTGGTCATCGGCAACCGCAAGGGCGGCAGCACCAAGGAGCGGGTGCGGCGCAACTTCGGCATGCCCCA
>PMYE01000054.1 GCA_003171315.1 Acidobacteriaceae bacterium
AAGGAGAAGGAATAGCATGAGGTACGCTTAAAGCAATGTTCAACGAACAACAATCCGGGAAGATGTGGTCCGGCCGCTTCCGCGAGCCGCTGGACGCGGAGTTCGAGGCATGGCAGCGCTCGATTGTTTTCGATTGGCGGCTTCTCGGCGAGGAGATTGCCGCCGGCAAGGCGCACGCGTCTGCCCTTTGTGCTGCCGCAATCCTCACCAAAGCAGAAACAGCGGAACTCCGCGCGGCGCTGGATGCGATTGCCGCGGAGTACGCGTCGGAAGCCGGCAAGGTGCTGGTCCGCAATCACCCGTCGGCCGAGGACATTCATCACTTCGTGGAGCTCAAGCTGGTAGAGCGGCTCGGCTCGCTTGGGCTGAAGCTTCACACCGGCCGCAGCCGCAACGAGCAGATCGCCACCGACCTGCGCCTCTACGTCCGCACTCAAATCGAAGTTGTGATCGAAGGGCTTGCCGCCTGGGCAAGCGCGCTTGTCGAACAGGGGCGCGAAGCCGCCGACTCGGTGATGCCGAGCTTTACGCACTTGCAGCGGGCCGAGCCGGTTCTTGTTGCGCATTGGCTGCTTGCGTACGTAGAGATGGCGCTACGCGATGCGGGCAGACTTCAGGATTGCGCCGCGCGTCTGAATCTCTGTCCGCTCGGATCGGGAGCAGTGGCAGGCGCTACGCTTGCGCTCGACCGCACGATCGCCGCACGCGAGCTTGAATTCACAGCGCCGACCGCCAATTCGATCGACGCAACGAGCGACCGCGACTTCATCCTTGAATACCTCAACGCGCTCACGTTTGTCGGCTTGCACCTGAGCCGGTTTGCCGAGGAGATTACGCTGTTTGCCACAGCCGAGTTTGGATTCGTGTCGCTGCCCGAGGCATTTTCGACAGGATCGAGTGCCATGCCGCAGAAGAAGAATCCCGATCTGACCGAGCTGATTCGCGCCAAGGTGGGGCGGATTCATGGCGCGGCGCAGGCGGTGGCGATGCAGCTCAAAGGGCTGCCGCTGGCCTACAATAAAGATATGCAGGAGACCCAGGAGCCGGTTTTCTCCGCCGGCTTCGTGCCGCAAATGCTGAATCTCGTTGCGCGGTTCACCGCGGCCCTTCAATTCAATCGTGAACGCATGAGCGAGGCGGCGCAGTCGGGCTACCTGAATGCGATGGCCGCGGCCACTTACCTTGTCCACAAGGGTGTTCCTTTCCGCACTGCGCATGAGAAGATCGGCCACGCGGTGCGCCTGGCCATCGAAAAGGGCGTCGAGTTAAGCGGCCTCACGCTCGAAGAACTGCGCCAGTTCGGCGATGAGTTCGGCGAGGACTTCTACGCTGCCATCGCGCTCGACGCCACGCTGAACTGCCACGATGTAATGGGCGGGACCGCGCGTGAGCGCGTGCGCAAGGCGCTCGATGCCGCGGCGGAGCGGATCGCTGCGCTTGTGAAATCCATCGCTGTGGAGGCCGTTCATGCTGGTGCGTAAAGCCCTCTTGCACGACGCCTCCAACATCTACGACCTCGTGAACTCGCTCTCTGGCGACGGAACGCTGCTCAAGCGCCCCTTCGCCGAGGTTTGCGAGAACATCCGCGACTTCACCGTCGCCGAGTCCGAGGGCGGCGTGTTTCTTGGCTGCGGTGCGCTGCACCTTTACGGGCCGCACCTCTGCGAGGTGCGCTCGATCGTAGTCAAGCCGGAGGCCAAGGGCCAGGGCGCCGGCGGCCGCATCGTGAGCGCGCTCATCGAAGAAGCCGAGACGCACGGCGTTCAATCCGTCTGCCTCTTCACGCGCATCCAGGATTTCTTCTTCAAGTACGGCTTCCGCATCGTCGAAGACAAGTCGGAGCTGCCCGACAAAATCTTCAAGGACTGCCAGGCCTGCCCGCGGCTGCACCGCTGCGACGAGGTGGCCATGGTGCGCGGGCGCATTCCGCGCATGTCGCTTCTCGGCCCGCGCCAGGAAGCGCAGGAACTCGTCCGGCTATCGGGCTGATGGGCGCTGCTTGAGTCTCGCCGCTCCCACCACCGCTTGCCCATAGCTCAGCCCTCCATCGCCGGGACTAACCTGGCAATGCTGGAAAACCTGGAATCCTGACTCCTCCAGTCCCGCGCGCAGCAACCGTGCGAGGCGGCGGTTGTGCATGCAGCCACCCGACATCGCCACCTGCCCGATGCCTGTCGCTTCGCGCGCCATCACCGCGGCACGAAGGAAAGCAGACGCCACGCCGGCATGAAAACGCGCAGCCATCTGCGCCTTGCTCGCCCCAGTGTGCAAATCCCCCCACAACGCGCGCCACAGCGGAGCAGCGGAGATGCGCGCCGGCTTGCGTTTCGTCCAATCTCCTCCCGCGATCTCGAACCGATAGCCGGAATCACGATCATCCGTCTCGTCCACGGCGACGCCCTCCAGTTCGATCGCCGCCTGCGCCTCGTAATCGACCACGCCGCGGCCCAACATCACCGCGGCCACAGCGTCGAAGAGCCGCCCGCAACTGGAAGTGAGCGGCGCATTCAATCCGCGTTCGATCATGCGGCTGAGTACGTGCGCGTCTTTGGGCTTCGCGCCGACCATGTCGAGCACTTCAGGCGATTCGATGTCGAAGCCGGCCGCGTGCAAATGCCCCAGCGCCATACGCCACGGCTCGCGAATTGCCGCTTCGCCGCCGGGCATCGGCACATAGTCTAGGTGGGCAAAGCGTTCGAATCCGTCCAAACGGCTGATCAACACTTCCCCGCCCCAGATGCGGCCGTCGGAGCCGTAGCCGGTGCCGTCGAGCGAGAGGCCGATGACCGGGCCTTCGATGCCGTGCTCGGCCATGCAGGCGGCGATGTGCGCGTGGTGATGCTGGACAGCAATCAGCGGTAGGCCGCGCTCGCGCGCCCTCTGTTTCGCCCATGAAGTGGAGAGATAGCCGGGGTGCAGGTCATGGACCACCGCCTCCGGCTCAATCTCGAAGGTGTGCATGAGGTGGGCGAGCGACTCGCGGAAGAAGTCGAGGCCGGTGAGGTTCTCGAGATCGCCCAGGTGCTGGCTCTGGTAGGCGAAGCGGCCGCGGGCGAGGGCGAAGACGTTTTTAAGGTGGCCGCCGACGGCGAGAAGCGGCGGGGAATCGAAGGGCAATGGGACGGCGAGGGGAACAAAGCCGCGGGCGCGGCGAACCAGTTGCGGCGCGCCGTCGACCAGAGCCATCACGGAGTCGTCGCAGCGCTGGAGGATTTCGCGGTCGTGCATCAGGAACGCGTCGCCGATGTGCCTGAGCCGCGCGAGCGCCTCGTCATTATCGATTGCGATGGGCTCCTCGCTTAGGTTAGCGCTCGTCATCACGAGAGCTTTCACACGAAGATCGGCAAAGAGCAGATGCTGCAACGGTGCATAGGGTAGAAACACGCCCAGCCATGGAACTCCCGGTGCCACGGAATCGGCAATGCCGCAACCCGCGCGGCGCGCGGCCAGAACAATCGGCCGCGGAATCGCCTCGAGCAACGCCTCCTCTTCGCCGGTCAGCTCGCAAACCGCGCGCGCCGCATCGAGATCGCGCACCATGATCGCCAAGGGCTTGCCGTAGCGGCGCTTGCGTTCGCGCAGGCGCATCACCGCAGCCTCGTTGGTGGCATCCACGGCAAGGTGAAAGCCGCCGATGCCCTTGATGGCGACGATTTCGCCGGCCATAAGGAGGTCGATGGTCGCGGTAACGGGATCGGCGGCGGGAATTTCGGCTCCGTCGGGTTGCACCAGCCAAACGCGCGGGCCACAGACAGGACAGGCGTTGGGCTGGGCGTGGAAGCGGCGGTTGGCGGGATCGTCGTACTCGGCCTGGCAGGCCGCGCACATTTTGAAGCGCGACATGGAGGTCTGCGGGCGGTCGTAGGGAATGCGGCGCGTGATGGTGAACCGCGGGCCGCAGTTGGTGCAGTTCAGGAACGGGTAGCGATAGCGGCGATCCTTGGGATCGAGCAACTCGTGCAAGCAGTCCAGGCAGGTGGCGGCGTCGGCGGGAATGCCGGTGCTGACCTGGCCGGCTGCCTCGCTGGCGACGATGCGGAAGCCGGTTTCGCCTGTGGGCGGCGCGTTGTGGACGGTTACAGAGTCAATGCGTGAGAGCGGCGGGGCTTCTGCTTGCAAGCGGCGGCGAAAGGATTCAAGACGTTCCGGCGAGCCTTCGATGGCGATGGTAACGCCGCCGGTGTCGTTGCCGATGAAACCGGCGAGTCCCTCCTCGGCGGCAAGCCGGTAGACGAAGGGGCGAAAGCCCACGCCCTGCACGACGCCGCTCACGGTGAGCAGTTCGCGCCGGAGCAGCAGCCCTTCGGGCCGTCCTGGTTTTGGACGAGATTCCTGGGTCAAGTCTTCGCCTCGCTCAGGAGATCAGCATAGCGCATGGGGTTCTGCGCGTTCCTGGCTCGCGCCGCTTACGATCGCATGATTTGGGCCGGGCGTGGCGGCGCGGGCATGGGAAAAGTCGCATAATTTGAGTGTGGCGGAAGAGGAATGATGGATTGCAAGCCATCAAGAACGGCGGGCGCGGTTGCGGGAGTTGCGATGGCGGTCCTGCTGGGTACGATGACAACCGCACAGGAGCCGAGCGCGGCGGAAGTGATCCGAGGCATCGATGCCGCGATTGCGGCCCGATTTGACAACATTCTCGGGTTCACGGACATTGAGCACTATGCCGTCTACAGAAGCGGTGATGAGGTGCATCCCGTGGCGGAGATGACGGTGAAGGACACTTACAAGAAGGGCGTAGGCAAGACGTATACCGTGCTCTCGCAGAGTGGATCGTCGATTTTTCTACGGTTCGGATTGAAGCCGCTTCTCGATAACGAGCAGACCATCAACGAACCGGGGAACGTGGAAAAGTCGTGGTTCTCGTCAGCGAATTACGAGATGAAGTTGAAACCCGGCGGAGTGCAGAAGCTGAATGGACGCGACTGCTTCGCCCTTGCTATTACGCCCAAAGAGAAGGCGACTAACATGATCGACGGAACCATGTGGGTGGACGCGCGAGACGGTTCCCTGGTGCAGATCGACGGAACCGCGTCAAAGAATCCTTCGGCGTTTTCGGGATCGACGCACATGATGCGGCAGTACATAAACATCGGCGGCTACGCGATGGCCACGCATGCGCGCGCCGAGTCGGACAGCTTTCTGTTTGGGCGGACCGTGGTGATGATCGATTACAGCGACTACCATCTTGAGCTCAAACCGGGCAAGTAAAAGAGTTACTGGCACGGGAGATTGACGCCGGCAGTTCGGCGGCGGGGGCTGTCGCGGGCGGGAAGGGAGGATCGGGTTTTTCGCGTGATCTTGCGCACAGCGTTCGCGCCGTTCTCTCTTCGGCGCCGTGCGCCGCGACACCGCTGCCGGCCAACTGAACGCTTGAGGCTGGCGACCGCATTTGGGAACGGCCGAAATCCATGCCAATAAATAGGATAGCCACACACGCACGTGACTGCTGTCACGGATTGCGAAAGCCTCCGGCACGTAGAACAATAATAGGTAACTGCCAGAGCGGGCCAATCCCCCGCTCCGCGCCTGATTCACGTCTCCGGATGCACCGAACAGGGAGGAAATGTGCCCGCATTCACGCCCCCGCCACTACCCAGCGAAGACAAACGATGGAAGATCGTGAACGGCACCATGCGCAAGAACGGGTTTGCCCGTCACGCGCTGATTGAGGCGCTGCACACGGTGCAGTCGTCGTTTGGATATCTGGACGACGAGTCGATCCGCTTCGTTGCTCTTTCGCTGCGCGTGCCGCTGAGTCAGGCTTACGGCGTAGCCACGTTTTATCACTACTTCAGCCTGAAGCCGCCTGGGAAACACACCTTGACGGTGTGCGCCGGCACGGCGTGCTACATCAAGGGCGCGGACAACCTGATTGCCGGGGCGGAGAAGCGGCTGGGCATCGCGCAGGGTCAGACGACGAAAGACGGAGAGATCAGCCTGATGACGGCGCGCTGCGTGGGCGCGTGCAGCCGCGCGCCGGTGGCGTTGTTCGATGGCGAAGTGGTGGGCGAGATGAGCCGTGAACAGATGCTCGAGCAACTGGAAAGGTGGGCCGTGGAATGACCATCGAGGAGCTCGAACAGATTGCCAAAAGCGTCAATCAGGAAAACGCCAAGTACGATTACGAGGTAAATGTGTGCATGGACTTGGCGTGCGCCAGCCAGGGCGCCGACAAGTTGAAAGATGCGTTGGTCAAGGCCGCCGAAGCCTCGGGCAAAACGGTGCTGGTGCGGCGCACAGGCTGTATGGGCCCGTGCTCGCACGGGCCTCTGGTGCGCGTCGATCCGGCGGAGACGCTTTACCACCGCGTGAACGCGGGCCACGCCGAAGCGATTGTGAAGAGCCTGGGCGGTGCGCCGGCGCCTGAGCTGCAGTGCGACCTGAACGAGCACTTTGACAAGCAGGTGCGCGTGGTGCTCGAAAACGCCGGCTACATCGATCCGGAGAAGATTGATGACTACATTGCCCGCGACGGCTACAAGGCGCTGTTGACGGTGCTCACCGAGATGACGCCCAAAGGCGTAATTCACCGCGTCACGGAGAGCGGCCTGCGCGGGCGCGGAGGCGGCGGCTATCCCACGGGACTCAAGTGGGGCACGGTAGCAAAGGCCGCGGGCGACCCGAAATTTGTAATCTGCAACGGCGACGAAGGCGACCCCGGTGCGTTCATGGACCGCAGCGTGATGGAGGGCGATCCGCATCGCGTGATAGAGGGCATGGCCATTGCCGCCTATGCTGTAGGCGCGAGCAAAGGATTCATTTATGTCCGCGCGGAGTATCCAGTGGCCGTGTCGCGGCTGACGACCGCCCTGCGCGAGGCGCGGAGGCACGGGCTGCTGGGCAACAACATCTGCAACACGCCGTTCAACTTCGATGTGGAAATCCGGCTCGGCGCGGGCGCGTTTGTATGCGGCGAAGAGACGGCGCTGATCGCTTCGATCGAAGGCAAGCGTGGCACGCCCAAGCCGCGGCCCCCGTATCCGGCCGCTAGCGGACTGTGGGGCAAGCCCACGCTGATCAATAATGTGGAAACCTACGCCAACATTGCGCCGATCGTGCGCAACGGCGGCAAGTGGTTCTTCAACATGGGGTCGGAGCGCAGCAAGGGTACCAAGGTCTTCGCGCTCACCGGCAAAATCGCCAACACCGGCCTGGTGGAAGTGCCCATGGGCATCAAGCTGCGCGAAATCATCGAGGACATCGGTGGTGGCGTGCCCGGCGGCCATACCTTCAAGGCGGTGCAAACCGGCGGGCCCTCCGGCGGCTGCATCCCGGCGGAGATGCTCGACGTCGGCGTGAGCTACGACGCGCTGCTGAAGATGGGTTCGATCATGGGCTCGGGCGGCATNNGGCATGATCGTCATGGACGACACTTCCTGCATGGTCAACGTGGCGCGCTTCTTTATCGAGTTCTGCATGACCGAGTCGTGCGGCAAGTGCATTCCCTGCCGCGCGGGCACGGCGCAGATGCACACACTGCTCACGCGCATCTGCAACGGGACCGGAACCATGGATGACCTGGCGCTTCTTGAGGATCTCTGCTCCACGGTGAAGGAGACGAGCCTGTGCGGCCTGGGCCAGACGGCGCCCAACCCCGTCTTGAGCACGCTCAAGTATTTCCGCAACGAATACCTCGAGCACATTGTGAACAAACGCTGTCCGGCCGGCGTCTGCAACATGGAAGCGGCCCTGGAGGTGGTGGCATGAGCGTGGAAACCGACGTCAAAACTCTTGTCATCGACGAGCAGGAGGTAAGCGCTCGCGCCGGCCAGACGATTCTGGAAGTGGCGCGCGAAAACGAAATCAACATTCCCACGCTCTGCCATCTCGACGGCCTGAGCGACGTGGGCGCGTGCCGTCTGTGCCTGGTCGAAATCAAAGGCAGCAACAAGCTGCTGCCGGCTTGCGTGGCTACGGTGCAGGAGGGCATGGAGGTAAGCACCAACACCGAACGCCTGCAAAAGCACCGCCGCACGATTTTGGAACTGCTATTCGCCGAGCGCAACCACATCTGCTCGGTCTGCGTCTCCAACGGCCATTGCGAGTTGCAGACCCTCGGCCAGGAGCAGGGCCTCACCCACATTCGCCTGCCCTACCGCAACCCCGAGCTCAGCGTCGACGCCTCGCACGAGCGCTTCACTCTGGACCACAACCGCTGCATTCTGTGCACGCGCTGCGTGCGCGTCTGCTCTGAGATCGAGGGCGCGCACATATGGGACGTGATGGGCCGCGGCATCAATTCGCTGATCATCTCTGACCTGCACCAGGATTGGGGAGGCTCGGCTTGCACCCGCTGCGGCAAGTGCGTGCAGGTGTGCCCTACCGGAGCCCTCTTCGACAAAAGCAAGATCGGCTCCGATCATCCCAAGTACCCTGATTTTCTGCCCTATCTGAACCTTATGAGGGAAGCGCAATGAGCAAACTGAAATTGGCGACAGTCTGGCTGGACGGATGTTCCGGCTGCCACATGTCCTTTCTTGATATGGACGAGCGGCTTCTTGAGCTGGCGGAAGTGGTAGACGTGGTCTATAGCCCCATCGTGGACACCAAGGAGTTCCCTGACGAGGTGGATATCGCGCTGGTAGAGGGAGCCGTGGCTTCGGTGGACGACGAAAAGAAGATCAAGAAGATTCGCGATCGCTCCAAGATGCTGATTGCGATGGGCGACTGCGCCATCACGGGAAACGTGCCGTCGATGCGCAACCCCATCGGGCCGGAGGCGATTCTCGACCGCGCCTACATTCAGAACGCCAGCGCGCAGGCGCAGATTCCTTGTGTCGTGGTGCCCAAGCTGCTGCGTGTGGTGCGTCCCATTCACGAGTTTGTGAAGGTGGACGTGTTTCTGCCCGGCTGCCCGCCCTCTGCCGGCACATTTCACACCGCGCTGACCGCGCTGGTGAACGGCGGGCCGCTGGATATTCCGGCGCTTACCCGCTTTGGAGCTTAACCATTCGGAGATGAGCCCTATGAGCCAGACCATCACCATCGATCCGGTAACGCGCCTTGAAGGACACGGCAAGATCACCATCCAGCTGAACGACAAGGGCGAGGTGGAAGACGCGCATTTTCACGTGACGCAAGTCCGCGGCTTTGAGCGTTTTTCCGAGGGCCGGCCGTTCTACGAGATGCCCAGCCTGATGGCGCGCATCTGCGGCATCTGCCCGGTTTCGCACCTCATTGCGTCAGCCAAGGCCTGCGAGGCCATCATGTCGGTGCGGATTCCGCACACCGCAGCGCAGTTGCGGCGCATGTTGAATCTGGCGCAGATGGTGCAGTCGCATGCGCTGAGCTTCTTTTATCTCGCCTCGCCCGATCTGCTGCTGGGCATGGAGGCCGATCCCAAGGTCCGGAACATTCTGGGCGTGGCGGCAACCAAACCCGAGCTGGGCCGCGCCGGCATCGCGCTGCGGCGCTTCGGGCAGAGCATCATCGAACTGCTCGCCGACAAACGCGTGCATCCGGGCTGGGTTGTGCCCGGTGGCGTGACCGAGCCGCTTGCGGCCGCAAAGCGCGACAAGATTCTGGCCATGATCCCGGAGGCCTACGCAAATATCGACCTGGCCCTGGGAGCGTACAAGAAGATCGCGGACACGTTCAAAGCAGAGATCGGAGTTTTCGCTAACTTCCCGTCGAATTACCTCAGCCTCATCAACGAGGATGAGTCGATCGAGTTCACGGATGGCGCCTTGCGCCTGATCGACGCCAGAGGAAAAACGATCGAGGACGGTATCACGGCGAGCCGTTACGCCGAAGTGATTGGCGAAGCGGTGGAACCTTACAGCTACACGAAGTTCGCCTACTACAAGCCGCTCGGATATCCCGAAGGGAGCTATCGCGTGGGGCCGCTGGCGCGGCTGAACATCGTGAAGAGCATGGGCACGCCCAAAGCCGAACAGGAACTCGCCGGGTTCAAGCAGTTGGCGGCGGGCCCGGTCGAGAGTTCGTTCCATTACCACCATGCGAGGCTTGTGGAGATGCTTTACGGCGTGGAGAAGATCGAAGAGATCCTTGCCGATCCGCGTATTCTCGACAAACACGTCCGCGCCACGGCAGGCGTCAACCGGCTGGAAGGCACTGGCCAGGCCGAAGCGCCGCGCGGCGTGCTGCACCACCACTACAAGGTGGACGAGAACGGCAAGATCACCTGGGCCAACCTGGTGATCGCCACCGGCCAGAACAATAAGGCCATGAACCTTGGCGTTTTGCAGGCCGCCAAGCACTATGTGAAGAAGGGTAAGTTCACCGAGGGCATTCTGAATCGAGTGGAAGCTGTTGTGCGCACCTTCGATCCGTGCCTGAGCTGCTCTTCGCACGCCGCCGGCCAGATGCCGCTCGAAATTTCGCTTTTGTCGGCTGACGGCGAAGTCGTCGACCGGTTGGTCCGCTAGCGATTGGAATCAAAGGATGAAGCCAACAAAAGAGCTGTCATCCTGAGCGAAGCGCAGCGGAGTCGAAGGATCTGCGGTTGCTTTTGTAGGTATTTACATGACCGAACCAAAAGCACGCTGTCTCATCCTAGCCTGCGGCAACACCTTGCGCAGCGACGACGGCGTAGGCCCGAAACTCGCCGCATGGGCGGAGGAGCGATTCCGCCAGGAACCCGATGTACGCGTCATTTCGCGTCAGCAGTGGACTCCCGACCTGGCCGTAGAGATTGCCGCCGCTGATTGCGTGCTCTTCGTCGACTCCTCAGCGAGTTCTCCTCCAGGACGCGTCAGGCTCATCCCGGTCCCGTCGCGTGTCGACAGCTCAGCACCGCCTTCGCATCACCTCAAGCCGTCCGAACTCCTGGGTGTGACGCGCTCACTCTATGGCTCAATCAAATCCCATGCCATGCTGTTAACCGTCGGGGTAGGCTCTACCGAACTAGGCGAAACATTCAGCGCGCCCGTCGAAGCCGCTATCCCACGCGCGCGCGGCATTCTGGAAAAGGCCGTGCTGCGCTTTCTTGGCCGCTGAGCAAGTTGAAGCTCCCCTCATTTCGAGTAATCGAAAGAAGCCTGGAATCGCCTACGGCGCGGAACCTCGTGCTTTCTGTTCATCGGGGCGGCCGGGCTTCTCCACAATCGCCGTCGCCCACAGAAACCCACCGACGGCTTCCTTTGCGTTGATGACTCGCTTGCAGCCCACATAGTCCGCGTAGCTGGCTTGTACGCAGACGCCGTCGCATGCGCTCAATATATCGACGAGGCCGTCACTGTTCACCCGCGCTTTGTGCGTGATTGCGCGATAACCTGCCGTGACCACCGGCGCGTATGCCTTGCCATCCAGCAGGCCCAGTTCGATGCCGCGTTCGAGAGCATAGGTGAACATGGCGCTGCCCGAGGTGTCGATCCAATTGTCGCTGCGGCCCGGTTTGTCGACGATAAAATACCACCCTCCGCTCACCGGGTCCTGCGCTCGCTTCAAACCTGCCGCAAGCCGCTCATAGATATCCAGCACCTCCGCACGGCCGGGATAATCGGCCGGCAGACGCCCCAATGCTTCCACAATTACCAGGGAATACCAGCCCAGCCCCTCGCTCCATACTTCCCGTGAAAGCCCTGTCGCCGGATCTGCCCAGTGCGCTTTGCGTTGCGGGACCACCGTGGCCGAATCGGGATTCGCTGCCCAGGCGTGATAGTAGAGTCCGCCATTGTCTTTGAGAGCGTGGTGCGCAAAAACCGTAATCTGTTTCACCGCTTCATCAAAGCAGTACTTGCGATCGCCGATGGAGTCACCATACCGGAGCAGAAACATCTGCCCCATAAAGACTCCATCGACCCACATTTCACCGCGCAGCCTGGGATTGTGCCAGAGTCCTCCATCCGGGTTGCGCGGATAGGTGTCGAACATTCTGCGGATCTGGGTCGCGGCTGCGCGATAACGCGGATCGTGCGTATGCTCGTACAGGCCCACCACGATGTTGCCCGCCATGGCGTTGTCGAGGCTATCGAGCTTGACGTCCACAAGATTGCCGTTGCGATCGATGTGCGGGTCAATCTGCTGCTTGATGTAGTTCAGGTACCGCGGATCGCCGGTCGATTGCCATAACAGCTCGAATCCGTTCAGAGTGTAGCCCTTCCAGTAGGACCACCGCGTGAGCGAATCTCCGGGCGCGCCGGTATTGCGCTTCATGACCGTGTCCGCCAGGGCGATCGACCAGAAATGTGGCTCCTGCGCTGGCGCGCGGCCCGGACTGTTCAACAGCAAGAGGCCCGTGACAATCGAAAGCGCCCACTTTGCATGGGCACTCTTGCGAAATTGCTGCTTGATTCTTGTCATTGCAAGAGACCTCGCCGGAACATCGGAATTCGCTCTCAAAAAACTGCGGCGGCTGCATTTGCCGCAGCCGCCGATCGCAAAGAAAGCATGGACAAGTTCAGAACGCCGCCATCGTCTGGCGCAGGCTGTAGGAACTCAGCGTTTTGATGTAATTGCCGCGATCGTAGGGCGAGGTGTCGGGCACGGAACGGCGGCTGAGGCAGCCGCGTGTCTCGGCCAGCGATGGGTACTCGCGCTTTTCCAGCCAATAGCGCAGGTCCGCCAGCACACGCGCGATGTGCTCGATGCCGTGGATGTGCAGCGCGGAGACCATCATGGCCACGCTACCGCCCGCCATGATCGCCTTCAGCACATCTTCGGCGGAGTGCACGCCGCCGGTGATGCCGATGTCGCCCTTGAGATGGCCGTAGAGTATGGCCGCCCAGTGCAGGCGCGGCAACAACTCGGACGGCGTGGAGAAATGCAATGTGGGCCGCACCTCCAGCGCTTCAATGTCAAAATCCGGCTGATAGAACCGGTTGAAGAGGACGACGCCACATGCGCCCGCTTCTTCGAGGCGCGCGCACAGATTGGGCAAACTGGTGAACGACTGTGAGAGCTTGATGGCGACGGGAACTTTGACGGCTTTACAAACTCCTGCAACCAGTTCGAGTAGCAGTCGCTCGATCTCGTCCGAAGTCTGGCTGCGGTCAGTGACCAGCGCATAGGTGTTCAGCTCGATGGCCTGGGCGCCGGCCTGTTCCATCTCTTTGGCAAAGCGCACCCAGCCGCCGCTCGTGGCGCCGTTCAGGCTGGCCATGATGGGAATGTCGACGGCCTCGCGGGCGCGCCGCAGATGCTCCAGATACCCTTCATGGGTCATGCGGTAATCGTTGAGTTCGGGCAGGTAATTGAGAGACTCGGCGAAGGAATTCGTGCCTCGCGACAGATCTTCGTCGAGGGCGCGCGACTCTAGCGCCAACTGCTCTTCAAAGAGCGATGTGAGCACAATGGCTGAAGCTCCCGCATCCTCCATGTGACGAATATTGTCCAGCGACTCGGAGAGCGGTGTCGACGCAACCACAATCGGGCCGCTCAACTTCATGCCGAGGTATTGCATGGAAAGTTCGGTCATTCCTCACCTCCGGCAGCCGCAGCCGCCAGTTTCTCTTCCGGTTTTTCTTCAGGTTTTTCCAGGGGCGCGATGTGCGGTGTCTCTCCGCGGCCCGGCATCGCCGCGCGGGCGGAGTAGACGCGCCACTGGCGCTCCACATCGTCCTGCGCTTCCTTCAGCAGCGCCGCGGCCAGATCTGGATTGCTTCGCGCCAGCATGGTGTACCGAGCTTCGCGGTAAGCGTACTCCTTGAGCCGGATCGCCGGCGCTTTGGAGTCGAGCTGGAAGGGATTCTTGCCCTCTTCGCGCAGTGCGGGATTGTAGCGCATGAGCGGCCAGTAGCCTGCTTGCACGGCGAGCTTCTGCTGTTCCAGCCCGTGCACCAGGTCATAGCCGTGGGCGATGCAGCTTGCGTACGCAATGATGATCGACGGCCCGTCGTGCGCCTCGGCTTCCTGGAAGGCCTTCACAACGTGCATGTCGTTGCCGCCCAGCGCTACCTGCGCCACATAGACGGAGCCGTAGCTGACCGCCTCCATAGCCAGATCCTTGCGGCTGTTCGGCTTGCCGCTGGCCGCGAACTTGGCCACTGCGCCGCGCGGCGTAGCCTTCGAGGCCTGGCCGCCGGTATTCGAATAGACTTCGGTGTCAAGCACCAGCACGTTCACGTTCTTACCCGAGCCCAGCACATGATCGAGCCCGCCAAAACCGATGTCGAACGCCCAGCCGTCGCCGCCCAGGATCCACACGCTCTTGCGGACCAGCGCATCCGCGATCGCCAGCAGATTTTTTGCATCGGAAGAACTGTTCCCGTCCAGCACGGCACGAAGTGCCTTCACCCGCTCGCGCTGCTGGTTGATCTCCATCTCGGTCTTTTGCGATGCTCCCACGAGGTCCGCCGCAAGCTCCGCGCCCACGGCCGAAGCCAGCCGCGTCACCAGCATTTCGGCAAAGGCCTTCTGCTGATCGAGCGCGACCCTCATGCCGAACCCGAACTCCGCGTTGTCTTCAAAGAGCGAGTTGGACCACGCCGGCCCGCGGCCTTGTGCGTTGTGCGTATACGGCGTGGTCGGCAGGTTGCCGCCATAGATCGAAGAGCAGCCGGTGGCGTTGGCGATGTACAGCCGGTCGCCGAACAACTGCGTCAGCAGCTTGATGTAGGGCGTTTCGCCGCAGCCTGAGCACGCGCCCGAAAACTCAAACAGCGGCTCCAGCAGTTGGATGTCCTTCACCTGCGTGTGCGAGAGCTTCGTGCGGTCGACCTCGGGCAGCGAGAGGAAGAACTCCCAATTCTCCCGCTCCGGCTCGCGCAGAGGCGCTTGCGGCGCCATATTGATGGCCTTCTTGCTGGCGTCGCTCTTGCTCTTCACGGGACAGACTTCGACGCACACGCCGCAGCCGGTACAATCTTCGGGAGCCACCTGCAACGTGTAGTGCTCCTGCTCCATGCCGCGCCACTTGGGCTTCGCCCACTTGAAGGTTGCCGGGGCTTTGTCGCCGAGCTCGGGGTTGTAAATCTTGGCGCGAATCACCGCGTGCGGGCACACCATCACGCACTTGCCGCACTGAATNNATGTTGCGCTTCTCCCACTGCGCTGTACCCGAAGGGAACCCGCCGCCGGCTGGAATCGCGCTCACCGGAATCAGATCGCCCTTGCCTTCGGCGATCTGGCCCAGCACATCGTGAACAAACTTCGGCGCTTTGTCGGAAAACGCGCCCGTCACATCGAAGTTGGCAGTGGCTGCCGAGGGCAGCTCCACCTTGTGCAGGTGCGCCAGTGCGTGATCGACGGCTGCGAAGTTCTTTTGCACTACAGCTTCGCCGCGCTTGCCATA
>PMYE01000199.1 GCA_003171315.1 Acidobacteriaceae bacterium
AGTTTTTAAACAGGTTCTAAGAAGTGTGTCGTGCATCTGCGGGATCTCCTTTTTGGTGATCTTCCGGCCTGAGCCGGCCTAACTGGGTCGCCACGATTTCTCATGGCTTTACGGGCAAGAACAGGTGCTCAGGTTGGTCGTCTTTGCCCGGTTGCTTGCTGCTCTTTTATGAGCGGTTGCCCTTGGCAGGAAGTGCGTTCTCCGCCGGTTGGGCGGTCCCGCTCCCTCCCGCTAAGGGGCTGAGGTTCTGGACTCGTTGCGGTTAAACGATTACGCGAGCGAGTTGCTGATGTTGGTGAANNTCCTGACCTTCCTCGCGGCTCATCAGGTTCTGCAGCTTTACATAGAGGGACAAATAGAGTTGATTCATCGTTCTTCTCTCCGAGAGTTCGATTTCCCAGACTCAGCTGGGCATTGTTTTTGTAGCACTTGTTGTGCCATTCTTGTGCAAAATGGCTGTGGATTTAAAATCAACACTTTACAAGAAACACAGTCCAGATTGACATCGGGGGTTGTATACCCCTGTTTACAGCCACTGGATCATCGACAGGCCCTGTATACATCGTTGGCGCCCAAACTTGTACAACTCGAGCGCCAACACCGGCAACCTTGGGGGACCTTTATAATAGCACCGACTTGACAACTCTATGCAGCAATTTTTTGAAGTACAAGGGTTTGCAAGGACCCGCCGCAACCCCATCCCCTCGCCGACTACCGTAGAATAGCCCCCATGGCAAGCAAGTTGGATCTTCCCCCAGCGCAGGAGCGCCGCGATTTCGCGGAGTTTTCGATCGCCGCTGTTGCCGGGCTTGCGCTTGCGCTCACCATTCTATTTATCTGCGCCGTGCCCCTGGCGGGCAACCTGGCTGCCTCGCGCGATTTTGTCTCCTACTGGGTCACCGGCCAACAACTTGTCCACCACGGCAACCCTTACGACCGCAACGCCATCGCGGCGCTCGAGCACTCCGCAGGCTTGACCGTGAAGGCGGTCCTCATCATGCGCAACCCGCCCTGGGCGCTTCCGCTCGCCTATCCCCTGGGCTTTCTCGGACTGCGCTTTGCGGCCATCCTGTGGACCTTGCTCCTCCTCGCCTGTCTCCTCATCTCGGTCCGCATGGTTCGCGGCCTGCACGGCTCTCCTCCCAATCGCATTCACTGGCTCGGGTTCGCATTCACCCCGGCGTTGATCTGCCTCATCATGGGTCAAACTTCGCTCTTCGCGCTTTTGGGGCTGGCGTTGTTTCTTCACTTTTATCGCTCCCGCCCGTTCGCCGCCGGCGCCGCACTCTGGCTTTGCGCCCTCAAGCCGCAGCTCTTCGTCCCCTTCTCGGTTGTTTTGCTGGCATGGGTTCTCATTACGCGACGCTACAAAATCGTGGCCGGCGCTGCCGTTGCCATCGTCCTCAGCAGCGCGGCCGCTTTCTTGATCGATGCCAGCGCCTGGCCGGAATACCTGCGCATGATGCACTCGCCGGCCGTCGAGAACGAGTTCATTCCTTGCCTCAGCGACGCGTTCCGCTTTTGGCTTAGACCGCAGGCCGTCTGGCTCCAATACCTGCCCGCCACGCTGGGCTGCGTTTGGGCGCTGATTTACTTCTGGCGGCGCAGGCGCGGCTGGGACTGGGCACAGAACGGTAGCCTACTCATGCTGGTGTCGCTTCTGACTGCGCCCTACTGCTGGTTCTACGACCAGGGTGTCGCCATTCCCGCCCTGCTCGAGGGCGCCTACGTCACCCGCTCCCGCAAGCTGCTGGTGGTTCTCGCGCTGACGATTCTAGGCACGGATATAGAACTCTGCGCGGTCAGAGTCACATCGCCCCTTTATCTGTGGACTGCGCCCGCGTGGCTCGCTTGGTACCTTTTTGCGCGCGCATCCGCCGCCTCTCCAGCCGCTCGCCCGCCCCAGGACAACACCTGAGTTCAAGCTGAGCCAAACCGCGGCAACGATCCGGGGACCCGAGTGCGTTCCGCAGGGGAGTCACGGCGCGGCGATCTCAAATCGATCTCACTTGGCCGATATAATTGCGATGACCGGGAACAGAAAGGTGTCCTTGACGTGAAGAAGGAGCGCGATTTTACCGTACTTTTGATCGCGGTTGCCTGCGCGCTGGGGGTGGTCTTCACCACTCTGTTTCTCAGCACCATGCCTTTCAATCGCGCCATCGTCGCCCGGCGCGATTTCATCGTCTATTGGGCCACCGGCCAACAGCTTGTTCGCCATGGCAATCCGTACGATCCTGACGCCCTGAGCCGCATCGAGCGCGACGCGGGACTCCAGGGCAACGCCTCCTACTACATGCGCAACACTCCCTGGGCCTTGCCGCTGGCTTTTCCGTTGGGTTACTTCGGCCCCGTGGCCTCGGCGCTCCCCTGGTCGCTCGCGATGCTGGGCCTTCTCATCGCCTCGGTGCGCATCCTTTGGAAGATACTGGGCCGTGCGGGCAGCCGGCTCGACTGGCTCGGCTATTGCTTCCCGCCGGCGCTGTTCTGCGTCATCCTGGGCCAGACCTCAATCCTCTTGCTCTTCGGATTGGTCCTCTTTCTCCGCCTGCATAAAACCCGCCCCTTCGCGGCCGGCGCCGCACTCTGGCTGTGCACGCTCAAGCCCCACCTGTTTCTTCCTTTTGCCCTCGTTCTTCTGGTCTGGATCTTCGTCTCGCGAAGCTATCGCGTTCTGGCCGGAGGCGTGGCGGCATTTGCTGCCGGCGGCATCGTCACCACGTGCATCGACCCCGCGGCATGGAGCCAGTACGCGTACTACATGCGCACTTCGGTGATTACGCGTGAATTTACCCCGTGTCTCGGCGACGCTTTGCGCGATTGGATCCATCCCGCCGCGGAGTGGATCGCATTCGTGCCCTCCCTGCTCGGCTGCATCTGGGCCTTGCTCTATTTCTGGCCGCGCCGCCACTCCTAGGATTGGTTTGAGAACGGCAGCCCGCTGCTGCTGGTATCCCTTTTCGTTGCTCCCTTTGGCTGGATCTTCGATCAGTCCCTTGCCATACCGGCGATTCTCTTTGCCGTTTCCAGGAACCCGTCCCGGCTTATGCTCCCGGTTCTGGCGCTGATCTATGTCGCCATCGAACTTCAGATCATCTCGCCCTTCGGACTGCACTCGCCCGCGTATCTGTGGACGGCGCCGGCGTGGCTGGCATGGTATCTGTTTGCGCGCGCTTCTGCCCGTGAGGCCAGTGTTACAGCCGTTGCGACCTCATAATCACCCTACAGACGCCTTCGGGCAAGAGGGGAACATGCACGTCATTCACCTGCTGTTGAATCCACCAGTCCTCGGAATATTGGCCCTCTTTCTGGCGACGATTTGGATGCTCAGGGACCAGAAAGACAAAACGCGTCCTCTGCTGGTCTTTGCCCTGGTGTTGAACCTCTTTTACGGTTTTCTCCTCACCACTTTGATGGGACGCGAAGGCGGCCTCCTCCCTTGGAAATTCGACCACATTCTCTTCCGCGTCGACGAGTCGCTGGGCCTCCAGGCCGCTGCCATGGCGCGTCCGTTGCAAGGCTTTTGGCGCGTTCCCCTTTGGATCATTTATCAAATGATGGTCCCCATGATGATCACCTGGTTCCTCGTCACACGCTACCGCGATCTTCGTGCCTCGGTCGTGCTGGCTTACGTCGCCGAATTGGTTGCAGGGCCGCCCCTCTATGCCATCTTTCCCGCCTGCGGGCCTGTCTATGCTTTTGGCCAGGAGTGGCTCCATCCACCCGCTGTTCAGACTGACGCCATCCGCCTCACGGGAATGCCGAACGCTTTTCCTTCCTTGCATGTCGGCACGGCTTTCTTATTTCTCCTCTATGCCCCAGGCAAGCTGTGGAAGGCGGTCGCGCTGGCGTTCTTCGCCAGCACCTGCCTCGCTACACTCTCAACCGGCGAGCATTATGTCATCGATCTCATTCCCGGGCTTGCCTTCGGCGCGTTTGCGGCCGGCGTGGGATCGAACGATCTGAAGCAGACCATGCTTTTTCTCGGAACCGTCCTAGCCTGGTCGCTGGCGATGCGCTTCGAGTCTTTCATCCTGATCGCCCACCCCTTCGTCACGTGGTCGTTCGTGGCGGTCACAGTTGCGCTGGCTGGATGGGCGGTATGGAAGCAGTGGAGGGTTTTGGCTTCGCGGCGGAAGGAACTCTCAACAACCCCTTAGCTTGCGTGGTATCTGTTTGCGCGCACCGCTTCCCGCCAGGCCGCCGCGGCGCAAGTCACGGCTTCACAAACCCTGCGATAACTTTTCTCGCTGGAGTATCGGGCGATTCGCCGGCGGCCGCAGCCGACATGGGTACGCCGCGAAGATAGATCCACAAATAGAACCCACCAACCGCGAGCAGGACGAGCGGAGTGGGGATCATAGCCCACGTGATCGAAGGGCGCGAATAGCGCGTGAATTGAAAGAGCACAACCCAGAAGAGATCGCCGGTGATGATTATTCCTGCAACGCTGAGCAGTAACGCCCACCACGCAATCGGGCCACGTTGCCTCCAGAGCAACGCGCAGGCCGGCACCGTCAGCAATAGCAGTCTGGCGTCGTAGGTGCGGTGATAAGTCGGCAACATGGCGAGAGCTGAGATGGCCGCGAGCGCAAACCGGGACCTCTTGCGCGAGAAGCCCGAGCGAAGGGTCTTGACGCACCAAGCGAGCAGGAGCGCGCCGCAGACGACGTAAGCGACTGGGTTGTAAAAGCGCGCGTCGTTGCGGATGAAGCTCAACGCCGCCTGCAAGTTAATGACCTTGACAACGCCGAAGCCGCCCCCTGTGCTGGGCCCTGGATCGTTGACCCCGCCGCTCGAAAAGCTGGCCGCCGGGTTGGATTGGAGTTCCAGAAACCAATGCGGCGCGGCGTGCGATACCCACAAAACCGCCGCCAAAAGAATCGCTATCGTCAAGGCAAGGGTTTGAATGGCGCGCTTGCGGTGGATTCCACCGGCCAAAAGAAAGTACAGCCATATCGGCCCCGCGTCATGAGGTTTCATCACGAGCGCTACGGCCAGGCATACGATGCCGGCAGGCACGAAGCGCTCCTGAAGAAAGCAGCAGGTGGCGATAACGGCAAGGCTGACGACCAGACCTGCGGTATTGCCGGTGGACAGAAGTTGTCCGCTGTTGACCATGATGAGGAAAATCAACGCGCCATAGATACGCGGCTCCGAGCCGGCGCCAAAGCTCCATAAGCAAAAACAGGCGGCGATGAAACAACCCGCGATGAGAGCCATCCAAACCGGCGCCGCGATCTTCCAAGGCAAAGCCGCGAGGGGAATTACGAGGAACAATGTCGTGGGAAAGTTGTTGCAAGTCAAAACAGCCTCGCGCTTTATATGCGAAACGCCGGAGTCGGCTAGCAACTCTCCTATGTTCGCGCGATAACAAGCTGTTAACTCGTCTGTCTGATAGGCATCGTGATGCTCCGCGACGCAGCGCGAACTCGCATAGATCTCCAGGAAGTCCGTCATCCCCACAGGATTGGTGTATTCCCACAACGCGCCGATGGCGACAAAGAAAACACTGCCGAGGAGCAGTAATTACAGACCGTCCAGCCGTGCCTTTGTCATCTGAACCTGCTTTTATTTCCCCTCAGGGGAGGGCTTGAGGGCGAAACTGTTGATCAGACTCCGCTCTCTGCTTCGCTTGTGGCGGGTGCGAACTCTACGGAGTCTCCGCGCTCTGTCCGTGTGGCCGCGGCCGTGCCCGCCGCCAGTTCCAGTACAGAATGCGCGGACCAGCAAGCCGACATCCTCCATGGGCCTACGCCGCTTCTCACCTTCCTGATACGGTTGTTGCGGTCCAGATAGACCAGATCGATAGGGAATCGCATGAAGAACGTATGCACCGACTCGCAGGGAACTATCCACAGTCCTTCGCCCGGCAAAAGGCCTTCCCGCCCCAACAGACCCTTCCTGCGCGTTGGCCCTGTATGCGCGGCTTCGAGCCGCGTAGCCAGCACCGTGCCGCGTGTCACGTTCAGAACCCGCAGCGGCCCCTGAAGGGCCGCCGCCGGCCGCGGCGCAAAGAATTCCCGCAGGGCCTTTACGATCCTTTGCAACGGACTCACCCGCTTGCCTCGGAGTTTTGGCGCATTCGCCGGCAGCAACTTCTATTGCTGAGGCGTTCCCATCCCCGTGCTCGCGCCGCCGCCCCCGCCCGAGTTCATGCCCTGTCCTCCGCCGGAGCCGAATCCGCCCGTGGAAGACTCGATCATCAGCGGCTTCTCTGGCTTCATGCTTTCAATCAGCTTCTCCACTGGAATTGACGCTGGCTGCGGAGGCAGCGTATTCTCCGCCGTCTTCTCATCCGGCTGGCGCATGGGAATATTCGAATTGGGCGGCATGAACTTGTCCGGATAATTCAGATCCGGCACCGATACGCTCGCCGCAATCGGCGCCACGATCTCCGGCGTGACAACCACAATCAGCTCGGTATCGTTCTTGACCTTCGATTCGGACTGAAAAAGCTTGCCGAGGATCGGAATGTCGCCCAGGAACGGAATCTTCTGGAAGGTGTCGGTAACGCTCTTGTCCAGCAGACCGCCGATGATGAAACTTTGCCCGTCGGCCAGCTCCACCTCGGTATTCACTTTCCGCGAAGTGATTCCCGGCACTTCAAATCCCGAGATTTGCACTTCGTGGGTGTAGTCCAGCGCACTTACTTCCGGCGCTACTTGCAGCCGGATGGTTCCCCGAGGCGTGATGGTGGGGATAAAATTGAGCCGGATGCCGTATTGTTTGAACTGAATGCTCACCGCGGCCGTGCCACCCGACGTGCCCGACACAACCGGATAGGGAAAATCTCCGCCCGCCAGGAAGCTCGCCTCCTGGCCGTCGGCCGCCATAAGATTGGGCTCCGCCAGCACTTGCACTATTCCCTTAGTCTCCAGAGCATGGATATCGGCGCCCACGTTCAGACCGGGGAAGAACGCAAAAATATTCCCCTCCTGGGAAAAATTCGCCGTCCCCTGCGTTCCGGCGACCCCTGCTCCCGTACCCGACGAACTACCGCTGTTGCCGACGAGAGGCGGAGTGAACTGGCCGGTCGACACACCTCCGACAGCGTCTCCCAGACCAAGGTTGAACAGGTTGATGCCAAGCTGGCGCGCCAGGCTGCGATCCACGCTGGTGAAGCGCACTTTGATCAGGATCTGAGGATCCGACTTGGGCACGTTCACGCTCAGCAGGTTCACCACTTTGCCCGCCGTCGACGCGATTTCCACCGCCCGCGCCGAGCTGGTCAGATCATTGACCGTGCCGCGGAGGAAGATGCTGTTGTTGCTGTAGCTCACGCGAATGGTCTGGCCCGGCAGCTCCGTCCTGAGCTCGCGCCGGATGGCATCAAGGTTGTCTCCCGACACCGCGGCAACCGGCCTCACCGTCACGTTGAAGAACTGGCGTCCCCCGTGGATGTCCCAGATGATCAGGCTCGTCTCGCCCGGAGCTTTGCCGTCGATCATGACTTCGGTGGGACTGATCGCCGTAGCTTCCGCAATTTCGCCCAGCCCTATGGCGACGCGCTGGATAGGTTGCGCGCAGTCCACCAGGACTGATTTGCCCACGGTCACCGAGAGCTCATTGGTGGAGTCCTCGTACGTGGATTGTGCTGACGGCGGTGGGGACGCTGGTGCGGTCTGGGCCCCCACTGCCAGCCCGGCATACAGTGCACACGACAGCGCGCTGCAAGATACGATGGTGACCCATGCCTTCGTTCTCAATGCTGCCCCTCTGGTGAAGCGAACTTTTCTTCCGTGGTTTTGGCGCCGTTCATCACGACGATCGAATAAGCCTTTGTCGCGGGCTTCGCTGTTCTACTGGTAGCCGCCCGCGGAGCCGGCGCGGGAGTCTCGCCTGCAAAGAGGCTGCGCATGGCCGTGGCCGGAACTTTCGCAATCTGCGTATCCAGCGGGTTGCGCAGCACCAGTTGGACCTTCAGCGAATTGCTGGCAAGGCTTAACAACTCGGCCTGCTCCGGCGTCACCAGAAGGTTCACCACTTGTACCTGCTGGGGCTTGCCCTCGGCGTCTCTCTGGATATCGGTACCGGCGGAGAGAACCTGGATGTTCTGCAGGAGGGTCTGCGTCACCACGCCTTGCTCGGCGCCGGCGCCCGGCGGGTTGCCTGAAACCAGCACGTCCACGTGCATGCCGGGGATCACGAACCCGGATACACCCACCACCTCATCCACTCGCACCGCGCAGGCGCGCATGCCCTGCGGAATCGTCGGCGCCAGCCCGCCGCCGGAGCCAAGACCCGCCAATTGGCTGTCCAGAATCGGCTCGCCCTGGGCGATCTGCGTAATCACGCCCCGGCCAATCGCGTCTTCCGGTTTCACAATCGCGCCCTTGGGCGGCGTGCCCGCCAGCGTCATCGTGGCAAGATCGGCAGCTGTTAACACCGATCCCAGGGGAATGTCCTTGGCCGCCGCAACCACCCGCGTAGTCGCCACGGGCCTGGCCCCAGCCATGCGGACGCCCACAATGCGATAAACCAGCCAGGCGCAGACGCCTGCTATCAACATTGCGACGAAGAGAATTGTCGTGAGTCTTCGATTCATCCTTAACCCGCTGGAGCAGGCTAGCGCCTGCTCCGCCTTTCTATGCCTGCCTCACTGGCTGCGTCGGGCAACTCCTCCAGAAACCCGGCACCCCGAAGCCGCAGCCCCCATCGCTGCATGCCCTTCCCTGGGCAGATCGAAAACCCCACGCGGCGGATGCTCCCTGAAGAGGACTCTCTCTTCCCGACCATGCTTAACACAACACGCCCCTGCCTGCCAATCGAGTCCAAGCGTGAAGTGCGGTTTCAGTGTAGTCCTGAACGCCTCCCGAACCGTAATAGAATCGCCACGATCTGTCAATGAGGTATCAAAATAGCTATGGGGGAAACCCGCATAATAAGCGATCCTGAAAGTGGCAACAGCGGCCCTGGAATGGAACCGGCCGCCTTCCAGCAGCATTTTTTGTTGGGGGGAGCCGTTTCACCACCAGTTTACAGTGAAATCATTCAGTAGCTGGAGGTCTCGCCTGCATCTTCTGTGTTATAGCTGCGTCAGACAACGCGTGCCAACGTGGAAACGTGTGCAAGCGAAGTTCTTCGTGCGCGTGTTCGGAAGATTGTCGTCCATTTGGAATATCCCAGCGGGAGGATACTTCCGCCAATGATGTCCTTTCACATGGTTACGCTGTTCACCGAGCGGTCCGATCTGGGCCCGCAGCCCACCTCCTTCGCGGTATCCATCGTTGTTCATAGCGTGGCTGCCGCCGTGATATGGTTCGGCCTGGCGTACAAACCAGCCCTCACCCGGGTGACCACGGAACACGATATGGTCCGCGAGCTCGATCTGCACATGCCCGACCAGCAGGCGCTCGCCGCCATGGCTNNGGCGCATTCCGGCACACACGCGCCGGCTTCCGGCGGCAATCCATCGCCTCGCCGGCCTGTGCCGCGCCCGGTCGCGGAAGCCAGACCCGGTCCGCAAACACTGGTCCAACCCGACATTCCCAACCCCATCACGCTCGCCGAGCAGATTCCCATGCCTCAGGTCATGATCTGGTCGCCAAGCAAAACGGTGGTCAAGAAGGTCGTTCCGCCCTTGCCGGAGAAGCCCACCGCGTCCGATGTGAAGCCTTCGCTCGAACGGCCCAATGAGGAAATGACCCTGGCCGACGTCAACGTTGCATCCAGCTTCCATCCTTCGGCTAAATCGATCGTTTCGGCCAGCACCACCTCACCCGTCGTCATCCAGGCTCCCCAGCAGGTGCAACTGCCCCCGGTCACCGCCTCGCAGCCGTCGGCACAGCCAACTCCCGCCGCGATTGTCTCCCTGTCTGACCTGCGCTTGAAAAACGGGACCGTCGCTCTGCCTCCGGTGAATGAGTCCGCAGTCAAGAAGACGGAGGGAGAGCCCGCGCCAGGCCAGGCGCAGGATCTCTCGTCGCCGGACAAGAACAACTCCGCCGTTCAGTCTGCCACAGCCGGCTCCGGCCAGGGCTCATCCGCCAAGGCGAACAGCGCCGGCTCAGGCTCCGGCCAGGGTTCATCCGCCAAGACGAACAGCGCCGACTCGGGCTCCGGCCAGGGCTCGTCCGCCAAAGCGGACAATTCCGGTCAGGGAGCGGGGCACAGCCCGCAGGGGGGGGTAAGCAGCTCCGGCTCCTCCTCGGGCTCCGGCAAAGCGGATGTGCCCGGCGCCACGCAGGGAGCGGATTTTGGATTGGAACCAAACGGCCAGCTGACCGTTACTCAGATCCTGTCGCCCAAGGACGGCCATTTCAATTCCGTGGTGGTGGGAAATTCGCTTCAGGATCAGTATCCCGAAGTGGCCGGCGTATGGAACGGCAGGATGGCCTACACCGTCTACCTTCACGTCGGGCTGGCCAAGAGCTGGATTATGCAGTACGCGCTTCCGCGTTCCGCCGACGCCTCTGCCGCGGGCACCATCGTCCGGCTGGATGCCCCTTGGCCGTATTACATCGTCCGTCCCAATCTCGGCGCCGATGCCGTCGACGCCGATGCCATCATGATTCACGGCTTTATCAATCCATCCGGCCGCTTCGAAACACTCAGCATCGTTGTCCCGCAGGCTTTTCCCCAAGCCCAATTCGTCCTCGCCGCCCTCGGCAAGTGGCAATTCCGCCCCGCCCTGCAGGACGGCCAATTCGCCAAAGTGGAAGTGCTCATCATCATCCCCGAACAGCTCGATTAGCTGCTGCGGCGCTTCTCGCTGCCTGCTTCTTCTCCCGGTACTAGCAAAAAGGGCGCACGCCCCGAACACCCGCACCCTTCAAAAACAACACACAACTGCCTTTGCTATAGCGGGTCTCCTGCAGGTGTAGACCAAGGCACAATCGCTCAGTGGCCTTTTCATCAAGAAAAAGCCACCTTGAATACTGTCCGAAATGGCTCATAGTTGCAGGAGAACCGCCGTAAGCTCTACGTCGTCCCGTTCGGTATCAGACGCGGAATCGTGAGCCCCTCCACGACCGCCCTGAAGATGGCAGTGAGCGATTGGTAGTTCTGGTTGGTGGTGGTGATCGCGTCGCATCCGGAGCCGCCGCCATGGGTATTGTCGGTATAGTCGGAGTAGAAAGTGTTGGCATTCGACGCCATCGCGGCAATCGCGTTGCAGGGCGAGCGGGGATGGGATCCGCCCGGCCAGGTTTGCGCGCCACCGTTCAATCCCGTCAGAGTGTAGGTCGCGTCCGTCGTGCACCCGGAAAGCTCAGAATCGAAGGCGATCGCGTAGACCGTCGTTCCTGCCGCCGTTGCCGCCTGCGCAGCCTGCACCGCCTGCCCGCACTCGCCCAGCGCGGAGGGATAGTTGGGAGAGTGGTAGCCCGCGGGTTGTATCGTCACACTTTTTCCGCTCAATGTGACGGTAGCGCTGGTCCCATTGAGGGGCTGTCCAGTGTAAGAGCCGACGCAAGGGCTGGCGCTGCTGATGGTCCCGTTAGCCGTCGAATCGTTAGCCGTCGTAATCGTCGGGCAATTATCCGCGAGTATCTGGCTGTTGCCGCCCCCGCCGCCGCAATCGTTGCCGGTCGAGGTTTGCGTATTGCATGCGGTCGCGTCGCCGTCGCTCAGGATGATCATGACGTTTTTCGAGCCTGGATTGTTGCTCTGCTGAATGGCGAGCGCCGCCTGCGCTGCGTAGATCGCCTGCGCGTAGTACGTTCCCTGGCCGCCCGGCGCCCCCAGGCCGGCGCAGCCTGAGTTGGCATACCCGACCGCCTCCGCAAGCGCGTCGCTGACGGTCAGGCCGCTCGCTGAGTCGCTTGCCCGATAGGTGTTCTCGAATGGAATGAGCTCGTACGCGCCGGCAACTTGAACCGGAACCCAGCTTGGATTGGTCGTATCCATCGCAAGGCCCGTGGGCGGGTTCCCGGGGTTAACAAAGTTGTACGGTACGCTCGCATCGGAGGTCTGTCTTCCGCTGTAGCAATAGTCGGTGTGATAATCGTTCGCCTTATCGCTTGTGTTGATTGCGGGAAACACGAACAAGGCTACATCGTCCACATAGGCACTACCCGATGTGCACCGCACATTCAGGGCGCAGGGATCCATGTACTCCAACATGGTCGCGAATCCCTGAACCGCGCATTCGATCTGCTCCTGCCCCGAGCAGGTGCCCGATGACATCGTGCTGGTCATCGACGAGGTGGTGTCGATGATGATGGCGAGGTTATACGGGATGTCCGTTCCGCCCTTCATGGCCGCCGTCCCTGTGGCCGACATGTTCATCTGGGACATGCCGATCAGCCCTCCGAACCATAAATTCACTTTCGCCGTCTGCACCACTTTCAGGGAGTTGTAACCCGCGGAGCCGCCCGGCGGATACTCGCACCCCACGTTGAAAGTGTTGGTCACGGTGCTCAGGCATTTGAGGGTTGTTACCGGCGTCTGGCACTGCAGCATCGAGGTCCTGTTGTATCCGCCCGACGCGCAGCTGTAAAGTTTCACGGCGGCTGACACATCCGTCAGCGGTGTCGAGGAATCCGCGATCGCGGTGGGCATGGCTTGCGCACCCGCCAGGGTCGCCGCGTTCGTTGACGCCACCAGCCGTTGATAGGCGAAATAAACGTGGCCGACCTCCACCGAGGCTCCGGCCAGGGCGAACATCGTGGTCATCACGACTGCCAGCAAGACCGCTGACTGGCCCCGCTGTTCCTTCAACAACCTGTGCAGAATCGACATTCCAGGCCATTTCATAGGGCAACTTCCTCCGATCGTTCGGCGCCGTAAAAACCTCTTGCCAGGCGGCGACTCTGCCTGGCGAAAACGCCTCCATACCGCCATGCCCGAGAATCGTGAGACAGCGCATCGCTGCTCTCGGTGTCGCGGAACCTTCAACCCTCCGCATGGAGCTGGGTTCAACTCGACGGGACGGCGCCGTCCGCCCTGCCTCGCGACCGTTTCCGGGGATAGAAGATCCCGGCGAACCACTTTCTAACAACCCCCGTTCGCCGTTCGTCCTGACAGAGAGTGCTGATGCCAACGCGGCTGCCCATCGCACGTCAGTCGCCAGCTAGATCCGCTGCCAAGAGTTAATAGATTAGATTCCCGCCGGTGGCCGCGCAAGATGTATCAAGTAATGGTTTGCATCAAGGAAGTACTATTGAAGTAACTATTACTCCAGTGCAGTCCAAGGTTGTAGTCTAAGGACAGCGGTTTCCCGAAGCTCCTGCACTGAAGCCGGGCGGGTTGACAGCATCGGGGCGCCTGCGGACAGGTCTCGTCCGGGAAGTGTAGAGAACACCGACCCTGCGCAACGCGTCAAGCACATGCTTTTTCTATAGCGGGTCTCCTGCAGCTGTAGACCAGGGCACAGTCGCCTAGTGGCTTTTTCATCAAGAAAAAGCCGCCTTGAATTCCGTCCGAAATGGCTCATTGTTGCAGGAGAACCGCCGTATAGTGCCGCAGAGGTATGCTTTCAGCCGCGCACTTCGGTTGGGAGTGCGGAGCGCTACAAAGGGTTTTGCCGCTGCCGTGCGCTGTCTTCCTCACGGGCGTCTCACCCGCGCCGCGGCTACGGCTTCGTTCCCAGCTCCCCGTACGCCACACCTGCGGCGATCGGCGTGACCACCGGCGTGGCCACTCCCACAAACTCGGTCAGCGGGCCGCTGGTATTATCGCTTGCCACCCAGACGTTTCCCGACCCGTCGGCGGCAACGCCATAAGGCTCAATCAGCCCGCCGCTCGCGTAGCCATTGGAACCGGAGACCGGCGCACCGCTCGAATTAAATTCGCTGATGCTGTTGCTATTGCCGCCGTAATTCGCGGTCCACACATTGCCTGCGCCGTCGACCGCCAGGCCGTAAGGATCGTCTACCCCGCCGCCGCTGAATCCGCCTGGATCGGGAGAGATCGCCGTGCCGCTGGAACTAAATTCGCTCAGGCTGCCGCCGCCTCCCTGGTTTGTCGCCCACACATTTCCCGAGCCGTCGATGGCCACACCGTACGGCGCGTTCAACCCTCCGCCCGTGAAAAGCGAAAACGCCGGCGGTTGGCCCGCAACGGTACTGGGAACGGCTTCTACCAGGCTCGAAGTCGCAGCCGTATAGTTTGCCGTCCACACATTGCCGGATGTGTCGGAGGCAATGCCCGCGGGGCCAACCAGGGTGTCGCTTCCGAAGCCGCTGCTGGGCGAAATCGCCAATCCGAAGGACAAAGAGGAACTGAATTCGCTCAGGCTATTGCCGCCAAAGTTCGCGATCCACGCATGACCGACATTATCGATGGTGATGCCATAGGGCTCGTTCAGACCGCCGCCGATCCATCCGGGAGGATTGGATATCTTCTGCCCGCTGGAATTGAATTCGCTGACGTCGTCGCCGTAATAATTTGCGGCCCAGGCATTTCCATATATGTCAATGGCAATGCTGGTCGGATTGTCCAACCCGGCTCCGGTGTAGGGCGTGCCCGTCATTGGGGCCCCATTGGAATTGAGTTCGGTGATCGAGCTGGAGGAGTAATTTGGCACCCACACGTTGCCCGAACCGTCCACGGCGATGCCCTCGGGGGAAAATCCCGTGCCGTCCAGCCCGCCTCCCGAGTAGGTGATCGCAATGGTGAAGTCATTGGGCGCTGAGCCGAGCGTGGGCTGGAAAGCCAGATCCGGCGGCAGCAAGCTAAACAGCGTTGCCACATTCGCCCCTGGATTGTGGGCGATGTAGATGGCCGCCGTCGCCGTATCCGGCGGCTGCGATCCGGTGGTCCCGCCGGAGAGCGCTGTGCTGAACAGCATGCTGCACGGCGTCGATGACGGTCCCGACGAGTTGACGCAAGCAGCCAGAATGTCCGCCAGCGTGTCGATTTCGGCCTGCGGCACGATCCCGTTGCCCGCCGGTGTCGTGGCCAGCGCCACGCCTCTGCTAAGGATCTCCAGGTTCGCTACGGTACCGGTCGCAGCGCCAGTGGTTGTCAGTATCGCGCCCATCGCATTCGCGATCCCCTGCTCCGCCAGTGGGAAGCTCGAGCTCGATACATGCGTGGCGTCCGTCGCAAAGCCGGCAATGGCATACGCTGTGGCGACCGTCGAGACCTCGTTGATGACGGCATATGTACCTGTGGAGAGCGAGTTGCACGTTCCCAGCGCCGCCATCAGGCCGGCGGCCGAATTCGTCCCCTCCCCTAACCCCGGATTTCCGCCCACCGCGTACAGATACACCTGCGAGTTCGAACTGGGGCAGCTGTAATCGCCGGAGATGCTGAAGGCCCCCTGCGCCAGCGTGGTCACATAGTAGTTGCCATTGCCGTCTTCGGTTGTGCCGGCGGTACTGGCCAGCAGCGAGATCGACGCATTGCCGTAGCCGGTGGTGTTGGCCGCGTACAGGTACACGCGCGCGCCCACAATCGGCTGCTGCCCGCCGCGCACCTTCCCTTGCAGGGCTGCACCACGAACCGGGCTTGACTGCGTCTCCGTTGGCGCCGTTCCCGGTATACCCGAACAGCCCGACACGAGAAGAGGACACAAGATCAACACAATCGTCCACGAGATACGCACGGGGAACTCCCTTCGTTCGGTCGCATAGCGTCGTACCTGGTTTTCTCAGTCGTTGTTACCGGATTCTCCGGGTTCTGTCAAGCCCACCGTCTAAGTCGTGCCGTTGGGGATCAGCCGCGGTGTGCTCATTTGGTTCGTGATCGCGCGGAAGATCGCCGTCAGCTTCGTGATGGCTTGATTGCTCGGCGCCGTCGCCTGGCAGCCGGCCCCGTCGTCAGAGTAGAAATTCACCGCTGCCGATGCCATCGCCGCCAGCGCCTGGCAGGGTTGGCCGCCGTGAGCCCAGCTTCCCCCGTTCGTGGTCACCGTCGCGCTGTAGGTCTTGTCCGTCGTGCACCCTCCCGATGTCGGCGCGCCATAACCAATCGTGTACACCGTGGTTCCCGCACTCGCCGCATACTGCGCGGCCAGTACCGCTTGTCCGCACTCCCCCAGCGCCGACGGGTAGGTGTACGATTTGTACCCCGAGGGATTGCTCGTGCTCGTTCCCGTCCCGTTCAACGTGCCCTCGGTGGCCACAATCTGGCTCTTCGTATTGCACGCGCCGCCCGTGGTGTAGGCATTCGATGCACACGCATTCAGGTCGCCGTCACCGAGAATGATCATCGCGTTCTTCGATCCCGGATTGTTCGTCTGCTGCGTTATCAGCGCCGCCTGCGCCGCATAGATCGCCTGCGCGTAATACGTCCCTTCGCCACCCGGTGTCTGCAGGCCGCTGCAACCGCTCACACCCGAATCCCCGGCCGCGATCACGATTGATGCGGCCTGGTTCAAGCTGGATGCCGTATCCGTGGTCTTGTAATTATTCGCAAACCCGAGCACCTGGTACGTATCGCCCGAAGGCAGCATCAGATTCGAAGCCGGCGCAGTCCCGTTGGTATACGCCGGAGAAGTGTCGGGGATCGTGTACGCCACGATCGTCGGGTTGCTGGTCTTGCAAACGTAGTCCTTCGACTTTGTCGCCGTGGTCACGGCGGGAAATACGAGCAGGCTCACGCTGTCCACATAATTGATGCTCGAGGTGCAGGTTTGGCCCAGCGCGCAGGGATATAAATCGCTCAGCAGCGCCTGCACGCCCGCAAGCGCGCAGGAGATTCTTGTGCCCGAACATTGCGTACCGTTATCGGAACTGCCCATCGACGCGGTGGTGTCCATAACGATGGCCATGTTCCAGGGCGCATTCGCCCCGCCGCGCATGGCCGCCGTCGCCGTCGCCACAAGATTCATCTGCGACATCCCGAACAGGCCGCCAAACCATAGGGGTACCTTCGCCGTCTGCGTCACCTTCAATGAGTTGTAACCGCCCGCGGCGCCCGTCGATGTGCTGCACGGTACGTTCAGGCTGTTGGTCACGGTGCCCAGGCATTCGAAGGTGGGCGTCACCGTCACATTCTGCAACAGCGGACTCGCGTTCAAATCGCCTGACTGCGCGCTATAGTTGGTCACGCTGGTTGAAGCCGCGCTCGTGTTCGGCATCTGGTACGCCCCCGCCAGCGCCGCCGCATTGGTCGATGCCTGCAATTGCTGGTAGGCGTAATACACATGCCCTACCTCCACCGAAGCTCCGGCAAGGGCCATCATGGTTGTCGCTGACATAGCGATCACCACGGCTGCCTGGCCGCCTTGGTCCCTCAGGAATCTGCGCATTAACGGAACACCAATCCGTTTCATAGGACAAACCCTTCCTTTCGCGCACCTGGCGCCGCTGCGGGCATCGCGTTGCTCGATGAGCCGAACTTGAGAAATGGAACGAAAGATCCGCATTGCCTGCCTGCAAAGGCCGCACTTTGAACTGCTTTTTCTTTCCGGTAAGGAACCGTGTCCGGATGGCGCAGGGAATTGAGAAGGCGCGTATGACACGTCGTGCAGCGCTCGTTGAGCGCGTGGAGATCGGCGCGTTCGTCTCTGGGTAATACCATCGTTCCGCCTCGCGGACACTCGGGCGACCCTTTGGGGACAGGTCACCTGTTCCCATGATCTTTCTTCCGCCGGTTACCGAATATCGCACTTTCGTGCTAGTCGTAGTGACTTAGGTAATGGAAACCGCCAGCCGGATCGAGGGCGTTGCGATCTGCATACCCCGCAAGAGTGCGAGCCGGGCCGCGGAATTTGTCACCGGCTCGCACTTGGAAAAAGAACGGAGGAGTTGGGAGGCGCTCCCGGCTCGGCCGCCGCGATTCTGCCGCCGCTCATCCCGGCGATGGGCCGCAGCAAAAAAAGTGCGGGTTTTGCGCCCGCACCCTTGTGAAACTACCGTCATGTTCTTCGTTTCGGCGAGCCCCTACGGCGGTTCTCCTGAACTATGGGCCATTTCGGACAGCATTCAAGGCGGCTTTTTCTTGATGAAAAAGCCACTGCGCGATTGTGCCTTGGTCACCACCTGCAGGAGACCCGCTCTAGGTCGTCCCGTTGGGGATCAGCCGCGGCGAACTCAGGCCTCGAAGATGGCTTGGAAGATTGCCGTTAGCTCGGTAAGGTTCTGGTTGCCCTGGTCCCGGCTGAATCTGCGTAGCGAAGAAACGAAAAACTGTTTCAAGGAACGCATTTCCTCTCTTACTCAGCCAGGGCTGTTTGTGTCGACGTTAACGGGCTGTTCAGGTTGAAATTCAAGACCGGGAGCCAGGAATAGGCATAGCTGACTGTCAAAGTGACGGGGTAGTTCGCGGTCAGGAGTGCTGACCCCGCAGGGCAGCTAAACGTATTTCCGGCGGTCGGACCGTAGGCCGTCGACGTCGTGGCTGTGCCGGCGGAGTTGGGATAGTAAATCGTCAGCGTGTATGTCAGCTTCGACGACGCATAGTTTGGCAACGCCTGGGTCACCTGGGAAACCGCCTCCTGGCATGGATCAGTGGTGGAGACCTGCTTGCCCGATGTTGGGCTGGTGATCGTTGCGTTCAATGCTGCGTATTCTCCGATAAACTGGACTGCGCCGGTGGTTGCATTTCCAACCTGTTGCAGAGAATATAAAGCCACTGAGAATGACGCCGTCCCCGTCAGAACCATCATCAGCAACGGCAGGGTGACGGCAAACTCAACCAACGACGATCCCTCCTCGCCTTTGATGCCCATGGCTCGCCGCATACGGCGAGCAAGCGATTTTCTTAACCTGCTTACGCTGTATCGAGTCTTCATCTTTTCCATCTCCCGGTTGCGTTCGTCAATGCCACCCGCGTCCGGTAGCCGTAATCGCTATGGCCCGCTTCACCCGAGGTCGCGGCAAGAAACACCGTCCCCGCCGTGCGAAACTCCGGCAAAACCCCTGACCGCCCTCTCTTCTCGTTCGCGAACCGGTGCATCCTCAAGATCGCAGTCTGCTTCACAAACGAATCCCTTTCCTCAATCAGCAATCTCCGTCTGCGTCGACGACAGGCTGCTGGACGGGCTGAAGTTAAAGACCGGGAGCCAGGAATAGGCATAGTTGACCGTCACCGTGACGTGGTAGCCCGCCGTCTCCTGCGTTGACGTTCCACCTCCATCCCCCGCCTGAGTGCAGCCATTACCCTGCGTGACTGGCGGGGTGAATGGACCGTAGGTCGTGGTGCTGGAGGCGGTTGTAATGGCAACTGTGAATGTAATCTTCGACGAATTCAGGTTCGGCAACGCTGCGGCAATCACCTCAGCGGCATTTGCGCAGGGATCGGTGACCGTTCCGGCCTGTGCTGCGAGTGATTGGTCCGCGCTGGAAGCTGCATTGCCAATCTCCTGCAGGAAATACTCTGCCAACGAGAACGAAACCGTCCCCGTTAGAACCGTCAGAAGCAACGGCAGGGCGACGGCAAACTCCAGCAGGGCGCCCCCCTCCTCCCCTCGCCGTCCGAAGATGCGCCTCGCGCGGCGAGCAAGCTTGTTGTCCATTCTGCTCAGGCCATGGCCAATTCTCACCGCTCCACCTCCTGTAGCGGACGGCCTTGTCATTCGATTGCCGCCCGCCAAAGAATCTCCTCGAGTCCCGATGGCGCCTTTCATTACCGGGCTGCCATTGCTCCACATTTGCCCGTCTTCAACTGTTCCAGAAAGAGCTCGAATTCTTTCCTGCCCGCCGAATCCAGCACGGGAGTCTTCCCATGGCGCACGTCCTTGTCGTCAGAGAGGACAAACTGCAGCCCAACTCCGTCCGGACCCCAGCGTATGGCTCGCGTCTGCACGGCAATCGCACGCTCTTCATATTCCTTTCCGGGGTCGTTCCTCTGCAGCGTCATCAGCACCATGGTCCCCGGATACCATCGTTCCTCGGTCACCACGTAGAGTCCCGACGAGCTGATATCGCGAATTCCGTGCGCCATCGGCACGTCCCCGTTCCAGTAATACGCGGCCAGCCCAGGCTCCTTTACGCGCGGCGCCCGGCGCGGATCGGGCGACCACCAGCGGTCAAACCAGCCACGCAACTGCCGCATGGTTTTTGAACCCGGATAGGACAGATCTATGTTGTACACCTGCTCCGCCGCGGGCTTCACCTGCCCGTTGCGATCTTCCAGCTCCAAAAGTCCCGGTCCGCCGCTCCATAGCGGCTTTTCGCGTAGCACCGCCGCGCCTTGAATTACCGGTTCTGTTTCTGTCTCGTCGCGCATACTCGTCAACCTCTCCAATTGCCGCTCCATCTCTTCGGCCACGCACAGCATCAGCTGATCGCCAGACTGCGTCTGCGACGAGTAAATCGAGTGCGCTGGCAGCGCCAGCACGCTCTCCGGCTGCGGACTCGACGAACTCACCTGGAAGGTGGGAAAGGATTCGGCGATATCGATTACACGGCATTCCTCATCCAAATAGATCAGATCCAGCGGCGCCGATATCGCCGCTGCCCGAACTCCCCGGAACGGCTTCAACCACACGCCCTCGCCGGACTTCAGCGGCCGCTCCATCATGAGTTCCGCGGCGCGCGCCGCGGGAAAATCGCCAGCCTTCACTCTTAAGCCTAGAAAGCATTCGCGTGTCTGGTTATAGGCGCAATATGTCTGCGATTCCATCGTCCCTTTCGCCCGGAGCCTCTGCCCCCCAACCCTTTCTCTTTTCGCCGTTCCTGCCGCCTGTCCGGCACTTTCCAATAGTTCCATGAGACACTTCCCCCTTCCGCCTGCGGTAAAGGCGGCGAAGGGGTGCGCCCCTTCTTCTCCGCTCGCCTCAGGCAGCTTGCTGAGGTACTTGCCGCGTTTGCGCCAAGCCGCCCCGGCGCCGGACCTCTCAGGACCCAGCCGTGGCGCGATCCCTTTCGCGAGCACGCCACGGTTTCTTGCCCCAGCCGCCTATTTCACCCGCGTTCGGCGGCGCTGAACCAAGACCACCAGAATGATGACTGCCAGAATTCCGGAAATAACTCTGATAATCATTTCGTTGCTCATGCAAACTTCCCCTTCCTGCCTCAATGTTTAGTTAGTGAGCTGAATGACTCCATCATCACAATCGCAGCTGGACCCAGTGTAACCAGAAAAAGCGCTGGGAAAATAAACAGCACCAGAGGAAACACCAGCTTCACCGAAGTTTTCCCCGCCATTTCCTCGATCATTTGCACGCGCTGAACGCGCATCGTATCGGAGTGCACGCGAAGCATCTTCGCAATGCTGGTGCCGAATTGTTCGGTCTGCACCAGCATCGACACCAGATTGCGCACGGAATCCACGCCGGTGCGATCGCCCATGTGCTTCCAGGCCTCCGACCGGGCGCGCCCCGCGCGCTGCTCCAGCACGACGACTCCCAGTTCGTCGCACAGGTCCGGCTGCGACTTCTTCAACTCCTGCACGGTACGAACCGTAGCATGGTCCAGACTGAGGCCTGCCTCCATGCAAATCACCAGGAGATCCAGCACGTCGGGCAAACCGCGCTGAATCCGCTTTTGCCGCGCCTTGATTCGTTTTCCCAGCCAGAAATCCGGGATCAAAAACCCTCCGCCCAGCGCGATCAAATACACAAAAAACGGGCCCAGCCTGGTCAGTCCGCTTATCGCGGCCACTGCAGCCAGCAGGAGTGGTAGCAACACTTTGCAGCCATAGAAGACCTTCATCGCGGAATCGTTGCGATACCCCGCCAGTGTTAGCCTCTGTACGACGACCGAAACCTCCTTCTGGCTCTTGGGCATGAAATTCTCAAAGCGCTTCACCATGTTGCCGATCGAAGATCCCGTCTCCTGGATGGTCGCGCGCAGGGTCTTCGGCTGCTTGGGCCGCGGGTTGATGACTTCGCCGATGCGCTTGAGCGCCACCTCGCGATAGAACAGCAGAATCCCGAAGCCCGCGATCAGGATGAAGACGGCCAAAAATGCTAGAACTGCATATCCCATATGGCTTCCTTACACGTCGATGTCGACGATTTTGTGGATCACGAATCCGCCGATCAGGATCAACCCGGCCGCAGCCCACATCAACTTGATGCCGATGGCGCGATGCCACAAAATGCTGATCATTTGCGGGTCGACGAAGTAGATTCCCACGCCCAGCGCGATAGGCAGCGCCGTCAAAATCCACCCCGTAAGACGCCCCTGTGCCGTGTGCACCTTGATCTGGCGCTTCAGCCGGAACCGTTCCCGGATGACGTACGAGGTCTTGTCCAGCACCTCGGCCAGATTGCCTCCGCTCTCCTTTTGAATCAGAATGGCCGCGGTCGCGATCTTCAGGTCCTGCAACGGCACCCGCTCCAGCATGTTTTCCAGTGCGGTCTTCATCTCCAGGCCATAGTTCTGTTCCTCGAAACAGATCCTGAACTCGTTGCCCACCGGGTCCGGGCACTCGCGGGCCACCAGAGCCATGGCCGCAAGCAAACTGTGGCCGGCGCGGAGCCCGCTCACCATCAGGTCCAATGCCTCCGGCAACCCCTTTTCGAACTGGCCAAAGCGCCTGCTGCGCTTGAACAGCACGAAGCTCATCGGCAGCGCGCCCAAAACTGCCCCCACCACAAGCGGCAGCAAATAGGAACCCGTAACCTGCATAAGGACATAGATCGGTATCACAAAACCGGCCAAGGTAATCAACAGCAGGCGCCCCGGGCTCCAATTCAGATCGGCTTGGCTCAGAATTCTGCGCAGATAGGGCGTCAATTCGAACTTCAGCAGCTTCTGATTCAGCCAGGGAATGCTGCTGAGAACCTCGTTCTTGCGCACATTCAATTTCTGCAGGCGCAGATCCTTCCGGTCGACCTTGATCGCCGAGTCCAGCGTGGCCAGCGCCTGCTTGGAGCTATTAGAGGAACCCAGGGCGGTCAAGGGCAGCGCGATCAGCGTGAACACGCCCACAAAAACCAAAGCGACGATCAGTCCCATCTGTTCCCTCCTTCCCTCTCAGTTGACCGGCGTTTCCCGCTCGAACAGGCTGGGCGGCAGGATGATGCCCGACACGCGCAGCCGGTCCAGAAACCGGGGACGAATGCGCGTGGGCTTGAATGCCCCAATCACGCGGCCGTCCTGGCCGATGCCTTTCTTCTCGAAGGTGAAGATCTCCTGCATGCTGACCACGTTCTCTTCCATGCCCGTGATTTCGGCGATGCTGGTGATCTTGCGAGTGCCGTCGCTCATGCGCGTGGCCTGCACCACAACCGTGATCGCCGATGCCATCTGCTGCCGCACCGATCTCTCCGGCAGGTTCATGTTGGTCATGGCCACCATCGACTCCAGCCTCGACAGCGCGTCGCGTGGCGTGTTGGCGTGGATGGTGGTCATCGAGCCCTCGTGGCCGGTGTTCATGGCCTGCAGCATGTCGAAGGCCTCCTCGCCGCGCACCTCACCGATGATGATGCGGTCGGGGCGCATACGCAGGGCGTTGATGAGAAGTTGCCGCTGACGGATCGCGCCCTGTCCCTCGATGTTCGGCGGCCGCGTCTCCAGGCGCACGATGTTCTCCTGCGCCAGCCTCAATTCGGCCGCGTCCTCAATGGTCACCAGCCGCTCATTGTTCGGAATGTATTGCGACAGAATGTTCAGAAACGTCGTCTTGCCGGCTCCGGTTCCCCCGGAAACCAGAATGCTGATGCGCGCCCGCACCGCCGACGACAGCACTTCCATCATCTCCGGCGAAATACTCTTCAACTGCACCAGTTGGTTGGCGGCCAGCGGCCCGGTCCCGAATCGCCGGATCGACAGCGACGGTCCGTCCAGGGCCAGCGGCGGAATGATGGCGTTGACGCGCGAACCGTCCGGCAGCCGGGCATCCACCATGGGCGACGACTCATCGACCCGGCGGCCGACTCGCGACACGATCCTGTCGATGATCTGCATCAAATGGCGGTCGTCGCGAAACGACGTATCCACCTTCTGCAGCAGTCCGCCCTTCTCCACAAACACGTGGTCCTTGTCGTTCACCAGAATGTCGGAGATCTTGGGATCCCGCAGCAGCGGCTCCAGAGGCCCCAGCCCAAAAACCTCATCCAGCAGGTCTGCGTGGACCTTCTCCTGCTCGTCGAAGTTCAGCGGCACGCGCTGATCCGACATGATCTCCTTCACCAGCCCCGAAACCGCCTGCCGCGCCTGGCTCGAATTCACGCGCGAAAGCTTCTCCAGATCGAGCTTCGAGATCAGCGTCCGGTGTATTTCCGCTTTGTAGCTTTCTAAATTCAGCAGTTCCACGGTTTACCTTCCATCCAATTCGAAATCCCGCACTTCATGCCTTCACCCGAAAAACTTAAGGCTGAATCCTTTCTTCTTGGCCGGGGTCGCGCTCTTCCCCGTCACCGTGCTCACCATCTCCCGGATCTGCCGCGCGATCGCCGAGTCCGACATCACCAACGGCGTGGCGTTGACCTGCATGTCCCGCACGGACGCGTAGTCGTTGGGAATCTTCCACTGCGCCGGCCTGGTCAACGCTTTCGTGATGTGCTCCTCAGACAGGCTCTGGCCGCGGGATTCAGACCGGTTGATCACGATCTCCAGTTTGGGAACGGTGCCGCCGAAAAACTGCTTGATCAGCCGGTTCGAGTTGCGCAGCTCCGGAATGCTCGCCTGCGTTATCAGGTAGACCATTGTCGCTTGCTTGTACGCCGTCGTGCCCATCAGCTCCAGCTTGGACCCCATATCCACCACGGTGTTGTCGAACTCATACCGCGCCACTTGCAGCAGCCGGTTGATGGCCTCATTGTTGGCTTCGTACTGCATAAACCTTCCCGGAGCCGCCAGCACCCACAATCCGGAACTGTGCTTCACCAGAAGCTTTGAGAGAAATCCCGCATCCAGCCGTTCCACCGCTTCCAAGGCGTCCACAGCCGAAAATTCCGGCGCGATGCCCAGGTTCAGGGCGGCGTCGCCCAGCGGCAAATCGAGATCGATCAACAACGTCTTCTCGCCCGATTCCATAGCCAGCGCAACGGCGAAATTGCACGCCACCATGGTGGCTCCGGCCCCTCCCTTGGCGCCCATGAACGCATAGAGCTTTCCCGCGGCCTTCTTCACGCTCCGCGTCAGCGGCCGGCGCGCCGCCGACCGCACCAGAGCCTCCGCCATCACCTCGGGCGTAAACGGCAGGGTCAGAAACTCGCGCGCCCCGGCCCGCATGCAGCGCACCAATAACTCCGGATCGGAGCTCTCCGAATACACCATCACAGTGGCCACGCCATTGGCGCCAATGTTCTCCACCAGCTCCAGCGCGTACTCTGGATCGCTGTCCAGATCGATGATGATGACGTCGTACCTGTCCTCCAGCGTGACGGTTAGATCGCCTTCGCCCGGCCTATAGCTGGAAAACTCGCTGACATCGCTGCCCGCATTGCCGCCCATGGCCAGAATGGCCTCCGATCGGCGATCTCCATTGGGACCAATCACCGCGATGGAGAGCCCGTCGGTACCGATCGATTCCGGAATCTGGTTTGCGGGATATGGGGAAGGGTTGGTGGCCACGTTTCTGTCGCTCCTTACTGTACGTTTTGACCGGAAACTGGGCGGCACGGACTCCCCACCCGCCGGTAGTTCATAATCGGTTTGATGCGAGTTGGACATTGTCTTGCTCCGTCCCTTACCGTGCGAAAAACGAAATCAACGTCCCAATCGCGATGGCCGGCGCATACGGCATCTTGTGCCGCCGCGGATTGCTCAGAACTGCCTCTCCACGCTCTTTCGCTCCAAACATCAAATCGCCGGTGTGCTGAAATAACTCCTTTAAGAATCCTCCCCAGGCCGCTATGGCGAGCGCCATGACTCCTCCCACCAGCCCCGTCATCACCAGCGCCAAGAATAACTGGTACGGACCAATCCACGCTCCAATCGCCGTGCACAGCTTCACATCGCCGGCGCCCATCCCGCCCATCCAGTAAAGCAATCCATAGATCAGCAGCCCTATCCCCGCCCCGGCCAAGCTCCGTTCCAACCCGTGCCAGCCACGGAGCCAGCCGGAAACCACAATCCCTGAGCCCAGAAACGGCAACACAAGCCAGTTAGGGATACGCCGGCTGCGAAGATCTGTAAAGGTCGCCACACCCAGAACGATCACTGTCGGCCACCAGGCGTACGTGTGCATTCCCCCTCCCTTATTCCTAAGGCCTTCGGGACTCCCCTACCTCACAGCAATTTCCCGACCAAACTGCCAAAGCCAAGAAGCCATGCGGATTCATAAAGATAAAAGCGGATATTCACAGCAGGTGTACACGACTGTTTACGGCTGGGGACCCTCTTGGCGTGGGCCGTATACACCCGCGCATTTCGTGCAAACCAGCACGGCCCAACTGCTTACAAAGCAGTCGTGCTGCTTCTGGGAAGCGAAATTCCGCGCTCCGGCAGGCAACCTCCTTCATCGGCCATACCCCGGATATTCCGCGCGGTTGGGGTTCCATTCCACGGGTTCTTCCCATCGCAACGAATAGCCCAATAGAGTACACAGTTTACATCCAAATGCAACCGTTCCGGCCCCTATTTCCGGCGATTGCGCCCAATGAAGCGAAAAAGTTACCATGGGAACGTTGAAGCATACCAATTAGCTCTTTTTTCTTGACGTTTCCCCTCGGATCATAAAGTATATCTTTCACTTGGGGTCCTTTTCGAGCAGCGCGATCTGACTCTCCCCTCAAGACGCGCAACTCACAATCGCGGCAGCGAGCGCTTCGGCATCTCTCCGTTCGCTGTCTGGGCTATGTGCTGCAGAGCGTCTTGACCGGGTTTCACGTCGATGCACGAGTGATTCAAGGGGAGACCGGAAAGCAGTGAGCTCGGAACAGCGGCGCTTTTCCCTCTTTTCTTCGCTGTTAGCAGGGCGGCTATAAGCTTTGCGCTGTTGAACTTGCTTCCTTGTGGCCCGAACAGATTTTCGACCTTCAGTTCCTTGTTGTTTTTATTTTTATGGGTCGTGGCCGTTACAAAGGTCGCACTTTCCTAGCACGAAAGAGGAATAGGCGGCATGCTACCGGCCGACGATCATAAACTTACATCGCCAATCCCCCCAGAATGGCACTGTGAAATCAGCGAGATGGTGGATGGCACGCCTATGACCAGAATTGCCTTGTACTCCGAAGACTGCAGTTTGCACCCGCTTCTTTCTTCCGCCCTTGGTAAGGACTTCGAGGTTCTGCTCGAGACCGATGGAGCTGGTATGGACCATCTCGTCTCCGCCGAGGGCTGCGACGTGATGATCCTCGATCTCTATTCCACCCTGGATTCGCTGCAAACACGGATCCAATGCGCGCGGCGCCTGATCGCCTCCAATGTCCCGGCCATCCTGATGGCCGACGACACCCTCCGTTCCACCGCCTTCGAACTCGTCCGCTCCGGGGCCTTTGGCTACTGCCGCCGCCCCCCTTCGATTCGCGATCTGAAAACCATGCTCAACCGCGCCTGCGAAACCTCCGCGCTGAAGCAACAGTTGTTCCATGTGCAACAGCGCATCGAGGAGCCGGGCTGCTGCGACCGTATCATCGGTACCAGCCCAATCATGCAGCGCGTCTATCAGTTGGTGCGGAGCGTCACCAATCTCAACGCCGCCGTTCTCATCACCGGCGACAGCGGAACCGGCAAGGAACTGATCGCCCGCGCCATCCACAACCTCGGCAGCCGCGCCAACAAGCCCTTCGTCGCCGTCTCCTGCGGCGCCATCCCTGAAACCTTGATCGAGGCCGAGCTCTTCGGCCACGAGAAAGGCGCCTTTACCGGCACCGTTGGCGCTCGCGAGGGCTACTTCGAGCAGGCCGCCGACGGCACTCTCTTCCTCGACGAGATTGGCGACCTGAGCCTCTTCACCCAGGTCAAGCTGCTGCGTGTCCTGCAGCAAATGGAGTTCAGCCGCCTGGGCTCGAACAGGCTCATCCCCCTGCGCGCCCGCCTCATCTTCGCTACCCACCAGGACCTCGCCAGATTGGCCGCCGAAGGCAAGTTCCGCCAGGATCTCTATTACCGCATCAACGTCATGCGCATCGAGTCGCCAAACCTCCAGGACCGGCCCGAAGACATTCCGCTCATCGCGCTCCATTTCCTGCGCCATTACGCAGGCGTCTTCCAAAAATCTATGGATTCGATTGAGCCCGCGGCGCTCGAGATGCTCCAGACCTACCCCTGGCCCGGCAACGTGCGCGAGCTTGAAAACGTGATTCAGCGCGCCATCATCCTGGCGCCCGGCCGCGTTGTCCGCTCTGAAGACCTATGCCTCCAGGCACCGGAATCGGAAGAAGTTGCCGCCTTCGACGAAGTCGTCGATATCGCCGATTACCAGTCATCCGGCTCGTTCGAGCGCCAGTTGCACGACTACAAGATCAAGCTGGCTGTTGCCGCCGTCCGGGAAAATAACGGAAACAAGACGCTGGCCGCCCGCCAGCTATCCATCTCCCGCGCTTACCTGCACCGTCTCTTGCGTCTCGCCGAGCCCAGTCCGCTCTTCGTGGAGCAGAACACGCGCCAGTCTGTCACCGCCTGAACCCGCGGCGCCCACGCCGTGCAAATCCTCCACGGGGAGGAGGCTGCGCCCGGTTCGCGGGCCATGCGCCGCCGCGCTCTCTCTACGCGAAATAATCCACTTGCCTGGAGGGAACCTCGCCGGGCGTCTCTTCCCCGCTCTCCGCCTCGCCGGCGAACATCGGTTCCTCTTCGTCGTTCTCAAGAGTCCACTCTTCTTCGTCGCTTTCTTCCGCCCCGGCAGCTTTTCTCCTGTTTCCCCGCTCCCCGCCTTCACCTGGCTTGGCCGCGGAGTCGACGTCGAACACCGCCGGCGGCCTGTAATCCGGCTGCGAAGCCTTCACCGCAGGCACTGCGCGGATTCCGGGAATGGGACCGATCTCCATCTTCGCTTCTCAATACCTGGCCTCCTCTATCGGCAAGAAATGGCGAATCTTTAATCTTCCCGATTCCCTTTTGTTCGATTTCCGGACACTCGCCCCCGCCAGCAGCTACGGACGCATGGCCAGAGCCGTCTGCACTGGCTGGGCGCCGGCGGTTCCCGTGCGCGGTGGCTTCCGGACTGCGGCGTCGGATTGACCGGGGGATTGGTTAAGCATCTCCAGTCCCTCAGCCAGACTCATCCCGGTGGGAACCGGAACAAAGCCTCCACGTAACTCGCTGGTCTCCCGCGCAAAGGTCTTCACCATCAGCGCGCGGATGTTCATGTGCACTTCGAACGCCTCCGTCTTCCACTCGGTGGCGCTCACCTGCACCCGCTCCAGCCGGAACCATCCGCCCTTGTACAGGCGGCCCAGGATTCCGAATCCGAAGTCCACGTTTTCGTCCACCTGGCCCTCCAGCCGAGACAACCGCTTGGAACGGGCGTCAATCCAAAGCGTGCCGCTCATCGCGTGGAGGATGCGCGACTCAATTGTGCATGCCCGATCCTCGCGATTGGGACGAAAGCGCAGCCGGTAGCGGCCATTCTCCTCGCCGTCGTATTGGTACACGAAAGCACTCGGCAAGAGAGCCAGAATCCGGCCAATGCGCTCCTCGCCCTCGTCATATTGCTTCTGTTGTCGGGCCTGCTCGCTCGGCGATCTTAACAGTTCCTGCAGCCGCTCTTGCTCCGCCTTCTCCGCCTCAGGACCGAGTGCGTGCCCGTCGCTCAGCATGAGCCGGCCAATCGGTCCGTCGGCGGTCTCCACCTGCTCTTCTACGCTGGTTCCGGTCTGCGAGCGCCGTTCCACCCAATACTGCCAGTAGCCGTGCCGCTGGTGGTCATTGAGCTCGTTGTATACAACCTCGCCGACCAGTTGCCCGGCGGGCTCTGCCGGCTGGCAACTCACGCGCAAGGCTCCCTGCGTCATCGCCAGCACTCCCAACGTCACCCAGAGCACACGCATTTCGCCACCCCCAGGCAGAAGAACTCCGATTTGCATCGCTGCCTGTGGGCATCATGACGGCGCCGCGGTGAAGCCCCGGCAAGGCCTCTGTAAAATGGCGGAGAATTGAGCCAGGGGAACCTGGATTGCAACTAGTGTCCTGAGTCTGAAGTT
>PMYE01000189.1 GCA_003171315.1 Acidobacteriaceae bacterium
TGCTCGCCGAGGAGAGTGCCCGATGACCCCGCAGACTAGCCACAACACTCCTCCAAAGGCTGGAGCCGCGGAGCGGTGGCAAGGAGCCGCACGCCGCATTCGCGTGCCGCTGGGCTTTCTCGCCGCGGCCATCTATCTTGTCGAGGCCGCACGAAGCGCGCCGCACTCTGCCGCGATCGCGTGGAGCCTGGCGCTGGTTCTGCCCGGACTGGCCCTGCGCGCCGCCGCAGCCGGCACGGTGAAGAAGNNTATGCCTATACCCGCAACCCGCTCTATCTTGGATCCGCACTGATCGCGTCCGGCTTTGCGCTGGCGCTACTCAGTTGGCCGGTAGCGGTGCTGCTGGCCGCCGGATTTGCCGCAATCTACGTCCCTGTCATCGCCTCGGAGGAGAAATTCCTGCGCGCAACGTTCCCCGAGTTCGACAGCTACTGCTGTCAGACGCCTCGCTTCCTCCCCCGTCTGACCCCGGCCCGATACCACGAGGAGAAAGGCGGCGCGCCCCGCAGCGGATTCTCTTTCGGCCTCTATCTCAAGCATCGCGAGTACAATGCATTACTAGGAGCCGCACTACTCTACCTGAGCCTGCTCTATTTGAGCCCGGTGCTGGAAACCATCCTGCACCTGGCCCGGTGAGCGCTTTTCATATCCATGAAGTCAAACCAACAGGATCAAGTAGACCTTTAAGGAGCCGTGCCGAACATTGAAGACACGCGCCAACGCAGCAGTTTTCTTTTGCGCTCTGTTTTTTGCAGGCGCCTCGCACGGCCAGCAGGAGGCTACCCTCTCGCCGCCGCGCCCCGGTTACAGCTTTCCGCAGCGGCAAGCCCTTACCTATTCCGTCGATTGGCGTGTCTTTCCCGCCGGCACGGCCGTCGTCCATTTTGAGGCGGCGGGCGACCGCGAGCGCATTTTGGCCTCCGCCTATACCGGCGGCGCTATCAACCTTCTTTTTCACGTCGCGGATAACTTTCAGTCGGACTTCGACCGCGCCAAAGGATGCTCCTACGATTTCGACAAGCAGACAGTGGAGGGCCGACGCCAGATCAATTCGACTCTCCACCTTGACTACGCCAACTCCAAATCCATCCTCGACGAGAAGAACATGGTCAATGGCCAGACCAAGCACATGGAATCGCCGGTGCACGGCTGCCTGACCGATCTGTTGACTGGGGTGTTTTATGCGTCGTCGCAGCCGCTGATTCTCGGGCACAACTTCGTCATCCCTGTGGTCGACGCATCGCGCACGGTCCTGGTCACTATGAAGGTGGAAGGCCGCGAAGAAATCAAGACAAGCCTCGGCGCCTTCAAGACCATCCGCGTGCAACCCACAGCCGACGCCGGCGTGGTGAAGAACCGCGGGAACATCTGGATCTGGTACACCGACGACGACCGCCATCTGCCCGTTCAGATGCGCGCACGGCTCTTCTGGGGCACCATCACGTTCCGGCTGATTGGCGACGAGTACAAGTGAGCTGAAGGCAGTTCTTAGTTCTTGGTTCGCAGTCCTGCTGCCCGCATCGCCCCGAAAACCCCGCCCCGTGAACTTCGAACTGCGGACTATGAATTGGCCACTGAAAACTGACAACTGTCTTTCAGGTGTACACTTTTTCTTCGCGCGGAGGGATCGTTCGCGCCGCGCGGTGAGGTATTCCATGCGCAGAGTCCGTCTTTTTCCGCTTGCTGTTTTTGCCTTCGTCCTTCCGGCGCTTTCAGCCGCGCAGTCCACACAGTCCGCGCAGCCTAAACGCCCCATGACCTTTGAGGACATGATGCAGATGAAGCGGCTGGGCGAGACGGCCGTTTCGCCCGACGGCAAGTGGCTGGCCTATAGCGTGACGACTGTCAATTTAGCCCAGAACACGAAGACGCCTGAGCTGTGGCTACAAACGATTGCCGGAGGCGAGCCGATGAAGCTGGCCGTGGGCCAGCCCGGAGACGGCGATCCGCAATTCGCGCCGGACAGCAAGCGGATTCTGTTCTTGAGCGGCCACGAGGGCGGACAGCAGGTGTGGGTCGCGGACTTCGATGCGGCGACCGGCGCGACGAGCAACGCGAAGAAGCTGACGGCGATTGCAACCGGAGCGGACAACGCGAAGTGGTCGCCGGACGGGAAGTCGATCGTGTTCACTTCGGCGGTGTATCCGGACTGTCCGGCGATTTCGATAGCGGATTTTGCGACGGGCAACGCGTGCAATGCGAATCGCGACAAGGCGCTGGCAGGCAGCAAGGTGAAGGCGCAGATCTGGACGCATCTTTTGTATCGCCACTGGGACCACTACACGGGCGACAAGCGGAGCCATCTCTTTCTGGTTTCGGTGGAGACGGGCGCGATGCGCGATTTGACGCCGAACGATCCACGCAACGTTCCGCCTGATTATCCCTCGGTGGAACAAGGCTGTGGATGCGACTTCTCGCCCGACTCGAAGGAACTGGCGTTTACGGAGAATTTCGATCCCGTGCCGGCGATCTCGACACACGCGGACATCTTCACGCTCGATCTGACCGATCCCGCGGCGAAGCCGGTGAAGGTGAGCACGTCAGCCGGCGGCAACTTCAATCCGGCGTACTCGCCGGATGGGAAGTATCTGGCGTGGAGGAGCCAAGCGCGGGCGGGATATGAGAGCGACAAGTTCAGGCTGGTGCTTTATGACCGCGCGGCGAAGACGATCAAGGAAATGATGCCCGGATTCGACCAATGGGTGGACGAGTTCGCATGGGATCCGCGCTCCTTTGCGATCTTCGCTGCGGGCGGCTACCAGGGCGGAACGCAGCTGGTTACGGTCGACATTCCGTGGGGCAGCTATGTGACGATGGGCGCGACGGAGGGGGAGTTCAGCGATCTTAGGCCCACGGCAGGCGGGTTGATGCTGATTGCCACCGCGGTGCATGTGACAGCTCCTCCGGAGGTGGTGCTCTTCGATCTTCGAAGCGTGCATATGAACACCAGCCGAACTGCCACATTCGGATCCCTGGGGCATCCAATCAACCCGGAGAGACAGTACACGAGCGCCATCGTCTTCAACGAATACGCAGTAACACATCTGAACGACGCGCTGCTCGCACAGCTCGATTTGCCGAAGATGGAAGACTTCTGGTTCACCGCTGCCGACGGGACGAAGTTGCAGGGCTTTCTGATTCGGCCGCCGGGGTTCGATGCGACGAAAAAGTATCCGGTGAAGTTTCTGGTTCACGGAGGGCCGCAGGGCGCGTGGGGCGACGACTGGAGCTACCGGTGGAATGCGGAGCTGTTTGCGGCGAACGGATACGTGGTGGTGATGATCAATCCGCGCGGGTCGACGGGTTATGGACAGGCGATTGTGGAAGCGGTGAGCGGCGACTGGGGCGGCAAGCCTTTTACCGATTTGATGACGGGGCTGGATTACGCCGAGCAGCACTACAGCTTCATCGACAAGACGCGCGAGTGCGCGCTGGGCGCGAGCTACGGCGGGTACATGGCGAACTGGGTGCTGGGGCACACGGACCGGTTCAAGTGCATCGTGAGCCATGACGGCATGTTCAACGCGGAGTCGGCGTTCGGAACGACCGAAGAGGACTGGTTCAACATCTGGGAGTTCAAAACTCCGGAGTCCAAAGGCGGGCATCCGTGGGACTACTACGGCAAGCCGGACTCGGAGAATCCCTTCCGCAAGTGGTCGCCGTCGCTTTCGGCCAAGAACTTTAAGACGCCGACGCTGGTGATTCATGGGCAGCTCGACTACCGGCTCGATTTGAGCGAGGGATTGCAACTATTCGACACGCTGCAAATGCTCGGCGTGCCGTCGAAGATGCTCTACTTTCCCGACGAAGGCCACTGGGTGCTGAAGCCGCAGAACTCCCAGCTGTGGTACAAGACGGTGAACGATTGGGTGGATGAGTGGACGAAGAGCAGCCACTAGCCGCTAGCTTCTAGCTGCTAGCTCGTCTGCCGGTATATCAAATAGCCTCATGCTCAGCGCGATCAGCTAGAGGCTAGAAGCTAGGAGCTAGAAGCTCGTGTTGAGAAGCAAATCTCGTAAGCCCCGCACCTTCCTCGACGAAGCCGCCCTTTATGACTACGCCGTGAAGGCGCTGGGGCGGCAGATGCGCACGGAGGCGGAGCTGCGGCGGCTGATGACGGCGCGGGCCGAGCCGGGCGAGCATGGCGAGGCTGCGGTCAAGATTGTTTTGGCCCGGCTGAAGGATCACGGCTATTTGAACGATGCGGCGTATGCCGAGACCTTCGCGCGGCTGCGCCAGGAGAACGAGAAGCTGGGCGCGCGGAGGGTGCGGCAGGACCTGCAGCAAAAGGGAATCCGGCCGGAACTGATCAACGAGACGGTTGCGGCTCGTTACGGCGGCGCGAACGAGGAGGCGCTGGCGCGGGAGCACCTGGAGCGGAAGCGGATCGGGAAGCCGACGAACGAGAAGGAAACGGCGCGGGTGGTGCGGCGGCTGGCGGCGGCGGGATTCTCAACGGGGACGATCTACAAGGTGCTGCGGCAGTGGGACGTGCCGGATGAGGAGCTGGCGGCGCTGGACAGCGTGGACACAGAGACGCACGAAGAGTGAGAGGTCGCCGCCTGTGCCGGAAATCGCGAAGAATCGGCTCAAAAAGGGTCATTTTGGTGCACAAAATCGAACAAATTTGACCACGGTTTTGAGAACGATTTGCTGATTCGAATAGAGTTAAGTGGCATTTTTGCGTTTTTGGCATCCAAAAAAATTTTCTTTCTTTATTTTCCGCCCTCCCGAAGGCCGCGAGTCTACGAATCAGCAGTTTGCCCACCTAAGACAAGTGTAGCGATCTCAAGGAAATGATCTGCAAAGTTGGCGGAGAATTTTCGGAGTGTTTTCAGCGGGTTGCAGGGAGCAGGCGGGGTTGGGGGCTTGACATAAATACAGGGAACAGGGAGGGGATGATCGATGGATTCTTTCGCCCGCTGACGCGGGCTTGGGACCGTGCGGGCCGTTACACTGAAAGAGCCATGCAAACCCGCACGGGGAACGAGATACGCGAGCTGTTTTTGAAGTTTTTTGAGACGAAGGGGCACCGGAGGGTGCACTCGTCGTCGCTGGTGCCTGCCAACGATCCCACTCTGCTGTTTACCAACGCGGGGATGAACCAGTTCAAGGACCTTTTTCTGGGGGCGGAGAAGCGCGATTACAAGCGCGCGACGACCTCGCAGAAGTGCGTGCGGGCCGGGGGCAAGCACAACGACCTCGAAAATGTGGGCTTTACGCGGCGGCATCATACGTTCTTTGAGATGCTGGGGAATTTCTCGTTCGGCGACTACTTCAAGAGGGACGCGATCGCTTTCGCGTGGGAGCTGGTGACGAGCGAGGAGTGGTTCGGGATTGCGAAGGACCGGCTGTACGTGACGATCTTTAAAGGAACTACGGGGGAGGGCACGGCGGAGGTTCCGCGGGACGACGAGGCGGAAAAGTACTGGCTGGAAGTGGGCGTGCCCAAGGAGCGGATCGGCGAAGGCGGGTTGAAGGACAACTTCTGGCAGATGGGCGAGACGGGGCCGTGCGGGCCGTGCTCGGAGATCTTCTACGACATGGGCCTCGAGGCGGCGGAGACGCCGGGAGTGGACTTGCCCTTCGGCCAGGACGAGGCGCGGTACGTGGAGATCTGGAATTTGGTGTTCATGCAGTTCGAGCGTTCCACGCTTCCGGGTTCTGGAGGAGCGACGGTGGCCTACCAACTGGCTCCGCTGCCGAAGCCGTCAATTGATACGGGGATGGGGCTGGAGCGCGTGGCGGCGGTAGTGCAGGGCAAGGTGAGCAATTTTGAGACGGATTTGTTTGTGCCGCTGATAGATAAGGCAGCGGAGCTCAGCAACTTCTATCAAACGATCTTCGTTCCAGGCCATGGGGCTTCCGAAATACGTGATGCAAAGGACATTCAACCCGAAACTCGAGTTGGAAATGCATCGTTGCGCATCATCGCGGACCATGCGCGGGCGGCGACGTTTCTGATCTCGGATGGCGTGCTGCCGTCGAATGAGGGGCGCGGGTACGTGCTCAGGAAGATTCTGCGGCGCGCGATTCGGCATGGGCGGCTGCTGGGGCAGGAGAAGCCGTTTCTCTTCGAGATGGTGTTTGCGGTGCGGGATTTGATGAAGGAGGCTTATCCGGAGTTGGTGGATTCGGCTGCGCGCGTGGCGAAGGTGGTTGAGGCGGAAGAGAAACAGTTTGATCGGGTGCTGAAGGAAGGGAGCAGTCGACTGGAGTCCGAGCTTGCTGTCTCAGTGGGTAAAGGCGTAGACCGAGTGCTAAAGGAATATTCGAATGAAATAGACGCAAATGATATTAACCCAGAATTCCTTCAGTTGCTCCGGACTGGGGCTGCCCATCCTCATCGAGCAATGGCGATCAAATGGGGAGCAGAGTTCCAGGAGCACTACATTGGAGGGGTGCCTGAAATGCTTCCGGGCGATAATGCCTTCCACCTCTACGAAACCTACGGTGTTCCCCTCGACTTCATGGAAGACGCCGCACGGGACGCTGGAATTGACTTGGACAGGCCAGGCTTCGAGCGGGCGCGCGCGGAGGAGCAGGCGCGGGCGCGGGCGAGTTGGAAGGGCGGGAGCCAAAAGACCGCCAGCCCGGCGTTTCGCGATTTGCCGAAGACGGTGTTCGAGGGCTACCGGCAGACGAACTCGACGAACTGCGAAGTGCTGGCCATTGTGAAGGGCGGCGTAGGCGTTCCGGCGGCGAAGGCGGGCGACGAAGTCGAGGTGGTGCTGGATCATACCAGCTTCTACGGCGACTCGGGCGGGCAGGTGGGCGACACAGGGTTTTTCCTGACGACGGACGGGAACAGTACCGTTGCCGAAATAACGGGCTGCGTGCTGCCGGTGCAGGGCGTGAGGGCGCACAAGGCGATTTTGAAACAGCCACTAGCTGTGGGCGATCACGTGAATACTGTTGTGGATGGGCAGAGGCGCGATGCGATCAAGCGGAACCATACGGGTACGCATCTGCTGCACGCGGCGTTGCGGCAGGTTCTGGGGACGCATGTGAAGCAGGCGGGGTCGGCGGTGCATCCCGACCGGCTGCGCTTCGATTTCTCGCACTTTGCGCAGGTTGCGGACGAGGAGTTGCAGGAGATTGAGGACATTGTGAACCGCGAGGTGCTGGCCAACGCGAAGGTGGAGACGCTGGAAGACGTGCCCATCGACGTGGCGGTGAACGAGTACCACGCGATGGCGCTGTTCGGCGAGAAGTACGGCGACAAGGTACGGGTGGTGAAGCTGTCGGACGGATTTTCGACGGAGCTGTGCGGCGGCACGCACACAGGGGCGACGGGCGAGATCGGGCTCGTCAAATTTATAAGTGAAGGTGCGGTTTCCTCCGGCGTTCGCCGCATTACTGCCATCAGCGGCATGGGCTCGCTCAACGCATTTCGGCAGGACCTAGCTGTTTGGCAGATAGCCGCGCAATTCGCTCCTATCCCTGAAGGAAGCAGCCTTTCGGATTCTCTGCGCAGCAAGCTGGCTGCGCAGGAGGACGAGCTGAAGCGGCTGAAGCGCGAACTGGAAGAGGTGCGCATGAAGTCGGCGGCCGGAGGGCTGGACGAGGCTGTTGCGCGCGCGGTGGAGGTTGGGGGCGTGAAGGTGGCGACACACCGCGCCGACGGGCTGGACCGCGGGCAACTGCGGACGCTGGTGGATAACCTGAAGGGCAAGCTGGGCGAGGGCGTTGTGGTGCTGGGGTCGGCGCAGCCGGAGGGCAAGGTGGCGATGATTGCCGGGGTGACGCCGGGGCTTGTGAAGCGCATTCAGGCGGGCAAGCTGGTGGGCGCAGTGGCGAAGATGGTGGGCGGGTCGGGCGGCGGCAAGCCGGAGATTGCAGAGGCCGGCGGCAAGGACCAGACGCAGATCGACGCGGCGCTGAAGGCCGCGCCAAACATCGTCAAGGAAATTCTTGGCTAGTGCGGTGAATCCGAATTTCGTGACAAAAGAGCGAAGAACAACCGCAGATCCTTCGACTCCGTTTGGCCGAAAAACGGCCAAACTCCGCTCAGGATGACCACTTGATTGATGATGCGGACTTTGGAGACAGGACACACGCATGGTGAATCTGGACGAGGATTCGGAGAAGATCGCGGCGCTGCGCAAGCGATTGCTCGGCTGGTACGCGAGCAGCCGCCGCGACTTGCCGTGGCGCCGCAGCGCCGATCCCTACGCGATCTGGGTTGCGGAGACCATGCTGCAGCAAACGCGCGTGGCCGCCGTGGTAGAGCGTTATCAAGCGTTTCACGATAGATTTCCCACCCTGGTTTCGCTGGCCCTGGCGCCGGAAGAGGAAGTGCTCGCCCTGTGGAGCGGGCTGGGTTACTATCGCCGGGCATTCATGCTGCACAAGGCGGCGCAGTTTGTGGCCGAGCGTCTCGGAGGAAATCTGCCGACGCGGGCCGAGCAACTGCGCGCTCTGCCCGGCATCGGCGCATATACGGCGGCGGCGGTGGCCAGCATCGCGCACGGCGAACCCGTGGCGGTGGTGGATGGCAACGTGGAACGCGTGCTTTGCCGTGTAGCAGGTTGGGAGGCGGGCAGCCGCAAAGGCGGCGGCGCCGCGCTACGCCACAAAATTGAAGATCTCGCCGGGCGGCTTCTGGATCCCGCGCGGCCCGGCGATTTCAACCAGGCGATTATGGAGCTGGGAGCGACCGTTTGCGCGCCGCGCAATCCGCAATGCCTGGTGTGCCCGCTGAATGCAGACTGCATTACGCGCGGCGAACACAAGATGCCGGAGCGCGCCCCGATGACCAGCCGCGTGGTGGCCTATGGCATCTCAGTGCGCACCAGGCTCGTGCCCGGCAAACGCCGCGGTCGAATCAGGCGCGAAGTACTGCTGGAGCGGCGGCCGGCGGATGTGACGGTGATGCCGGGGATGTGGGAGCTGCCCCTGCTGCTCGATCCCGATGTTCCCACAAAGGAGTTGCGCATGGCGCTCCGCCACTCCATCATGCGCGTGAACTACTACGTGAACATCCGCACCGTATTTGAGGACGACGTGGAGACAATGACGGTGACCGGTGGGGAGCGCCGCTGGGTTCCACTGCGCGAAGCAGCGGCCATGGCGCTCACGGGTCTAACGCGCAAGGTTCTTAAGCGCGCGCGCCTGACGCCTTCGCCACCGGCCCGGGTTCTTGCCCGGCGGCGAGACGAAACCGTACCCGGAGAGATCCTCTGAACTGCCCATTTGCACGCGTCTGGCGCGACTCATGCAGTCAGCCGGAGGTTCGGACGCCCTCGATCGTGAAACCATTGCCGGCACGGCCGGCTCGAAGGGCGACGGCCACGCCGATGCTCCGGCGATTCAGATCGTGGGCGGCGCGCAGCCCGCCATGCTTCAGTAGTAGTCGGCGCAACTGAGGTAGTAGCCGCAGTGGGTGCAGACCAGCTTGCAGCGGTGGCCGATGAGGCGATGGCCGCAGGTGGGGCAGACCTGGGAATGGTGCTCGATGGGCGTGGTTTCTTCAGTGGGGACGGGCGCACCACTTTGTGAGATTTCGGCCGCGGAATGGGCATCAAAGTTCGAATTCAGGGCGCGGGGGCGTTCCGGCAACATGCCCGACAGATTAGCATGGAAGTGTGGCCGCCTGCTCCGCGGTATTTCCGCAGGCGCCCCAGGCATCGACAGAAATCGGCGCAAAGATTCTTCCCCGAAGCGCAGCGCCGGCAACCCACCGAACACCACAGGATTTCGCATCCCCAAGGAGGGACTATGGCAAGTAAAGCAAGTGCGGTATGGACAGGGTCGTTGAAGGAAGGCAAGGGCACCATCTCAATGGCGACGGGCGTGCTCAGCAATGCCAACTACTCGTTCGCCACGCGGTTTGAGGGCGCTGCCAGCGGCACCACCCCCGAAGAGCTGATAGCGGCGGCTCACGCCAGTTGTTTCTCCATGGCGCTGGGCGCGCAGTTGGGCGGAGCGGGATTGACCCCCAGCAAGATTGAAACCCACGCGGCCGTCACGCTGGCCAAGGTGGGCGAGGGATTCGCGATCACCCGCATCGCGCTGACCACCACAGCCAGCGTTCCGGGAGCGAGCAAGGAGGTCTTCGACAAGGCCGCGGCCGACGCCAAGGCCGGTTGCCCGGTCTCGAAGCTCTTCGCCAATAACACCGAGATCACCCTCGACGCCAAGCTGGTGTAGGCGCAAAAACGGACGCAGCGGCCGGGGTGCTACGCCTCGGCCCGTGTTCGCGAGCGGAATTTGACACCATCCCCCGCATTTGCGAGACTCAGAATTGCTGCCTGCTGGGCGCGAGCCGCCTGAGCATCTCATCCGTGCCGAAGTGGCGGAATTGGCAGACGCGCATGGTTCAGGTCCATGTACTCGCAAGGGTGTGGGGGTTCGAGTCCCTTCTTCGGCACCAGCATATCAAGCAAAATCTTTAGAATCTTGCAGTTCCTTCAAAATACAGCTCCTTATAGGAGCCTTCAAAAGTCCCTATAGTCTCCTTGGCGTCTCCCATTCGCTCGAATTCTCCCAATTTTTCGAGGTAAATGGCATTTTTCCAGGTGAGGCTGGGACTAACGCATTTCTCCCAATGGTGTATAGGGGTTCAAGACCGCAAAGTTGACGCGAACCCCAGTGAGCGGCAACCTTCGAACCATCGAGCACTCTTGAGAATTGGGAGAAATGCCTTAGATCGGGCAACTGCGCCGCGAGGGTGGGGCGCCCGGTAACTCGCTGCCTTGCTCCCTCGCTCCCTGTCTTCTTGTACCCTTGGTTCTCGTTCCCTGTTCTTCTCACTTCTCTTCCCCCTTTGGGTCGCATGCTCTTTATGGCCAGTCGCTTAGAATCTAGGCATGTGCGGAATCGTCGGTTACGTAGGCGAGAAGAAGGTCGTTCCAGTAATCATCGAGGGGCTGAGGCGCCTTGAATACCGGGGTTACGACTCGGCGGGCATAGCGGTAGGTCATCCCGGGAGCAAGACGCTCGATCTGCGGCGCGCGCCGGGCAAGCTGGGGAATCTGGAGGGCGTGCTCAAGGACCATCCGCTGGAGGGCACGTTCGGGATCGGGCACACGCGGTGGGCGACGCATGGGCGGCCGACGGAGGAGAACGCGCATCCGCACCGCGACTGCACGGGGCGGATTGTGGTGGTGCACAACGGGATTGTGGAGAACTATCTCGACCTGAAGCGGGAGCTGACGGCGCAGGGGCACAAGTTCGTGACCGAGACGGACACGGAGATTATTGCCCACCTGATCGAGCAGGTGCAGAGGGAAGCTGAAGCAGCGGGCAAGCCGATTCCGCTCGAAGAAGCGGTGCGGAGCGCGGTAAAGCGGCTGACGGGTGCGTTTGCGCTGGGCGTGCTGAGCGCGGCCGAGCCGGACAAGATTGTGGCGGCGCGGATGGGGCCTCCGGTGATTATCGGCGTGGGCGAGGGCGAGGCGTTTGTGGCCAGCGACGTGCCGGGGATTCTGTACCACACGCGGGACGTGTACTTTTTGGCCGACGGCGACATGGCGGTGCTGACGAAGGCGGGCGTGAAGCTGACCGACTTCGAGGGGAAGGCGATCCAGCGGGAGCTAATCCACGTGCAGTGGGATCCCATCCAGGCGGAAAAGGGCGGCTACAAGCACTTCATGCTCAAGGANNGGCGGCTACAAGCACTTCATGCTGAAGGAGATTTGGGAGCAGCCGCGGGCGGTCACTGACACCACTCTGGGCCGCGTTTCGCTCGACTCGGGCAAGGTGTTCCTGGGGGAGATGGAGATTGCCGATGAGGAACTGAAGCGGGCTGAAAGCATCAACATTGCGGCGTGCGGCACGAGCTGGCACGCGGCGCTGACCGGGAAATACATGATCGAGCGGCTGGCTCGTCTGCCGGTGGACGTGGACTACGCGAGCGAGTACCGCTACCGGGATCCCATCGCCGGTCCTGACGCGCTGGGCCTCTTGATTACGCAGTCGGGCGAAACAGCCGACACGCTTGCCGCGCAGCGCGAGATGAAGGCGCTGGGATTGAAGACCGTGGCCATTTGCAACGTGGTGGGGGCGATGGTGGCGCGGGAGGCGCATGGCGCGATCTATACGCACGCGGGGCCGGAGATTGGGGTGGCCTCGACGAAGGCGTTTACGGCGCAACTGACGGCGCTGTTTCTCTTGGCGATGAAGCTGGGGCAGTTGCGCGGGCACCTGGACAAGGCGCGGTCGGTCGAGTTGATGGAGGAGCTGGGCCGCGTGCCGGCGAAGATCGAGGAGGTTCTGAAGGGGCGGTCGGCGCAGTTGGAGGCGCTGGCCAAGGAGTTTGCGACGGCGCGGGACTTTTTGTACCTGGGGCGCGGGATTCATTTTCCCATTGCGCTCGAGGGCGCGCTGAAGCTGAAGGAAATTTCCTATATCCACGCGGAGGGGTACCCGGCCGGCGAGATGAAGCACGGACCGAACGCGCTGATCGACGAGACGCTGCCGGTGGTGGTGCTGGCCACGCGCGACGAGGCCGATCCGGCATCGAAGCTGCGCTATGAGAAGACGCTCTCGAATATCCAGGAGGTGACCGCGCGGAGCGGGCGCGTGATTGCCGTGGCGACGGAGGGGGATGCGACGATCGGCGAGCTGGTGGAGCATGTAATCACGATTCCGCCGGCGCCGGAGCTGCTCGCGCCCCTGATCGAGATTGTGCCGCTGCAACTGCTGGCGTATTACATCGCCGTCCGCCGGGGGTGCGACGTGGACCAGCCGCGGAATTTGGCGAAGAGCGTGACGGTGGAGTAGGGGGATAGCGCCGGGGTTCGAAGCGAGCAAAGAACGCGCGCTGCGAGAGCGCGGCTTCTTTTGCAGATTCCCGGAGAGACCCCTCGCGATAATTAGCGTTTTTCGAGGTCCTGAAATGGCAAAGAGGAAATCGGGTCTAACCAAGACAACGAAGGAAACCGTCTACTCCGACGGTCAGCAGTGGACGGTCAAGTATGGGGAATTGCGACGGAAGAAAGGTCGACCACAGAGTACACAGCACTTGTTTAAGGTCCTAGGTGAAAAACTGCCGTATTCGTCACTCGCAGATATTCAGAAGCACGTTCAGAAGAACGGCCACAGCACAGAAGGGGTCTACGTCGCGCACGATTCGATGGGTTGTCCGCGCTACATTGGCCGCGGAGAGGTGTTTTCGCGATTAGCGTCTCACAGCAAAGCTCACCCCGAGCTTCATTACTTCTCTTTCTACCTAGTGGAGACGAAGAAACATGAACGAGAAATTGAAACGCTTTTGATTCGATCGGCCAGCTTCTTGCTGGAATTCAATGAGAAGAAGCGGCGCGTTGGAATTGCCCACGGAAACGTGAGAGATTATGAAGCCGGAACACACTTCTATGAAAGGCAGCGCAAGAGGGGGAAGAAAAACCAGATTTGATGTCACTCGGATATCAAAGTGCCGTTAACATGAAGTTCTCGTGTTGAAGCACAAAGGCCATCCCTTTCGGGATGGCCTTTGTGCTGGATCAATGCCGGCGATCACCTAATCTCCCACACGGTCGCCCGTGCAGTACCATCGGCCCAGCGAGGCTTAACTTCCGTGTTCGGGATGGGAACGGGTGATCCCTCGCAGTATGGTCACCGGCAAATTGAGGCGTTTTGAAAGCGTGAGGCGCGTGGCGCCGGGAGCTTTCAGCCGAAATCCTGAGTCCGCCGTGGCGGGCTTGGGATCTGCGGTTCGCCTTTTATCTTTGGATGGCGCTTGGCGGGTGGTTCCCCGCAGCAGGCCGCGACATCTGATTTGTCCCGGATGGTTTCTCCCGGGCCGCTCAGGAACACGGACAGCAAACTGGCGCCAGTCAAACTTGAATCTCCGATTCACCTTCATTGCAGTCCGCGGATGTTTATAAGAGCAACCGCAGATCCTTCGACTCGTTCGCTCGCGCGAACTCGCTCAGGATGACAAACCGGAGAAGCACGAAATGGATTGGGATACAAGGCTAGAAGAGCATCCGCGTTTGTTACTGCGCGGAGTTAATTCTATGGTAAAGCCGAACGGGCGATTAGTACTGGTAAGCTACGCGCATCACTGCGCTTCCACCTCCAGCCTATCAACCAGATGGTCTTTCTGGGCCCTTCAGGGAGATCTCATCTTGGGGCGTGCTTCCCGCTTATATGCATTCAGCGGTTATCACAACCGAACTTCGCTACCCAGCCGTGCCCTTGGCAGGACAACTGGAACACAAGAGGTTCGTCCA
>PMYE01000111.1 GCA_003171315.1 Acidobacteriaceae bacterium
ACAAAGTAGCCCTGCGCGTAGTTCGGCGTTTCGCTGCCGATGATCTTGATCGAATTCTTGTTCGCGCCCACGGTGCCGTCGGATCCCAGCCCGTAAAAGAGCGCGCGCACGGTCTTGGGATCCTCAGTGGAAAACGCGGGATCGTAGTCGAGGCTCGAGTGGCTCACGTCGTCGTTGATGCCGATGGTGAAGTGGTTTTTGGGGGAGGGCTTGCCAAGCTCATCGAAGATGCCTTTGACCATCGCTGGCGTGAACTCCTTCGACGAGAGCCCATAGCGGCCGCCGATGACGGCTGGCATGGTTGCGAAAGGCAGATTGCCGGAATTCTCCGCCAACACAGTCATGATGTCCTGATAGAGCGGCTCGCCGGCCCCGCCGGGCTCCTTGCAGCGGTCGAGAACGGCGATCGACTTGACCGTCACCGGCAAAGCGGCCAGAAACGCCTTGCTGTCGAAGGGCCGATAGAGCCGTACCTTGACCAGGCCGGCCTTCTCGCCCTGGCGCGTCATTGCATCCACGGCTTCCTCTGCGGTTTCCGCGCCGGAACCCATGAGCACGATCACGCGTTCGGCGTCTGGCGCTCCATAGTAGTCGAAAAGGTGATAGGCGCGGCCGGTCCGCGCGGCAAAACGATCCATCACCGATTGCACTATGCCCGGCACCTTCACGTAGAACGGGCTGCATGCCTCCCGGGCCTGGAAAAACACGTCGGGATTCTGCGCCGTCCCGCGGATGAATGGGCGATCCGGCGTGAGGGCGTTCTTGCGGAAGGCGATCAGGTACTTGTCGTCCACCATCGCGCGAATCGTCTCGTCGGTGATGGGAAGAATCTTGCCCACTTCATGCGATGTGCGGAAGCCGTCGAAGAAATGGATGAACGGAATGCGCGATTCCAGGGTGGCGATCTGTGCGATGAGCGCCAGGTCGGCAACCTCCTGCACGGAATTCGAGGCCAGCATCGCCCATCCCGTCCCGCGGCAGGCCATCACGTCGGAGTGGTCGCCGAAGATCGACAGTGCATGGGTTGCCAGGGTGCGAGCTGCAACATGCATCGTCGCCGGGGTCAGCTCACCGGCAATCTTGAACATGTTGGGGATCATCAGCAGCAGCCCCTGCGAGGCCGTAAATGTCGTTCCAAAGGCCCCGGCCTGCAATGCGCCGTGCAAGGCGCCGGCCGCGCCGCCCTCGCTCTGCAGTTCTTCCACAATGGGCAGCGCGCCCCAGATGTTCTTTTTCCCCTCCGAACGCCACTGATCCGCCCACTCGCCCATTGGCGACGAGGGAGTGATGGGGTAGATGGCGATGACTTCGGAAAGTCGGTAGGCAACGGAGGCCGCAGCCTCGTTCCCATCCATAATCACAGTGTTCAGTTCACTCATTCGCTTCGCTCCACAGTGCCGCCTTTGAGGAAGATCGGCTGCTATCGTGAGTCTCTTCTTTTGAGGCAGTTAGCTGCAGTGATGCGGGGCACAGGGAGGGCCGGAAATCCCACCTTATGGAACGATGTTTATATCGTGCAACGAACTGTAAATGGAATGACTCTTGCGGTCGTTATGCCGGTGGTATGCTCGGCGCATGGCGCGCCGGCGCGCTTTGCGACGATCTTCGCGAGATCGCGGCTTACGCATTTCTCCCCATGGTGTATAGGGATTCAAGACCGCAAAGTTGACGCGAACCTCAGTGAGCGGCAACCTCCTGGAAAATAGGGCACTCTCGAGGATTGGGAGAAATGCCTTAGCAGCGGCCTGGGCGAGGCAACCGCCAGCCAGCTCTCCGCCCTCGGTGCGGGTGGTATGCTCGGCGCATGGCGCGCCGGCCGCACCCTGCTCCTTGCAGGCGAACAGGAGCTCGCTCACTTGGAGGCAGTTTAATGAGCAAGAAAGTGCTGATACTTTCCTCGAGTCCCAGAAAACGCGGGAACTCGAACGCCTTGTGCGATCAGTTTGCGAAAGGTGCAGTCGAAGCCAGTCATCGGGTCGATAAAGTGCTCCTGGGGGAAAAGATCATTAACTACTGCAGGGGTTGCTACGCCTGCATGGGAAGTGGAAGATGCGCGCAGAAAGACGATATGGCGCAAATCCTCGACGAAATGATTGCGGCTGACGTCATCGTCATGGCAACGCCTGTCTACTTTTACACCATGTGCGCCCAATTGAAGACCCTGATTGACCGGACGGTCGCACGGTATACGGAAATCACCAACAAGGATTTCTATTTCATCGTCACTGCGGCCGACGGAAGAAAGGCATCTCTGGAGCGGACCATCGAAGGTCTGCGGGGATTCACCTCCTGTCTGCGAGGAGCAAAAGAAAAAGGCATCGTTTATGGCACAGGCGCATGCGAAATTGGCGATATCCTGGCAAGCCGCGCCATGAAACAAGCTTACGAAATGGGTAAAGCATTGTAGACGGCCAGAACTGGCGTGCTGCTTCGAGCATTTTTTGGCAATCAGATGACCCGGTCCAGTGGCATCACGGGAGGAAATTCAGCAATGGAGATCAAAAGAAGCGGCTCGCAGCCCTCAGGCAAGGGGCCGGCCGATTGGTTCACTGGCACTGTACGGATCGACCCGCTCTTTGACGCGCCCGATCCCGCCCGCGTCGCCGGCGCCAGTGTTACTTTTGAGCCCGGAGCGCGCACCGCATGGCATACGCATCCCCTCGGTCAAACTCTCATCGTCACGTCAGGCTGCGGCCGGGCGCAGCGCTGGGGTGGTCCCGTCGAGGAGATTCGCCAGGGAGATGTGATCTGGTTTGCGCCGGGCGAGAAGCATTGGCACGGTGCGGCGCCAACCACGGCGATGGCCCACATCGCCATTCAGGAGAAGCTCGATGGCAAAACCGTCGCTTGGATGGAGAAGGTAAGCGACGAGCAATACCGCGCGCGGGTCTGCTGATCGAGCCAGATGGGGCGCCGAGCGGAAATTGAAGAGGCTCGCCCGCGATCAGGCGAGCAGGCCCTCGACCAGCGCCTGCCACTCGGCGTCGAGCATGGGGCGATGGAATTTGCGGCCGGCGCGGCTATACCAGTAGTCCGCGTTCCAGGCGACACCCTCCTTGCGGTGAAGGTAGGCGTGGACGGCCATGGCATCGCGGGTTTCAAGGTCGTCGACCATGCCGTGGGCGCGCGCCCAGTCGCCTTTGGCATCCCACCACAGTGCCGCCAGCGGAGCGGGCAGCTCGCGCGGTGGTTCGGCGAGCGTGAGCGAGGCGCGGAATTCGTCAAGCGTCATGGAACCCTTGTAACACGGAGCCCGCGACCCGCCAGGAATGCCCGGGCAAATTCTGGCGAAGAATCTCAATGCCTTTCGTCTTCGAGCGTGATGTCGCACTTCGGTCTGGCGCTCGTCATCAATCTTTTTACCGGCGCGCTGTGATTTATCACTTCCAGAAAAGGTTCCCGCTGCTAGAAAGGAATCAGCGTTCCGATGAATTGAGCAGAGGGTCCGCCAGAGGGGTTGGGAGGGGGCTGGGGGTTCCCGGCTGGTCCCCCTCTCCTGGAGGTCCAGTCATGGGAATGTCCGAGCCGAAAATCCCGGAAAAGCCACATTGCGGACGCCGGCATTTACGCCGTATACTTAAATCCGACCATTCCGGTCGTATTTTTCTGCTGGTCGCCCCGGCGACTGGCATCGTGAGGTCCGGCAGGTGAGCGTGTTGAGCGAATTAGCCGTTGGCGAGTGCGGCATCCTGGTTGCCCTCGACCTGCCTGAGTCTGTCCAGAACCACCTGATGCATATGGGTTTTGTGCCCGACGCGCAGGTAACGGCGCTGCGCCGCGCGCCGGCCGGCGATCCCACGGTTTACCTCGTGGATGGCTTGGAAATCGCCCTCCGGCACGAGACGGCAGAGGGCATCCGGGTTCGGCCTTTCGAAGCTGCGGCCGAGGACGCTCCTCAACTGGCCGAGGCCGCGCGATGAATGCCTGTTGCGAGACGCCTGTCTTTGAGCCGCCCGCGGCTCCGCCACCCGAAGGCGCGCTCCAGACCGTGGTGCTGATCGGGCCGCCAAACTCCGGCAAATCCACTCTCTTCAACCGGCTGACCGGCCTCCGTCAAAAAGTTGCCAATTACCCCGGTGTCACTGTTGAGCAGCGCATGGGTCTGATGGCCGGGGTGGGCCGCGACGACCTGACGCTGATCGATCTGCCCGGCATCTACTCACTCACGCCATACTCTGAAGATGCCCGGGTGGCCGTCGATGTGCTGCGCGGCAAGATGCCGGGCACGCCCAAGCCCGACGCGGTGTTGCTGGTGCTGGACTCGGTACACCTGACGCGGCAACTGATGCTGGCTGCTCCGGTGCTGGCGGTGGGACTGCCTACGTTGGTGCTGCTCAACATGACCGACGTGATGCAGTCGCGGGGCGGGCACATCGACACGCTGAAGCTCGCCCGCGAACTTGGCGCTCCCGTCGCGCAGATCAGCGCCGTCAACGGCACCGGCCTCGACGCCGTTCCGCTCTTCCTCAATCGGCAAAACGGCCACGGCGCCGCGAACACCGCTCCCCTCACGCTCCCGGTAGTGGGCAACGCGGCCAGCACATACACGTGGGCCGCGCAGGTCAGCCGTCGCACCGGTTACCAGGCTCCTCTATCGGCCGAGAACACGCGCAAGATCGACAACCTGCTCCTGCACCGCATCTGGGGGCCACTGCTCTTCCTTCTCGTCGTCATTGCCGTCTTTGAGAGCGTCTTCGCCCTCGGCCAGCCGCTCTCCAACGGCTTCGGCGACCTCCTCGCCCGCATGGCCGATCTTGCCCGCCCCCTGCTGCCCGTGGGCTGGCTGCAATCGCTGCTGCTCGACGGCGTGTGGAAGGGCATCTGCTCGGTGCTGGTGTTCCTGCCGCAGATCCTTCTGCTGTTTCTCTTTATCGGGATTCTTGAGGACTCGGGCTACCTGGCCCGCGCCGCCCTCATCGCCGACCGCGTCATGCGCACCATCGGCCTCAACGGCAAGGCCTTCATCCCGCTGCTCTCGGCTTACGCCTGCGCCATTCCGGCCATCATGGCCACGCGCACCATCGCTAACAAGCGCGACCGCCTGGCCACCATTCTGGTCACGCCCTTCATGACCTGCTCGGCGCGGCTGCCCGTGTATCTGCTGCTGATCGCGGCGTTCATCCCCCACGTCTACTACCTGCACGGATTCCTCGGCCTGCAGACGCTGGTCATGCTCGGCCTCTATCTGGCCGGCGGAGTCGCCGCTTTTACCACCGCGCGGCTGCTCAAAAGCTCCATCCTCAGGTCGAGCGATACGCCGTTCATCCTGGAGCTGCCGCAGTACCGCATGCCCACCCTCTACTCGCTGGCTCTGCGGCTGCTGGACCGCGCGCGCATCTTCATGAGGACTGCCGGCACCATCATCGTCGGCGTCACGATCGCATTGTGGATCCTCGCGCACCTGCCCGTCATCCAAACCGCCTCGGGCGCGCTCACCGCGCCGCAACTCGCCGATAGCCTCATCGGCCGCCTCGGCCACTTCATCGAGCCGGCCATTGCTCCGCTCGGCTTCAACTGGAAGATCGGCATCGGCCTCTTGTCGAGCGTTCTCGCCCGCGAGGTCATGGTGAGTACGATGGGCACGCTCTACGGCGCGGACCCCAGCACGCAGGCGCTCAACCTGCAAACCGCTCTGCACCACGACATGACGCTGGGCGGCGCGCTGGCGCTGATGATCTTCTTCGCCTTCGCCATGCAGTGCACGTCCACCATCGCCGTCGTCCGCCGCGAGACCAATAGCTGGCTTTGGCCCGCCGTCCAGTTCCTCTACATGCTGGCCATGGCTTACGGAGCAGCTTTCGCCGTGAACCACATCGTGATGGCGATCTTTGGCTGACATCCTTTCTGGACGCAATTCCCTAAGGCGAAACCGGAGACTTGCAGGTGGAGGATTTCTTGCGCTGCGGCGCGAGGGAAAATCGTCGCATCGGGAGAAGTAGAAAAAACTCCACCTGCAAGTGGAGCGATTCGACGGATTTGTGACCTGCAGGTATATGGAAATGATGAATTTCGTCGAATCGGAGATGCTGGATAGAGTCTGGCGGCCAGCGGAGCAAACGGAGTTGGCAAATTTAGCGGCTGACGGCGATCATTTAGGCGCGTGCTAGGGGCTGGTGCATTGGCTCTGCTCTTGTAATGTAGTCCGATTGTGACTACAATTGAGTCGAAGGGACGATATGACAACAGCGGACACCTACGTGCGTGCGCGCATCGATACGGGCACGAAAGAGCGAGCGGCGGACGCTTTGGAGGCGATGGGGCTGTCTATCTCAGACGCAATTCGCCTGCTGATGCTGCGCGTGGCCGACGAGCAGAGGCTGCCCTTCGAGGTGCGGGTTCCCAATGCGACGACGCGTAAGGCGATTGCTGAGTTGGAGGCAGGCAAGGGCAAGCGATTCCGTAGCGTGAAGGCACTCATGGACGATCTTCATGCGAACGATTGAACGATCATCCACGTTCAGACGTGACTACAAGCGAGAGGCAAGAGGCCAGCACCGGGCGGCACTGGATGAAAATCTTGTGCCAGTTATTGAATCGCTGGCAAACGACGATCCGTTGGAAGCGAGACACCGCGACCATGATCTCAGCGGAGATTGGAGCGGCTATCGCGAGTGCCACGTGAGGCCCGACCTGCTGCTGATTTATCGAAAGCCAGACCACAACACGTTGCGGTTAGCGAGGTTGGGATCGCATAGCGAGTTGTTCGGGTAGATCAGTTTAGGAAAAGCAAGTATGACAAGCCGAAAACCGTTGACGAATGACGAAGGTGAGGTTCGCGAGCTGGTCCGAGAGGATTTCGCGCACGCTGTTCCCTTCTCCGCGCTGCCCGGCAAGCTCAAAGAACTACTCTGCTCACCCGAACGGACCGTTGTGCCCGATGACGAGCCGAAGAAGTGGAAGCGGACGGCGGCGTGAGGGCTCGTGCCTTCCTACCCTTCGCGCAAAGAGTGGCGCTGACCTGCCCCCGGAAAACTC
>PMYE01000085.1:0-349 GCA_003171315.1 Acidobacteriaceae bacterium
CCAGCACATAGGTCAGCCCGATCGCCAGCAAACACCCCTGCACCAGTGCATAGTCCCGGTTCGAAATCGCGTCCTTAGTTCCTCAGTCCCTCAGTCCCTACATCCCTGCCTTACGCATACACCTCTGGAACAAAGTTCTGCTCATGGATTGGCGGGCGCACGTATTTGGATTTCACGATCCGCGANNCCGCGGCAGCTTGAGCGGCGCCGGCGTCAGGTCGCGGTAGGGAATCATCGAAAGCAGGTGACGGATCACGTTGAGCCGGGCCCTTTTCTTGTTCTCGGCGTTCACCACGTGCCACGGAACCTGCTTGGTGTCAGTCACCGCGAACATCTCGTCTTTGGCCCG
>PMYE01000085.1:378-7988 GCA_003171315.1 Acidobacteriaceae bacterium
CTCCTGCTCCTCGTCGCTCACGCTGAACCAGTACTTCATGAGGATGATGCCGGAGCGGACCAGCATGCGCTCGAACTCCGGGCAACTCTGCATGAACTCGAGATATTCGCGCTCGGTGCAAAAGCCCATCACGCGCTCCACGCCGGCGCGGTTATACCAACTGCGGTCGAAGAGGACCATTTCGCCCGCCGCGGGCAGGTGGGCCACGTAGCGCTGGAAGTACCATTGCGTTTTCTCGCGTTCCGTGGGCGTGGCCAGCGCCGCGATGCGGCAAACGCGCGGGTTCAGCGACTCGGCGATGCGCTTGATGGCTCCGCCCTTGCCGGCCGCGTCGCGGCCCTCGAAGAGCACCACCACGCGCAGGCCCTCGTGCCGGATCCACTCCTGCAGCTTCACCAGCTCGATCTGCAGGCGGCGCAGCTCGCGCTCGTAATCGCAGTCTTTGCCCAGCCGCAGGGGGGCGGGCGCAGGCTTTTTTGCGAGAAGAAGGTTTCCGCCATACGCTCCCTTCTCTTCCTCGCCCTTATGGTTCTTCTTCCTTTTGTCCGCCACGATCTTTCTCCGCCCTTTCGCGTTGCCCGGATCTCCGCCGTGTTTCGGCGCTCCACGGGACGGCGAGGCGCGCCCCGTTTCTGCTATCGGCAGAATGCTGCGCAACATGACACGTATTGACGATGTTGACCCCGTAATGAACAAGGTACGGTAACTATGCGAGTCACTACAGGCACAGGTTCGAGACGCCGATAATCGAATCTGTGGAGAGCAGAAACAACCTCGCGCTTTTAAAGGATTATGAGGCCTATCTGCGAGTGGAGAAAGGACTTCGCCCGCTTACCTGTGAGGCCTATCTCAGCGACCTGCGCATCTTTGCGGAGTTTCTCGAGGGCCGGAACGCTCTGCTGCTCACCGCGGTCGAGGCGGACGTGGCCGCATTGCTCGAGCATCTGCGCAAGCACGGCATCGATTCCCGCTCCTCGGCGCGCAAGCTGAGCTGCCTGCGCGGCTTTTACAAATGGCTGCTTCTCGACCGCCGCATCCGCTACGATCCAACCGTCAACATCGAATCCCCAAAGGCGTGGAAGGTGCTGCCCAAGTCTCTTGCCGAGCCGGAGGTGGCGGAGATGCTGGAGCGCGCTGCCATGGCGGCTTCGCATCCGCAGGCCAAAGCCACGGCGCTGCGCGACCGCGCCATCCTGGAGCTGCTGTATGGCGGCGGGCTGCGCGTCTCGGAGGTTACTTCGCTGGCAACCAGCGATCTCGCGCTCGACACCGGCCGCGTGCAGGTGCGCGGCAAGGGCGATAAGGAGCGCATCGTTCCGCTGGGGCGTTCCGCGATCCAGGCCCTGGAGCAGTATCTGCGCGAGGGGCGGCCGCACCTGGAGCGCATTTCCTCTGTCCGGAAAACCGGCGCCTCCGCAGGTGGGAGGCTCAATGAGCCGGGGTCCGCGAGGGGGAAAGCCGGAGCGTCGCGGCCAGACCGCGCGCGCCTCTTTCTCTCGTTGCGCGGTATGCCGCTCACGCGCCAGTGGATATGGCGCCTGGTGAAACTGGCCAACCGCTCCACCAGCCCCCACGGCTTGCGCCACAGTTGCGCCACGCACATGGTGGAGCATGGCGCCGACCTGCGCAGCGTGCAGGTGATGCTGGGCCACGCCGATATTTCCACGACGCAGGTGTATACCCACCTGGCGCTGGGCCGGTTGAAGGCCGTGCATCGCATGCACCATCCACGCGGGGCGCGGCGAGCGATAGAGCCCGATGCAAGCGCCGGGAAGGCCCCCGGTCCTCAAGCCGCCACGCAGAAGAGCCCCGGCGAGGAAACCCCATGAGCGCCACGGTTCCGCTGCCGGTCACGCCTGCAACCGGTGCGTTGGTGCAGGCTTACCTGCAAATGCTGGCCAACGAGCGCGGCGCCTCGGCGCACACCTTGCGCGCTTACCGGCGCGAACTGCAGGGATTCGCTGCGTGGCTGGCGGATCGCCAGAATGGGCTCAGCGTCGATCGGATCGAGCACACGCACATCCGCGCTTACCTGGGCACGCTTTACGACCGCGGATTGGCGAAGGCCTCGGCGGCACGTGCGCTGGCGGCCATCCGGAGCTGGTTCAAATGGCTGGCGCGCGCCAAATACATCGAGCGGAATGAGGCGTCGCTGGTGGCTACGCCACGGCTTCCCAAGCACCTGCCGCGCGTGCCCTCCATCGAGCAAATGAATCGCGTGGTGGATTCGGTGCGCGACGACGTGGCCAGCTGGCCCGCGCGCGACAAGGCGATCCTAGAATTGCTCTATGGGTGCGGCATCCGCAACGCCGAACTGACCGCGCTCAACCTCAACGACATTCACTGGGCCAACGAGGCGATCCTGGTGCGCGGCAAGGGACAGAAGGAGCGCTACGTGCCGCTGGGCGACACGGCGGCCGTGGCCCTGCGCGCCTATCTTGCCGAGCGCACGGCGCGACTGGCCGCAGCCGGCGAAGAAAAGCTGCCGGGAACTCCCGCGCTCTTCGTCAATCTGCAGCTTCGCGGCCTGGGGAAAGTCGGCCGGGCCCGGCTGACCACGCGCAGCGTAGGCCGCATCGTCAAGCGCATCGCCATCCTGCGCGGCCTTTCTTCCGATGTCCATCCCCACACGCTGCGCCACGCCTTCGGCACCCACCTGCTTGAGGAAGGCGCCGACCTGCGCGCCATCCAGGAGCTGCTCGGCCACGAGCGCCTCTCGACCACGCAGCGGTACACGCAACTGACCGCCGCGCATTTGGCTGAGGTCTACGACCGCACGCATCCGCGGGCCAGGTAGCGGGCGGCCACCAAACCAGGTCCGGACAAACAGATTGTGTGATAACATTGTTATTACATGGAGGGCGGCAATGCTGACAACCATCCGGCGCCTGGGAAACTCGCGAGGAATTTTGATTCCGAAGCCTCTGCTGAAGCAGGCCGGGCTCGAGGATCAGGCCGAGATTCTGGTGGAGGGCAACACGTTGATATTGCGCCGGCCCGACAAGGTTCCGCGCCAAGGCTGGGCCGACGATAGCAAGCGGCTCTCGGCCTGTGGCGACGACGCACTGATCTGGCCTGAGTTTTCAAACGAAGCAGACGCGGATTGGACATGGTAAGGCCGAGACCGGTGAAGCGCGGCGAAATCTGGCTCGCGAAACTCGATCCAACCGTCGGCAGCGAAATTCGCAAGACTCGCCCCTGCGTCGTAATCTCGCCTCCCGAAATGCACGACCACTTGCGAACTGTAATCGTGGCGCCCATGACGACCAAGGCTTTTTCTGCAGGCTTTCGTGTCCCTATTACACACAAAGGCAGAAAAGGCTTGATTCTGCTCGATCAGATTCGCGCGATCGACAAAACCCGCCTGTTGAAACGTACCGGCGTTGTCGATCCCTCAACCCTGCGTTGGACACTCGCCACGCTCAGCGACGTTTTCGCAGAATGATGCTGCGTTCCCCCATCACCGTCTAAGTCGAGTAGTCCGCATTGATGCGGATGTAGTCGTGTGTGAGGTCGGTGGTCCAGAAGACGCACGAGCCGGGGCCTTGATGGAGATCGATCGCAACCGAGAACTCGCGTCGGCTGACGTAGGAGTGCGCGGCGGCCTCGTCGAACTCCGCCGCGCGTCCGCCGTCGCGGCAGATGGGCAGTTCGCCGAAGCGAATGTCGATTCGGTTGGGATCAATCTGCGCGCCGGAGTAGCCGATCGCAGCCGCGAGCCGGCCCCAATTCGGATCGCAGCCCGCCCAGGCGGTTTTCACCAGCGGCGAATGGGCGATGGCCCTGGCTACGCGCAAGGCGTCGGCGTCATTGGCCGCGCCGCCGATGCACAGCTCCACCACATGCGAAATGCCCTCGCCGTCGGCGACCACCTGCCGAGCGAGCGAAGTACACACCTGGGTCAGCGCCGCGGCAAAGGCCTGGTCACCGTGCCCGATGGAGACGCCGCTCGCCCCGGAAGCGAGCAGAAGCACGGTGTCGTTGGTCGAGGTGTCGCCATCCACCGAGATGCGGTTAAAACTGACCTCGATCGCGGGACGAAGATAGCCGTCGAGATCGGCCGGCGAGATTGCCGCGTCGGTGAGGATGTACACCAGCATCGTGGCGTGCGGCACGAGTTGCGGATGGATCATGCCCGAACCTTTGCCGAAGGCGGCAATCCGGACCTCGCGCGCGGCGCCGTCACGGCCAGCCAGATGGACACGCGCAAACGCCGTCTTCACGGCGGTATCCGTAGTCAGAATCGCATGGGCCGCATCTAAAAAGTGCCTGGAGCCGGAACCCAGATCCGCGGCCAGCCCGGGGAGCACGGCGATGAGCTTCTCCACCGGAAGCGGAACGCCGATGACGCCGGTCGAGGAAGGAAACACCTCTTCCGGGCGGCAGCCAAAAACCTGTGCCGCGGCGGCGCAGGTGGCGCGAGCGGCGCGCAATCCAGGCTCGCCCACGGCGCAGTTGGCGTTTCCGGCGTTGATTGCGGCCACGCGCACCCGCCCGCCAGTGGCCGTCAGGTGTTCCTTGTCAACAAGAATCGGCGCGGCGACCACGCGGTTGGACGTAAATGCGGCGGCGGCGCTGGCTGGCGCATCGGCCACGACGACGGCGAAGTCAGGCCGGCCGCTGGCCTTCAGTCCTGCCTTGGCGGCGGCGAACCGGAATCCGCGAGGGATGACGTGGTTGGCAAGATCGCGCATGGAATCGACCCCATTTAATCTAGCAGGTGGGGCTTGGCGAGCGGCGGCCGGCAAACGGGGACGGATGGGCGAGAGCAAAGAAAACCTGGCGGCATTTTTGGAGCTGCGGAACGTGGATGTGGCCCGCGGCGAGCGCGTAGTTCTGCACGGCGTGAACCTCAACATCCGCACCGGCGAGCACGTTGCCATCCTGGGGCCTAACGGCTGCGGAAAATCCACGCTGATCCTGGCCATGACCTGCCAGCTCTATCCCATTGTTCGCCCCGGGATGCGCGTGCGCATCTTCGGCCGCGAGCGCTGGGATTTGACCGAGCTGCGACGCCACTTCGGCGTGGTCGGCGCCGGCCCCATGGGAAGCGAGTTGCCGGGAGAAAGAACGGCGGTCACCAGCGGACTGGACGTGGTGACGGCGGGCTTCTTTTCGGCGTCCACGCTGTGGCCGAACCTGCACGTCACTGAAGAGATGCGCGCGCGGGCGTGGGAAGCTTTGCAGCGGATTGAAGCGACTCATCTCGCCGCGCAACTGGTGGGCGCCATGTCGGCGGGCGAGAAGCGGCGGATCCTGATTGCGCGCGCACTGGTGCACCGTCCGCAACAACTGCTGCTCGACGAGCCTTCCAACGCGCTCGACCTGGCCGCGCAGCGCGAGCTGCGCGAGACGCTGCGCGGATTGGCCCGTGAAGGAACGGGACTGGTGATGGTCACCCACCACCTGGGCGATATTCTGCCGGAGATCGAGCGGATCATCCTCATGCGCGGCGGACGCATTGTGGCCGATGGGCCCAGGGAGCAGTTACTCACCGAGGCGAAGCTGAGCGGCCTGTTCCACACGCCGGTGCGGATCGGGCGCGATGCGGAGTGGCTGCATAGCTGGTAAGGAAAGACGGTGATTCTGGGCGCCGAAAGGTTCGTGAAGCGATATCCTGATGGAAGTTTTGGCCACTGTGACACAACCTGCGCGATGGAAGACCCTGCTGGCCTTCGGCATCATCTACTTTGTCTGGGGCTCAACCTTCTTCGCCATTCGCGTAGGCGTGAGCGAAGTCCCGCCCTTCCTTTTTTGCGCGATGCGTTTCCTGGCGGCGGGACTGTTGGTTTATGTTTGGGCCATCGCACAGGGAGAGCGCTCGCCGGCCGCGCGGCAATGGCTCTCCGTCTTCCTGCTGGCCTTCCTCATCTTCGTTGTTGACTACGGCCTGCTGTTCTGGGCGGAACAGCGCGTTCCGTCGGGCATCGCCGCCGTGATCCTGGCCACGATTCCGGCATTTATGACACTTGCCGAGATTCTCATCCTGCGCACGCAGAGGCTCACGCTGCGCCTGGCCGCGGCGCTGCTCGCCGGGATCGCGGGAGTCGCGGTCCTCATGAGCCGGTCGATTCTCCTGGGCGGGGCGCCCATCGACACGGCCGGTGCAGTCGCTCTCATCATCGGCGCCATCAGTTGGTCGGTGGCTTCGGCGCTGGCCCGCAAGCTGCCGCAACCCCCGTCGAAGGTGATGAGTTCGGGCGCGCAAATGTTCGCCGGCGGAATCATGCTGGCTGCGGTTGCCGCCTTGCGCGGCGAGTGGCGCGGATTTCATTCCCTGCATATGTCAGGCGCGGCGTGGACCGCATTAGTCTATCTAATCTTCGCCGGTTCCATTGCGGGATTCACAGCCTACGTTTGGCTGCTGCACCACGAATCGCCGACAAAAGTGGGAACCTACGCCTATGTGAATCCAGTCGTGGCCGTGCTGTTGGGCTATTGGCTGGGCGGCGAGCCGCTTGGCGCCCGCACAATCCTCGGCGGACTGTTTATCCTGGCCGGCGTGGTCACCATCACCAGCATGCGCACCAGGACGGCCCCTGTCGTCGCAGAAGACGCACGATAAACGGATTACGGCAAGCTCCGGCGCAGACCCGCACTGCCCGATCCGCACACTTGAGATTTGTGTTACCATTCGGCCAACTGGTCACTCCCCTTTGACCAGAGGGCGGAGGTCAAAATCATCATGCGGATTTCCAGACGCGATTTTCTGAAGACGGGCGCAGTCACGGGCGCGCTGGCGGGCATCGGCGGCCTGCCCCTGCTTGCCGAGCGCGGAACCGCTTCTGACCTGGTGACGCTGGGGAAGTCGGGCGTAAAAGTTTCGCGCCTGGCATTCGGCACGGGATCGGATAACGGGTTAGTGCAGCAGGCGGTGGGGCAGGAGGGATTCACCCGCCTCGTGCGCCACGCCTACGACCGTGGCATCCGCTTTTTCGAAACCGCGGAGTCGTATGCTACGCCGCAGATGCTCGGCATCGCGCTGAAAGGGGTTCCCAGGGACACCTATCAGTTGATGACCAAGGTGACGACGGAGGACGAAGGCGATCCGCAGAAGAAGCTCGACCAACTGCGCAGGGACTGCAACACCGATTATTTCGACATCATGCTGCTCCACTACCAGCACAAAGGCACCTGGCCCGTTGACAGCGAGCGCTGGCAGGGCGCAATTCTTGAGGCTCAGCACAGGAAAACGATTCTGACGCATGGCGCCTCGGTGCATGGGTTGCCCGCGCTGCGCCAGGTCCCCCGGAACAAGTGGCTCGACGTGGCCATGATCCGGGTCAATCACAAGGGCACGATGATGGACAACGAGAACGACGAGTGGGATGTTCCCGGCGATGTCGGCGAAGTCGTCACGCACATTCGCGATTCGCGTTCCGCGGGCATGGGCGTCATCAGCATGAAGCTGATCGGCGCAGGCGCTTTCACCAGCCGCGCCGACCGCCAGAAGGCCATGCGATTCGCGTTCCGCAATGCGGACGTCGATTGCGTTACTGTTGGGTTCAAGAGCACGGCGGAGATCGACGAGGCCATCGACAACGTGAACCTGGCGTTTGCGTAGGTTGTATCGACATATAGGGGTGTGCGGCGCTGGGAGCCGATTTTTT
>PMYE01000099.1 GCA_003171315.1 Acidobacteriaceae bacterium
AATTAATGACTCAGGACACTAGTGTGGTGTCTCTAAAGTTTGTCGCATAATCGTGCATCCCCAGTGCAGGTCCCCTTCGACTTCGCTCAGGGCTGGCTTTCGACTCCGGTCGCCGGCCAGCTCCGCCCCGTAAGGGATACACATCAGAAGTGCAGCAGGTAACTCACCTTGACGTAAATGGTCTTTCCGTCGTTCATCAGCGACGAATACGTCGGCGGAAGAATCGGGTCCAGCGGGTTGCAATCGCCGTTCTCCTCGCGCGTACACAGCGACCGGTCGATGTTGGCGAAGTTCCCGATGTAGCCCACGTACAGCGCGGTGCCCGGATGAGGCATATAGGTGAACAGGGCATCGGCAAAAAGCGTCTTCGAGTTCGTAAGATCCGTCGACTCCTCGTGCGGCAGCGTGGAGATGTATTGGCCGATCAGGTTGAACGAAGCGGCCTTGGTGAGCTGGTAGTTCCAGCGCGATATGAACTCGTGATTGTCGTAGACATCCTCGCCGCCTTGAAGCTGGGTGAAGTGCGTATAGACGTAGCTGTTCTGGAGATCGAGGCCGGCGAAAGGCTTCAGTTCCAGGTTCAGGCTCGGCGACGACATGTTGACGGGCGCAGGACCATCGTTCGCCGGAGGCGAGTAATTCACCACCGTGCCCTGGTTGTAGCCGCCGCTCACGGCCAGGTAGGGCTTGGGCGCCGAGTTGAAGCCGATCCCCTCCGTATGGCTGTGCCACTCCACGTTCCCCGGCAGCGCGGAGTAGTCGATGGGCCGCAGGCGGTCCTGCCCGAGATTGACGTAAGCCCAGACGCCGGTGCTGCCGTGAAAGCTGATGGAGTAGGACGGGCTGAGGTAATAATCGAGCGGCAGGCCCGTGTGGTCCCAGATGCGCTCCATGTAGACGTTGGGCCCGTGCGAGAGGATGGGCCCGCTCGCCGGCCGGAACGTGTATCCTAGGTCGCCGTTGGGCTGGCGCACGTCGGGCCGCTGGAAGAAGCCCGTATCCGTAACAAAACCTGCTGAAGTATCGCCGTACGCCGTCCACCAATTCCAGTGCAGGTCGCTGTAATTTACCTGCTGCGTCCACGACTGGCCGCTGCAGCTCAGCGCGGTATTTTCGCACTCCTGCTCGCCGGCGGTGGAGCCGCTCGTGTTGCGCGTCTGCGACGTGATTCCCTGTCCGGTGACCGTCCAGCGGTTGCGCAGGCGCAAGCGGTAATCGAAGCCGCCGGCGCGATTGAACGAGCCCTGGTACTCGCGGTCCGCGTAGATGAGCCCGGCGTTCGAGAGCGAGCCCAAATCGCGGTTTAGGCGACCCACCCAGAACTGCGCGCGCGTGCCGAATTCGGGGTCGCCCGGGACCACCTCCTCGCCGGGACTGCGGTCGTCCACGCCCAGCAGCCCCACGGCCCAGCGCCCCAGCTTGCCCGTGAGCCGCGCGCCATACTGCGGCTTGACGATGTTGTCCGTGTAGTACAGGTTGATCGGGGTCATGAAGTAGCTGCTGTTCTCGATGAAGAAGGGCCGCACTTCGGCGAAATACGGTGGAAAACGCTGGTTGGGGACCGCGGGGTTGTCAATCCCTACCTGGCTGAAGTCCGGATTGAACGTCGTATCCAGCACCAGGCTGTTGTGCAGGATGAACTTCGCGTCCAGCCCCGCGTAGCCCTGCAGGTGCTTGTTCTCAAAGTACGGATCGATGGGATTGATGGTGTTCAACTGGCGCAGGCTCCGCGCTATCGCGTATGGCTCAAGTTGCACGTTCTGCTCCCGCTCCACGTCGCGGAAGCCCTCGATCTCCATATCCTGCGTCAGCCAGCCGGCGATGTTGTGATTGCTGCGCGGCCAGAAGTCGGTCTCGTTGGTGTGCGACACGTTGCGCTGGAGGATGATGCCCCAGGTGCGCATCTCGCCGGGCGCGGTCTTGGCAAAGTAGAGGCTGGCAAAGGGAATACGCATCAGCACCACGTAGCCGGAGCGCGTGCGCTTGCCCCACGTGTCCCATACCGTATCGAACGAGTAGTCGTACCCGTTCTGCTCGCTGTACATGGCGTCGGCCTGGATGCCCAGCGGGTTGCTGGCGAAGACGAACGCGCGGCGCTCGTCGTGAAAAGTATCCAGCATCACCTGAACGCTGTCGTCGTCGGAGAGCGAGTCCCGCGCCAGCATGTGCGCGCGGATCAGCCCCGGGCGCCGGTCGTTGCAGATGAAGGCGATGAAAAAGTACTCGTGCGTATAGCCGAGGAAGGCGGTGGTCGGCTCATTCGGCGGCTTGCCGTCTACGGGATAACGCTGGACAAAGGTGTTGACGCGCAGCATCTGCTTCGCGCCGCCGGCCAGCGCCGTTCCCAGAAAATCCGCGAGCTTCGGAGCTGCGTCTAGCCGCGGAATGAAGACGTGCCCGCCGTGCAGCCCCACTCCGCCCTCCGGCGCCGCGGGATCGGCGATGGAAGCAGCCGGAAGGGGCGCATCCGGGAGACGCGGCGCAGGTGCGGCCCGCAGTGCATGACCCAGGCACAAAACCGCCAGGACCAAAGGCAAACCTAGCCCTCTGGAAACACGAAAATCCATAAATTCAGCGAAGATTCCCGATCGTCAGTTGTTGCATTCGCCGGCAACCAGCAATTCGCGGCTCGTCGGCAAACCAAACTCTCCTTCCAGTTTAACTGGTTCGGAAGCGCGCTGCACTCGACAGGAAACACCAGCGAATCGCGGGGGGTCCACCGGCTCAGCAGGGGCGGCCCCGCTCAAGCCACTTTGAGCGGCTCACACAACAGTGAGCCACTTCCAGCGGATGATGCGCGCATCGACCGGCAATTGTGCGCAGTCTTCAGGATTACTCCCGGTAAACGCTCTTCCCTTCAGCTCATCTGGGCGTTGCACGAATCCAACTCTGGACGAGCGCATTTCGCCAAGCCCGGTGAATTCCCCGGCCTGACCGCGGTTGTCTCCTGTAGCCCCTATGAGATGACAGCGGAAACGCAGTACTCCTGCAAAGTCTCACCCTTGCGCTGCGAAGACTTTCACGAATTTTTGATGCGCCGCTTCGCCGCATACGCAGGCGTAGCATATAACCTGAGCCAGGATTACCACCGCGCCTGCGCGCGGTTGCGCACGATGGATCTCGCGGGCACGGCGCCGGTCAAGCTGGCGAGGCTCCTTTGGGAATGGAGCGCCGGCGGCCAGAAATCCGGGCGCGGTGCAAGCCTCCACATGCCGTTCACGCATGGAGAGATCGGCGGGTTGAAGGTGTTGGCCAAGAGCGGTTGGTTCGCCCCGCGTCCGTCGGGAACCGAGGAAATTTACAAGATCTACGCGGGAGCTTCCAGGGGCCGGATCATCTTCGGCGGATCCTCGACGAAGCGCAGAGGATTGTCAACGATGCTCTCACAACATCAAATCCGGCGGAGGGATCATGAGCGGCCAAGCCCGTATCGCGAATTCGATATATAACGCGCTGCCGACTGATATCGAAGGCGTGGGTTCCCTTGCCGAACTCGCCCTGGATATGCGCTGGTCGTGGAATCATGCCACCGACGAGGTTTGGCGGCAGCTCGATCCATCGCTCTGGGCAGTCACCGCCAACCCGTGGGTGGTTCTGCAGACGGTTTCGCGAGACCGGATCGAGCGGGTATTAGCCGATCCCGTATTTCGCCAGAAATTGGACAGCCTGGTCGAAAGCAGCCGTCAAATGGCGCAGGCGCCCGCGTGGTTTCAGCAGAGCCACGCGGAAACCCCGCTGGCGTGTGTCGCTTACTTCAGCATGGAGTTCATGTTGAGNNNNAGCGATCTGGGCGTGCCGGTGGTCGGCGTGGGATTGCTCTACCAGCAGGGCTATTTCCGCCAGGTCATCGACAGAAACGGGGAACAACAGGCCCTCTATCCATACAACGATCCGGGACAATTGCCCATCACTCCGTTGCGCCAACCGAACGGGGAGTGGCTGCGGTTGGAAATTGCGCTGCCCGGATACTCGGTCTGGTTGCGCGCCTGGCAGGTGCAGGTTGGCAGAATCAAGCTATACCTGCTGGACAGCAACGATCCGGCGAACTATCCCGCCCATCGAGGGATTACCAGCGAGCTCTATGGAGGCGGGCCGGAACTCCGCCTGAAGCAGGAAATCCTCCTCGGAATCGGCGGCTGGCGGCTGCTGCGTGCGCTGGGGATTCAACCCGATGTTTGCCATCTAAACGAAGGCCACGCAGCCATGGCCGTTCTGGAACGGGCGCGATTCTTCATGGAAGAGACAGGACAGCCCTTCAAAGCAGCGCTTGCGGCTACGCGGGCGGGGAATCTCTTCACGACCCACACGGCGGTCGCCGCGGGCTTCGACCGATTTTCTCCGGCCCTCGTCGAGCAGTATGCCGGTAAATATGCCGAACAGAAACTCAACATCCCGTTTCACGAGTTGCTGGCGCTGGGGCGCCAGAACCCAAACGACTCTTCGGAAAGTTTCAATATGGCGTACCTGGCAATCCGGGGAAGCGGAGGCGTGAATGGTGTGAGCCGACTGCACGGGCAGGTGAGCCGGCACATCTTCCTGCCCCTGTTCCCGCGCTGGCCGGAAGCTGAAATCCCGGTTGGCTATGTGACCAACGGTGTGCATATGCCGAGTTGGGACTCGGCCGAGGCCGACGAACTCTGGACAGAAAGCTGTGGAAAGAACCGTTGGCTGGAGACGGCGGAAACCCTGGAGTGCGATATGCGCCGGCTCTCCGACGCCAGGCTCTGGCAGTTTCGGAACGCAGCCAGGGCATCCCTGGTGGAATATGCTCGCGAGCGCTTGACCCTGCTCCTGGCCTCTTCCGGCTCTTCATCCGAGGAGGTCGAGGCTGCGAAGCACCTCTTCGATCCCAACGTGCTGACGCTGGGTTTTGCGCGCCGGTTTGCGACCTACAAGAGGCCGAACCTGCTATTGCACGATCGGCAGCGTTTGCTGCGCCTGTTGGCCAATCCGCAGCGGCCGGTGCAACTCATCATCGCAGGCAAGGCTCATCCCGAGGACAGGCCGGGCCAGGCTCTGATCCACGAATGGATCGAATTCATCCGCCAGCCGGAGGTCCGGCCTCACATCGTCTTCCTGAGCGACTATGACATGCTGCTGACCGAGCACCTGGTGCAGGGCGTGGATGTTTGGATCAACACGCCGCGCCGGCCATGGGAGGCGAGCGGAACCAGCGGCATGAAGGTGCTNNGGATGGTGGGCGGAAGCCTATACGCCTGAAGTCGGATGGGCACTGGGAGACGGCCAGGAGCACGGCGACGATCCCGCATGGGACGCCTCCGAGGCCGATGCGCTTTATGGTCTGCTCGAACGTGAGGTAGTTCCGGAGTTCTACACCCGCGACAAAGACGACGTTCCGGCTGTCTGGATTGCAAGGATACGGGAAAGCATGGCGCGGTTAGCGCCACGCTTCTCTGCTAACCGCACGGTTCGTGAATACACCGAGCGATACTACCTGCCGGCTGCGGCGGCGTACCGCGTCCGCGCCGCAAATCGAGGCGAGGCGGGCAGTCAGATCGCCGATTGGCAACAGGCACTGGAAAACGAGTGGCCGTTGCTGCGATTCGGTGAGATAAAAGTGGAAACCGATGAAGTCCAGCATGTCTTTGAGGTTCAGGTCTATCTCAATCGCCTCGACCCCAATGCGGTTCGCGTCGAACTTTACGCCGACGCGATCGACGGAGAAATGCCGGTCCGCCATGAAATGAGCCGGGAGCGGGGATTGGAGAGCGCCGGCGGCGGGTATGTCTACCGGGCCGCAGTGCCGGGGAATCGACCAGCCCTCGACTATACCGAGCGAATCGTACCGCGTCATGACGGCGCTGCCGTCCCACTGGAAGCCGCGCAGATTTTGTGGCAGCGCTGACGTAACAAATACGGCCAGGATCTGCCGGAAATCCGGGACTGGAATACGAGGGCAACCTCGTCCGCCTCTCCGTCAGCGACCCCGCCTCGCTCGTCGGCCGCATGAGGCGCTTCCGGCAGCGCGACAGTTGAACGTCCGCCTCCGCAAGAGACTACGCCGTACTGTTGATCGGTCTCAGTACCTTAGCGCCCATCGGGCCGTCTGCGGCCAATCCGCGGACCACCGCGTCCCGCACTGCCTGGTTTGTCCGGCCTCTTGAAACCGCCCGGCCGATTCGGTTTCCCAAATCCTCCCGGCCTTCTGCCGAATGCAGGCTTCGGCCGTCCCGCACCGCCCGGCTTGAAGTTCGGCCGATCGCCCTGCGGCCGGAAGGGCTTGCGCGGCGCCTCCTCCCGCCGAGCCTCTGTTTGTCCGCCCGGCCTGTCGCTAAATCCCGGTTTCTCAAATCGCGGCCTGTCGAAACTCCGCTTCTCAAATCCGGGCTTGTCAGACCTTGGCCGGTCGAACCCGCGCTTTGGTCCCGATGAAGGCCGTCCTCCACCGAATGGTCTCTTCCCTCCGGTAAACGGCTTCCGTCCCTCGAACTGCGGTCGCTCCGCAAAGCCTCCCGCCTTACCCGCCACCGGCTCTCCAGCCGGCTTCTCAAATCGCGGCCTGTCAAAATTCCGCTTCTCAAATCCAGGCTTGTCAAATTCCCGCCGCATCGCGCCGAATGGTTTATCCTGCCTTCTCCCGAACCCCGGCTTCTCGCCGCCGCGCGGTCCGCCGCCCCTGAACGCGCCGCCCTCGCGTCTGCCACGAAACTCCCCATCCCTCGGCCGAAAATCTGTCCTCTGCCCGCGCTCTTCCTGCTGCCGGAACGGCTTTCCGCCGCGGCCCGGCGCTCTCTCACGCGCTGCATCGAATCTCTTTCCAGTGGGCCTGTTTCGCCACGGTTGCGCCGGCCTTTCGCCGCGCTTCTCCGAACCTCTTCCCACTTCCTTCGGCAGCACGCGATCCACCTTCACGCGACGCGGCTTCATTTTGCCCTCGGCTGTCAGCCGCAGCGCGTTCACCTCGTCCGCCGTCAGCTCGCGCAGCTTTCCCGGTTCCACGTCGAGCACCAGCGGCCCGTACCCCACGCGCCGAATTTTCTCCGCAAAGTGTCCGATAGCGGCGAACATCTTCCTCAGCTCGCGATTTCGTCCCTCCGTCAGCACCACCTCGTACCACGGATTCTCGCCCACTCTTACCTGTCTGATCCGAGCCGGCGCCGTCCGCGCCCGCTCCGATCCGGCCTCGCCGCGCTCGATGGCCACGCCGCCGCGCAGCCGCTCCAACTCCTCTTCGCTCGGCTGTCCCGCCACCTTCACCAGATAGATCTTCTCCACGCCCGACCCGGCCTTTGTCACGAGGTTCGCCAGCTCACCGTCGTTTGTCATCAGCAGCAGGCCTTCGCTCTGGTAGTCCAGCCGCCCCACCGGATACAGCCGCTCGTTCGTCTTGGCGAAGAACTCCATCACCGTCGGCCGTCCCTCGGGATCGCTCACCGTCGTTACATAGCCCTTCGGCTTGTTCAGCACAAAGTACCGGTGCCGCTCGGCGCCCTGCAGCAGCTTGCCGTCCACGCGGATATGGTCGCGCTTGGGATCGGCCTTGCTGCCCAGTTGCGTCACCACCTGACCGTTCACCATCACGCGCCCGGCGACGATCATCTCTTCGGCGTGCCGTCTGCTCGCAATCCCCGCCTGCGACAGAATCTTCTGCAGCCGCTCCAGCTTCGCCGGAGGCTGCGCTGCGCCCGCCTCTTCTTCCTCCACGCCAACCGCCGCGCCGGCCTCGCTCGCCGCCTCAGCCGCAGGCGTCATCTCCTCCTCGGCCTCAAGAGTTCCAACCAGCGCAGCCGTCTCCGTCTCTGCCCGGTAGGCCTCCATCTCCGCCTGGCCCGGCGCCTCGACCTCGCCCAGATACGTTCGCGCCTCTCCGCTGCTCACGTCCCCAATCGGGTCCAGCACCGGCTCGCCAATCTTGTAGCCCGCCGCGCCCTTGGTCTTTGTCTTCCGAGCCTTCGTGGCCGCGGCGTTCGCCTTCTCCGCTTTCGCTCCGCGTTTCTCCGCCGGCTTAACCTTCGCCGCTTTGGTCTTTGCCGCCGGAGTCGTCGCCTTCACCCTTGCCGCCTTGGCCTTCGCGACCGCACCTTTGCTTGCGCCCAGGGTCTTGCTCTTCTCCGTCGCTTTTGTTCTCCCCGCCGCGTTTCCTGGCGCGCTTTTTGGCGCGCGCTTGGCCGGCGGCGATTTCGCCTTCGATTTCAACTCTTTTTTCATGGGGGAAAGCCTCTGTTTCCGCTTACTCTTTGCCGCTTGGCGCGGCCTCTGGAGTGTTTTCTTTCGTTTCCGCCGGCTCTTCACTCGCCGCCTCGTCCGTCTCCACGCTCATATCCGCGTTGAACTCCGCCGCCGCTTCTTGAGCCGTGTCATCTCCGGCCTCGAGCGCAGCCTCGTCCAGCTCGCTCGCCGCCATCTTCTCGAACTCTTCCATCGATGGCAGCTCCGTCACATCCTTCAGTCCAAAACGCAGCAGAAACTCCCGCGTGGTCTTGTAGAGGATGGGCCGCCCGACTACCGGCTTGCGCCCCGCCGTCACGATCAGCTTCCGCGCCAGCAGCGACCCGAACACTCCCGACGAATCCACGCCGCGAATCTCATTCACCTCCGGCGCGGTCACCGGCTGCTTGTACGCAATCACCGCCAGGGTCTCCAGCGCCGGCAATGACAGCTTGAGCGGCGGTTTCAATCTCTTCACAAACGCGCGCACCGCGTCGTGGCACTGCGGCTTGGTCGCCATGCGGTATCCGCCCGCAATCTCGCGGATCTCGATCCCGCGCTCATCGTCGGCGTACTCCGCGGCCAGCTCGCCCAGCAGTTGCTCGATCGCGTTGCGCGCCTCGCGCTCGCGCAGCCGCGCCGCGCGCTTCGCCTCGGCATCATCGCCCGCCACGGCCTCTTCTGCCGCTGCTGGTTCTGTACCGCCGGCCTCTTGGCCGGCTGTCGTGCGGGCGTCCACGCCCGCACTGCCCTCGCCGGCTTCTGCGCCCGTCTCCACTTCCTCAGCCGCCGCTTCACCCTCGGCAACCGGCTCCAGCTCCAGATAAGGAAACGCCGCGTTCAGCTCCGGCAAACCCGCATCCTCCGTCGCCGCCGGCTCTTCGGCCTTCGCGGCGGCCGCGGCTTCCCGCTCCGCCTTCCACTCCAGCGCTTCCTCGGTGAACAGCGCCGCCAATTGCGCCAGCGTCACCGGCTCCTCGGCGGCATAGATCACAGCTTCCAGCTTTGCTTTCAGGCTCATTCTTCTCGAAGCACCATTCTGTATGGTACCGGATGCGCCTCTGCCTTCGCCCGTTCCCCGCCGCCGCCTCTCTTTGAACACGCAAAAGGGCGCCCCGCCGTGCCGGACGCCCTTTTGCAATCAATCATGACTTAGAAGAATGTATGGAACAGGCAGTAAAGTATCCCCGAGAGCAGCGCCGCCGCGGGCAGCGTGAACACCCAGCCCGCCGCGATATTTCGCACCGTCGACCAACGCAATCCGCTGCCGTTCGCGGCCATGGTGCCCGCCACGCCCGAGCTCAGGATGTGCGTGGTCGAAACCGGTAAGCCCCACGTATCCGCCGCGAAGATCGTCGCCATCGTCACCAGCCCGGCGCTTGCGCCCTGCGCATACGTCATGTGCTCTTTGCCGATCTTTTCGCCCACCGTCACCACGATCCGCTTCCAGCCCACCATGGTTCCCAGCCCAAGCGCCAGCGCGACAGCCACCTTTACCCAGTTGGGAATGAACTTTGTGCTCTTATCCAGCTTGCCTTGGTAAACCTTCAGCGCTGCGCTTTCCCCGGCGGTAAACGCCGGGTTGTGCGACTGCTGCATCAGCCGGATCGCCGCGTCCGTCAAATACATATCGTTGCGGACGTTAGCCTGTTGCTGGGCCGGAACCGATTGGAACGTCATGTGCCCCGCCACTTCGCGGTTCAGTTCGTCCACCAGTTGGCTCAACGCCAGCAAGGTGTCCGGCCGCAATTCTCTCGTCTGAACGTACTTTGTCACCTCGGCGCGCGCATCCGGATCGAGAACCGCAGCCGGGTTCACATGTTGGTCGAGGATCTGCCCTGCCTGCTCTGAGGCGGCGATGAAGCTCTGCACTTCCGCGGGACTCACGGCATGATTGAGGGCATAAGCCGTGGGCACCGTGCCGATCAGAATCAGCATGATCAGCCCCATGCCCTTTTGTCCGTCGTTCGACCCATGAAAGAAGCTGACGCCCGTGCAGGTCAGCACCATCAGCGCGCGGATAGGCCAGGGCGGTGGCTGGTTGCCTTTTGGCGCTTCATAGAGCGAGGGATACTTCAACAGCCGCTTTGAAAACAGGATCAAAATGCCGGCCAGCGCGAATCCGATCAGCGGCGAAATCAGCAAGGCTTTGAGAACCTTCACCACTTGGCTCCAATCCAGTCCTGAAACGCCGCCTCGCATATTCATCAGTTGGCTGGCCAATCCCACGCCGATGATCGATCCCACCATGGTGTGCGAGCTCGAAGCAGGCAAACCAAACCACCAGGTGCTAAGGTTCCACAGAATTGCCGCGATCAGCAGCGCGAAGACCATGGCGAACCCGGCCCCCGAACTCACTTTCAGAATCAGCTCCACCGGCAGCAGCGTGATGACTGCAAAAGCCACCGTTCCCGACGAAAGCAGGACACCGGTAAGGTTGCACAACCCCGACCAGACCACTGCCGTGTTCGGCGCCAGCGAGTTTGTATAAATCACGGTCGCCACGGCATTCGCCGTGTCGTGGAATCCATTCACAAACTCAAATCCGAGCGCAATCGCCAGCGCCAGGCCAAGCAGGAAATAGGGCCAGATGCTGGTAACGGTCACATGATCTAAGTCTTTGGCGACATGCACGCCGATATAGCCGAGGCCGGCGGCGACCGCCAATGCAAAGATCCACGCACCGGCGCGGCTCGACTTTTTCTTGAGTCCGCGTTCAAGCAGAGAGGGACTTGCTGGAATGACTGGAACTGCCGTCGCAAGATCGGCCATCAGAAATCACCAGGGCGGCCGGACAAATTCCGGCACTGCCTGGGCCTCCTGCTGGAAAGCTCTGGAACAGGGTAACTTTTCAACGGGAATGAAGATGGATTTTGGCGGGAGAAAGACGAACCGGAGAAAATGGCTTGCATAAAACCTCAACAACCACAGCCTTTCGTGGTTGTTTACCCGGCGGTGAGGGAGTCTTAACCGGGCTACAGAAAAGTCTACACCNNACCGCAACGCCCACGATTGTCTACCCGGCCGTGAGGGAATCGTAACCGGGCTACATTTAAGTCTACACCTGCGGGTCGCGTCGAATGTGGAAGATACCGGCTGTTCTCTCCCCAACGGGGCCGTTTCCGGCTGCTCGGAGCCTGTCATATCTCAAATCATAACAATCACTTACGAGCATGCGAATCGCCCCCTCCTCCTTTTTGGGCCAGTCCGTGGGCAGGCTCTTGACACATCCGCGCCGTGGCACTTCGCCTGCCACGCTTTAAAGCACCATCTCGCTGCTCTGAAATAACTTATTCCGGTAACTTCACTGTGCCCTTCACGTGGAAGTGCCCCATCGCCACCGGCGCTCCGGTATTCGGTTGCCCGCCGCCCACTGAAACCGAGTACTCGCCCTCCGCCACCATCGGCTCGCCCAGTTCCGTCACCATGCTCATGTCGCGCGGCTTCAATGCGAAGTGCAACTTCGTCGACGCCCCCGGTTCCAGGTGCACGCGCTCAAATCCCCGCAGCGCGATACGCGGCGCGCCCTGTACGTCGGGAAACTTCAGGTACAGCTCCGCCACCTCGTCGCCTGCGCGTGTCCCCGTGTTCGTCACCGTCGCTTCGATTTCCGCGGGCTTGCCCGCTTCCACCGCCTCCGCCGGAACCGCCAATCCGCTGTACGCGAACTTCGTGTA
>PMYE01000064.1 GCA_003171315.1 Acidobacteriaceae bacterium
CACTATCTGGGCGCGGTCTACGGAATGGAGCGGATCATGGGTCGCGCCGCCAGTCCCGTTCGCAACGTGCTCAATTACGCATCCGATCGTTTCCTGCAACATCTGCCACTCGTCTACGTGCTCACTGTGGTGGGGCGGAAGGCAGGCGGCGGGCTGGCCGTGCGAGGGCTGTTTATCGGCGATGACATCGAATGCTTCAACCTGGCCGCCGCGCTGAGCCTGAAGGTGAACTTCGAGATGCTGGACAAGCCGATGCACAAAGCCGTTGTGTATCTCGACCCGGCCGAGTTCCGCAGCACCTGGCTCGGCAATAAATCCATCTACCGTACGCGCATGGCGCTGGCCGACGGGGCGGAGCTGATTATTCTGGCGCCGGGCGTCGGCGAGTTCGGCGAAGACAAGGGGATCGACAAGCTGATCCGCAAGTACGGCTACCGCGGGACGCCGGCCACTCTGAAGGCGGTGAGCGAGAATGCGGACCTGGCCGCGGACCTGAGCGCGGCGGCGCATCTCATCCACGGCTCGCCGGAGGGGCGGTTCAAGATCACCTGGTGCCCGGCCCATCTCAGCCGCGAAGAAATCGAAGGGGTGGGATTCGCGTACGGCGAGCTGAAGGCGATGATGGCGCGCTACGATCCGGAAAAGTTGCGCCATGGGTGGAACCAGGTGGATGGAGAAGAGATTTTCTTCATCGCCAATCCGGGGCTGGGACTGTGGGCGCACTGCAAGCGGTTTGAATGCAGCCAGTGAGCGAGCCGGCAAGCCAGCGAGCTGGCGGGCCGGCCGGCAGGCGTGCGCGGATGAAAAATCCGCTTGCCTGCGAAGTCTTGGTCTAGGTAGAGTCTTTGCATGGCATCCCCAGCCAAAATCCAGCCGTAACTTGGGAGGTCAAGTGAGAGCGAGTTTTGGAAGGTTATGGACGGCGGCTGCCGTTGTGTTGGTGTGTGTTTGCGCGACGGGCTGTGGCAACAGCGTGAAGGGCCATACTTACGCAGGCAACGGGCAACTGGTAAGCATTCAGTTCCAGTCCGGCGGCAAGGCCTATGCGAGCATGGGTCCGATGACCTCGAACTGCACCTACACGCAGAGCGGCAAAAATATCACGCTCATTTGCGAAGGCGATACCGAGCAACTGACGCTGGCAAGCGACGGCTCGCTGAACGGGCCACCGGATGGGATGCTGGCGCATTTGACGAGGGTGAAGTAGCCCAAGTTCTTAGCAACTAGCTCTATTTTGGCGGGGTAAGGGGCAGACGAACGATGAAGCGGGTGTCGCCGGGGCGGGACTGGACTTCGACGGTTCCGCCGAATTTTTGCGTGACGATGCGGTGAACAATCTCAAGGCCGAGGCCGGTGCCGGAGCCCTGCGGCTTGGTGGTGAAGAAGGGCTCGAAGATGCGGGGAAGCACGTCGGGTGGGATGCCCGGGCCGCGATCGCCGATGCAGACGGCCAGCCACTCGGGCTCGGACCACGTGGCGATTTCGATTTTGGCGCCCTCAGGCGAAGCATCCACGGCGTTGTCGATGAGATTGGTCCAGACCTGGCTGAGGGCGTAGCCGCGGGTGCGGATGGAGGAGGGCGAGGCGGCGAATCGTTTTTCCACCTGGAGCTGCTTGAGGCGCAGCTTATGGCCGAGGATGGTGAGCGTGCTCTGCAGGCTGTCGTGGACGTCGAGCTCCTGGCCGGGCGAGCGCTCGTCGTAGGCGAATTTCTTGACCGCCGCGACAAGGTCGGAGATGCGGGCGATGCTTTCTTCGATGGCGCAGACCAGCGAGACGCTGGAGACCAAAGCGCCGAACCAGTTGAGGGCATCGGAGAAAGAGGCGGGATCGAAGTGCTCCTGGGCGCAGGCGATTTCCTGGCGGTCGAAGCCCATGGAGACGAGGACGGGACCGATGGTGAAGGCGTTTTCGACGCCGGCCTGGGCCAGCCACTGGCTCATGGCTTCCTCGGCGTCGGCCTGTTCAATGCTGCTCATGGCGGGCTGGCTGCAGCCGCTCAGAGCGCGTTCCAGCAAATCTTTCATGCAGTCAAGCTGGGCCGGCGTTTTGGGTTTGCCGCTGGAGCGCAGGCTGAGCTGCTGGAGGCGAAGCAGGTTTTCGCGCAGTTGCGAGGCGGCGCGCTTGGCGGCGGCGCCGGGGTTGTTGAGCTCGTGCATGAGTCCGGCGGCGAGAGTGCCGAGAGAGACGAGCTTCTCGCGATGGAGCGCTTCGACCTGGAATGCCTGCAGGCGTTGGGCACTGTCGGCGAGGACGGTTTTGCGCAGGGCCGGGCAGCAGGCGAGGAGCGACCAGAAGTTCTGCTCGGTAAAGCGGACGAGTATGGAATTCCGCGCAGCGGAGACGCGAAACATCGACGTAGACCTGCCGATGAGCAAAGGCAGTTCGCCGAAGCCTTCGCCGGAGCGGGCGACGCCCGCCAACGTCCATGAGCCGTCCGATTCAGGGCGCTCGGCGCGTATCTCACCTTCGAGAACGAGCCAGTAGTAGCGCCAAGGCTCACCGGGACCGGCGAGCACGGCGCCGGACTTAACCGTGACGCGCTCGACGCGGGCGACATCGGAAACGGCGCCGGCAACGGCTTCAAAGGGCGTATCGGCAAAGGGGCGGGTCTGGGGCAGGACGGCGGCGAGATCCCGGAGAAGGATCGGTTCGATGTGAATGGGTTGTTCGCTCTCGCTCATCTTGCTCATTGCACTTACATCAAGGTTCGTCAGCTAGCTCTAAAACCCCGCCAGATACTGGTGGACGAACTGCACCGCGATGGACCCCTCGCCCACGGCGGAGGCCACGCGTTTGACCGAGCCGGAGCGTACGTCGCCGGCGACAAAGACACCGGGGACGCTGCTTTCGAGCAGGAACGGCTCACGCGGTTCGCGCCAGACCTCGGGTAGCTTGCCGCCCTTGTGCAGATCCGGCCCGGCAAACAGAAATCCGTTTTCGTCACGCAGGATGCACGCCGGCAGCCACGCGGTGACGGGCGCGGCGCCGATAAACACAAACAGCGAGGCCGCGGGCGCCTGGGTTTCTCCTGAAGGGCCGCGCAGGCGCAAGGCATCGAGATGCTCATCGCCGAGGGCCTCCAGCACCTGTGTGCGCGCCTCCACCACAACATTGGATGTGCGGGAAATCTCATCGATCAAATATTTCGACATGGTGGCTGAAAGGCCCTCGCCGCGGACCAGCATGGTCACCTTAGCGGCGTACTTGGCGAAGTGCAGGGCCGCCTGGCCGGCGGAGTTGGCGCCGCCGACGATGAAGACCTCCTCGCCTTTGCAGGCCAGCGCCTCAACGAGAGCAGCTCCGTAATAGATGCCACGGCCGGTGAGGCGCTCCGCGCCTGGAATTTCAAGCTTGCGGTATTGGACGCCGGGGGCAAGCAGGACGCAATAGCTGGAGACTTCGCGGCCGCCGGTGAGCTGGACGAAGCGGTATTGACCGTCGATGCGCATGCCGGTGGCGCGCTGGGTGAGGAATTCGGCGCCGAAGCGGGAGGCCTGGGCGTAGGCGCGGCGGCCGAGCTCGGCGCCGGTGACGCCGGAGGGAAAGCCGAGGTAATTTTCGATGCGGGAGCTGGAGCCGGCCTGGCCTCCGGGCGCTTCGGGCTCGATGACCAGAGTACGCAGGCCTTCGCTGGCGCCGTAAACGGCGGCGGCAAGGCCGGCGGGACCGGCGCCAATCACCACGAGGTCGTAGAAGTCCTGGGTCGCCTGAACGCTCAGGCCGACGCGGCTGGCGAGCACATCGATCGGGGGATCGACGAGCACGGAGCCGTCAGCGAAGAGGACGACGGGGAGTTTTTCGGAATCGAGCTGGCGGTCCGCAAGGAGCTTGAGCGCTTCCGGGCCGGCGGAGACATCGAGCCAGCGGTAAGGGACGTGATTGCGGGAGAGGAAGTTGCGCAAGCTATGATCGTTGAGCGACCAGCGGTGGCCGACGACGCGCAGGCCCTCGAAGGGAGGCCGGTAACCGGCCTGCCAGTCATCGAGGAGGTCGGTGACAACGGGGTAGAGCTTTTCTTCCGGAGGATCCCAGGGCTTATTGAGGTAGTAGTGGATGCGGGCGGAGTTGATGGCGCGAATGGCCGCTTCGGTGTCGGCGTAGGCGGTGAGGAGGACGCGGCGCGCTTCGGGGTAAAGAGCGCGCGCCCGCTCGAGCATTTCCACGCCGCTCATTCCGGGCATGCGCTGGTCGCTGACGAGCAGGGCCACGGGCTCGTCGCGCGACTTGAGTTGGGCAAGCGTGTCGAGCGCTGCCTGGCCGCCAGCGGCGCGCATGACGCGGTAGGTTTCACCATATTGGCGGCGCAGGTCCTGGACCACGGCCTCAAGCACGCTCACATCGTCGTCTACCGCCAATAGGATCGGCCGCGCCATATACGATGAGTGTAGAGCCTGCGCGTCCCAATTTAGTTAATGGTTTCCGCAACTCCGGCTTGAGGTTTTTGTGCTCGAATTGGCCGGCAAGCTGTAATCTCGGTGGTAGCAGTGCTGCGGGGCTGCCGGTCTCAAGGGAGGGCAGGAGCTTGCGCATTCAATTGGAGTGGCCCACAATGTAGCAATTGCAGACAGGACCAAGATCATCCGCGGTTTTGCCGATAGTGAGAAAGAGGCAGAAACAGCTGGCGCCATGGCACGCGGCTCGGATTTTGGCGAAGAAGGGGGAAAAGCCGGGCTTTTCCCAAGAAGGACAGGGGCAGACAGAGCACACGCCATGAACAAGGTCATCCTGGCAGATTCACAAGCGATCTTCCGGGCCGGCACCGCCAAAGTGCTGGCTATGGACGAAGACTTGCGCATCATCGCGCAATGCACAGATCTTGAGCGGATGTACCATGCCATTACCACATTCCCCGGCTCCATCGTCCTGTTTGCGGCGTCACTGCTGCCGGATTTCACGCGGCTGGGCATGCTGCTTGAAACCACAAACAGCCGCGGCATCGTGATCGCGGAGAACAACGACAATCCCGCGACCTATCTGCAGCAGGGCTTTCGCGGCGTGGTGTTTCGCAGCGTGACCAGCCCGGGGCTGATCGAATGCGTGCGTCGCGTTGCCGCCGGCGATAGCTGGTTGCCCACGCAGGCGGCGCCGCCGGAGTCGCCGGAAGAGGACATGGTTGGCGCGCGTGTGCGCGACCGCCTGACGCCCAAAGAGATGCGCATCGTGGCGTTGATCGTGCAGGGGTGCAAGAACCGCGAGATCGCTACCCGGCTGAAGACGACAGAACAGGTGATCAAGAATTATCTGCGGTCGATTTACGACAAGACCGGCGTGGGCGATCGCCTGGAGTTGGCGTTGTTCACTATCCATCACCGGGTGCTGGCGAAGGCCGCGGCAGATGTGGGCAACAAAATGGAGGCCGAAAACCAAGCCGTAAGGCAGGCTCCAAATCAGACCGCTCCCGGCGCCGTGGCGTAGGGCAGCTTCCGGTCCGGGCTCTTCCAAAAAGCCCCTTTTCCTATCCCCTCAAATCTCAGGTTGCGCGAACGAGGCTGAAGGCGAGAATCAGCAGAACGATCAGGCTGACGACCGTATACAGGCGGTCGCGCTCAAGAGCAAAGCCCACCATGGCCATGGCGACACGCGCTACCGGCGTGGCGATGAGGAGCAGCAGGCCGATTTGTATCAGACCTTCGCTGTGGAAGTGCGCCGCCGACCGGACGATGCCGCGAAGCGTGCGCAAGTCCTGGCTGCCGGGCACAAAGGCGCGATAATCTGTGCGATCGGAGTGGTGCTGGATGAGATAGAAGGCGCCGCCAGCAAGCACGATGGCGGCAGCCAGTAGCACGCCGGTTTGCAGAAGGCGGCCAATGATGTTCTCCAAGCGTCGGTCATTCATGCGGGCTACACCCTCCCCGTAATGCCATTCACAATCATTTCGATGGCGAGAGCCAGAATCACGATGGCGAAGACGGCCCTTAGTGTCCGCACCGGAGCATGCACGAGCACCTTGGCGCCGAGCAAAGCACCGGCAAGAACGCCGAGCATCACCGGCATGGCGACGCGCGGGTCGATGAATCCGCGGCTGAGGTAAATGCCGGCGCTGGCGGCGGCGGTAACGCCGATCATAAAGTTGCTGGTGGTGGTGGAGACCTTGAAGGGAATATGCATGGCGCGATCCATGGCGATGACTTTGACCGCGCCGGAGCCGATGCCGAGCAGGCCGGAAAGCGTACCCGCGCCAAACATGAGGCCAAACCCGGCGGGAACATTGCGCACGCCGTATTCCTGGCTGTTGCCGTCAACAGGGTAGGCGCCGCCGAACCGCAAACGGCTAGCGAGGGCATCGGACTCGACTGGACGTTCGCCGCCAGGGGCCCCTTTGAAGGATTGGATCGCAGCCTGGATGAGGACCAGGCCAAAGATGATGGCGAGAGCGTGGGTGCCGATGCGCCCGGCAAGAACGGCGCCGAGAATCGCGCCCAGCGTGGTGGCAATTTCAAGGAACATGCCGATGCGGATGTTGGAGAAGCCTTCGCGCACATAGGCGGCCGCCGCACCAGAGGAAGTGGCGATGACGGAGACCAGCGAAGCGCCGATGGCGTACTTCATGTTGACGCCGAGCGCGAGGGTGAGCGCGGGGATGACGATGACTCCGCCGCCGAGGCCGGTGAGCGCGCCGAGGAAGCCCGCCGCGAAGGAGAGAATCCAGACCACCGCTGTAAAGTCCCACGCTGTCATCGGGTCTCCTGGTGCGGTTGAGGCGGCGCGGACGCCGGTAGTTGCGACGTTGAACGAAGGCTAGAGCTTTTCGGCGACACTCTTGGACTGGGTAAAGAGGTGGAGGTAATCCGGGCCGCCGGTCTTCGAGTCAGTCCCGCTCATATTGAAGCCGCCGAAGGGATGGGCGCCAACCATAGCGCCTGTGCACTTGCGGTTGAAGTAAAGATTGCCCACGTGAAACACGCGGCGGGCGCGATCGAGGCGCTCGCGGCTGGCGGAGTAGACCGAGCCGGTAAGGCCGTACTCCGTGTTGTTGGCCACGCGCAGGCCCTCGTCGAAGCTCGCGACCTTGATGAGAGCGAGCACAGGACCGAAGATCTCCTCCTGCGCAAGAACTGCCTTGGGCGCGACATCGGCGAAGATGGTCGGCTCCAGGAAGTAGCCGCCATCAGAAGTGGCCGGGGCGTTACCACCCGCGATCAATCGGCCTTCCTTCTTGCCGATCTCGATGTAGTTCAGGATGGAGCTGAGCGCCTCCCGATTGATGACCGGGCCCAGGTCGTGATTGGCCGCGGGATCGCCAACAGTCAGCGTGGCGACGCGCTCGCGGAGGCGCTCGATGAAGGCGTCGTAAATGGGAGCTTCAAGGATGGCGCGGGAGCAGGCGGAGCACTTCTGCCCGCTGAAGCCAAAGGCTGAGGCGACCACATCTTCGATAGCGGCGTCGAGATCGGCATCCGCGGAAACGAGGATGGAGTCCTTGCCGCCCATCTCGAGGATGGTGCGCTTGATCCAGATCTGGCCGGGCTGCGTGCGGGAGGCGCGCTCGTGAATCTCGAGGCCTACAGCCTTGGAGCCGGTGAAGGAAATGAAACGTGTTTTGGGGTGCTCGACGATTGCATTGCCGAAAGACGAGCCGGAGCCGGGGCAGAAGTTGACTACGCCGTCGGGAAGGCCGGCTTCTTCGAGAACTTCGACGAAACGCGCGGCGATGGTGGGCGCGTCGCTGGAGGGCTTGAGAACAACGGTATTTCCCGCGACGACGGCCGCGGAGGTCATGCCGGCCATGATGGCGAAGGGAAAGTTCCAAGGCGAAATGACGGCGCCGGCGCCGAGGGGAACGTAGAACAGTTCGTCGCGCTCACCGGGATACTGGATGGGCGGGGCGACGGCGTCCAGGCGCAGAGCCTCGCGCGCATAAAACTCAAGGAAATCGATGGTCTCGCCCACGTCGGCGTCGGCCTCGGCCCAGTTCTTGCCCACCTCGTAGATGAGCCAGGCCATGAACTCGAACTTGCGCCTGCGGATGATTTCAGCCGCGCGGAGCAGCAGCGAAGCGCGTTCCTCGGCCGAAGTTCCGCTCCATGAGCCGTAGGCGCGGAGGGCGGCAGACATAGCGGCTTCAGCCTGCGCGGCGCCGGATTTTTGATGGATGCCGACGACTTGGGCGGGGCGCGCCGGATTGATGGAACGAATCTTGTCGGTGGTCTTGAGCCGCTTGCCGCCGACGATGAGGCTGTATTCCACGCCGAGGTGCGCGGCGACCTGGTCGAGGGAGCGGCGGATGGAGCGCAAATTCTCAGCATCTTTGAAATCGGTAAAAGGCTCGTTAGCAAACACGCCCCGTGGCGAGCGTGGCGGGATGGAAGGAGAAGCGCCTGCGATAGCCATGACGCATTCAGTTTAGTCCAGCCAGGGGGGAACAGAAATAGAGGCGAGAGGTGGAAACGCCGGGCCGGGGTGGCGCGGGGCGGCGGGCTTTGCAGAGGCAATGAGAATGGAGCTAAGATAGTGGCGAGCGCCGCAAATTTCCCCATGAAGCGGCGGCGCGCTTCCCGAAGCCGTGGCAAGGCAAATCCCGAAACCGTGGTTGCGCAATTCCCGCAAGCAGAGCCAGGCCACCATGGAACGATCCTGAAAGCCGGAAAGCCCCTGAGACCGGAGAGACTGCCATGCCGGAGATGGAAGAACCCAAGACGAGCGAAAGCCAAGCACAGCAGATCACGAGGCGCCGATTCATTTTGGGCGTGATTGCCGGGGGCGCCGTGGTGAGCGCGGCGAGCTACAAGATTCTCGCGCCGGGCGGGCGCGGGCGGACCTGGGGCGGCGAGCGGCTGATTACGCTGAACGTGAACGGCAAGCCACGCCGCGTGGAAGCGATGAAACAGGAGACGCTGGCGTGGACGCTGCGCTACAAGCTGGGCTTGACGGGAACGAAGCTGGGCTGCGACCGCGCGGAATGCGGAAGCTGTACGGTTCTGATCGACGATGTGCCGTACTATAGCTGTTCCGTGCTGACGAACACGGTGCGCGGGCGCAAGGTGGTGACGATCGAAGGACTGGCGGCAGACGACGGGAAGCTGCACCCGGTGCAGCAGGCGGTGGTGGACGAGCAGGGTTTCCAGTGCGCGTTCTGCATGCCGGGCTTCGTGATGTCGGCGGTAGGGTACCTCAAGAAGAATCCCAACCCCACGCGCGAGGAGATGGCGCAAGGACTTTCGGGGAACCTTTGCCGCTGCCAGGACTACACGAAGATTCTGGACGCGATGATGCGCGGCGCCGAAACCATGAGGAGGGCTTGACGATGGCAGAGACGGAGCCCGTTGATGTGTTGAAAGCCGAAAATGAGAAGCCGCGCCAGTTCGGCACGGGGTACAAGTTGATCGGCAAGGATTACCCGACCAACGACCTGGTGGCGAAGGTGACGGGCCGGGCGAAGTATGCCGAGGATTTTCGCGCGGAGGGAATGTTGTTTTGCCGGCTGGTGCTGAGCCCGATGCCGCACGCGCGCGTGAAGAGCATCCGCGCGGAGAAGGCTCTGGCGATGCCGGGCGTGAAGGCGATTCTTACGCCGGCCGAGGTGCCCGGCCACGCGGATTACATCAACGATAACGGGACCCGGATCAAGGCGGACAAATGGAGCGAGCTGGCGCTGGCCGACGAGCCCATGTACCAGGGCGAGCCGATTCTGGCAGTAGCGGCCGTGGATGAGCTGACCTGCGCGGAAGCGATCGAGAAGATCGAGATCGAGATGGAGCCGCTGCCTTTCGCAACCGACCCGTTGGAAAGCCTGCGGCCCGGCAGCTCCAATGCCCGCGAGGAGGGCAACGTTTGGGTAAGGCCGGACTCGAGCCGCGGACCGGAGAAGCTGGCTGTATTGAAGTGGACGGAGGAGGACTTCGCAGCGGAAAAGGAGGGCCGCATGCCCATGGGCCATGCGCCCGACGAGTGGTCCTACGGCGATGTCGACGGCGGCTTCAAGAACGCCGCGCTGGTGCTCGACGAGACGTTCCTGACGCCGGATGTGAGCCACCAGTGCCTTGAACCGCGGACCACGATGGCCTATTGGCAGAACGGCAAGCTCTTCCTTTATACGGGCACGCAGAGCACCTTTCAGACCGTCGCCGCCATCGCGCGCTGGATGCATATGGACGAGGACAAGATCGTCTTCATCAGCGAATATACGGGCGGCGGATTTGGCAGCAAGATCACGGGCGCGCTTACTCTGGTGATTCCCGCGCTTCTCTCAAAGAAACTCAATGCGCCGGTGATGATGCGCGTGAGCCGCGAGGAGGAGCATTTTATCGGGCGCGCAAGGCCCGGCATCCGGGCGCGCACGAAGATAGGGTTTGCGAAGGACGGGCGCATTACAGCGGTCGACATGTTCCTGGTTTCCGACGCCGGGTCGTACGGCTCGGGCGGCGACGGAGGCTCGTGCGGGAGCATCGCATCGTTGCTGTATCAGCCGCCCGCCATGCGCTGGCGCAACGTGACGATGGCGACCAACACGCCGCCGCGCAGCGCACAGAGCGCGCCGGGGGGCATGCAGGCCATCGCCATCATGGAGCCGATTCTGGCCAAGGCCGCGCGGCAACTGGGCGTGGACCAGGTCGCGTTGCGGCGCGCGAACTGCCCGGAGGGCAAGGCGGAGTACGGCCCGCCGAATCGGGAGGGTAGGCGCGCGTACGTCACAAGCTGCTTCCTGAAGCAGGCACTGGACCTGGGCGCCGAGCAGTTCAAGTGGCGGGAGAGAGTGGCGCAACAGCCGAAGCGGGTGGGCAGCAAGGTGCGCGGATTGGGCGTGGCGCTGAGCTGTTTCCACGGCGGCAGCACCGGCTTCGACGGACTGATCGTCATCACTCCCCAGGGCCGCGTCCAGATCCAATCCGGCATCGGCAACCTGGGAACCGAGGCGCTGATCGACGTGCATCGCGCGGCCGCGGAAGTTCTCGATGTGCCCTGGGATGCGTGCGACATCGTCTGGGGCGACACGTCGAAACATTTTCCGTACACTTGCGCCTCCGGTGGCAGCCAGACGGTGCACGCCATGACCCGGGCGGCGCACGCGGTGGGCCTTGAGTGCGTGCAGCGGCTCAAGGAAGTGGCGGCAAAAACACTGGGCGGGCAGCCGGACGGCTATGAAGTGGCCAATCTGCGCGTGTTTCGCAAGGGCGGCGGGCCGGGGCTGAGCTTCGCGGAGGCTGCGCGCCAGGCCATCAAACTGGGCGGCATCTACGACGGGCACGACGTGAATCCCGACGTGAACAAAGCAACAAAACAATCGGTAGCCGCTTTGGCCGGCCAGGGCCTGGTGGCTTCGGCGAAAGACAAATATCCGCACGACGGGGATTCGTATTCCTATCTCGCCTGCTTTGCCGAGGTGGAAACCGACGTGGAGACGGGGGTTTACCGGATCGTCGATTATCTGGGCTATGCCGACGTAGGCACTGTGCTGCATCCGGCCGCTCTGGGCGGGCAGATCCTGGGGCGATCGACGCTGGGCATCGGCCACGCCATCGGGCAGAAGTGGGTGATCGACCCGCAATATGGCGTCACCGTTGCCGAGCGCTTTTACCAGAACAAGCCGCCGACGATCCTGGATGTGCCGGTGAATATGAAGTGGAACGCGCTGAACATTCCCGATCCGGAGACGCCGGTAGGAGCGCGCGGATGCGGCGAGCCGCCAGTGGGCGGAGGCTGCGCGTCGATTCTGAACGCTCTGAGCGATGCTCTCGGGGACAACATCTTCCAGCGCGCGCCGGTGAATGCGGATACGATTCTGACGTCGTTGGAAGCGGGACGGCCCATGCAAGATCCGTTGATAGCGCATATCTGAGCTCGATGTGAATGGAGTGAGCGATGGCGGTCATACGAGATGTGATGCCGGCTTTTGACCTGCTGCAGCCGGACACTGCCGCGGAGGCGCAAAAGTTGTTGCAGCAGAACGGCGAGGATGCGTGGGTGATGGCCGGAGGGATGGACAGCTTCGACTGGCTGAAAGACCGGATCAAGAAGCCGAAGGTGCTGGTGGACCTGAGCGGCGTGGAGGAGTTGAAGGGGATTCGCGCGACGGGCGACGGCGTGGAGATTGGCGCCATGACGACGCTGACGGAGATTGCCAATCATGCGGCGATCCAGAGGGATTACAGCTTGCTGGCGCAGGCCGTGGAGCTGGTGGCTTCGCCGCAGATTCGCAATCAGGGCACACTGGGCGGCAACGTTTCGCAGGACGCGCGGTGCTGGTACTACCGCGGCGGCTGGCCGTGCTATCGCGCGGGCGGAAACATTTGCTACGCAGACACGCCCGTGGGGCGCAACCGGGAACACGCGATTTTTGGCGCGGACCGCTGCGTGGCCGTACACCCCTCCGATTCCGCTCCGGCGCTAATTGCACTAGATGCGAAGTTCGTGATCCGGACGCCAAAGGGCGAGCGGGTAGTGGATGCGGAGGACTATTTTGTCGGGCCGGAGACGGACATTACGCGCCTGAACATTCTTCGGCCGGGCGATCTGCTGACGGCGATTCGCATTCCCGCGGCGTGGGCGGGCGCGAAGTTCTATTTCGAGAAGGTGCGCGACCGCAACGTGTGGGACTTCCCGCTGATGAACGTGGCATCGGCGATGAAGCTGTCGGGCGGTACGATCAGCGACATGAGGATTGCAGTGAATGCGGCGGCGCCGAAGCCCATGCGGCTGAAGGCGGTGGAAGACGCGGTGCGCGGCAAGCCGGCCAATGCGGAGACAGGCGAGATGGCGGGCAAGATCGCAGTGCGAGGAGCGGTGCCGCTGCAGTTCAACGCATACAAGATTCCGCTGATGAGGAACCTGGTGAAGCGCGCGATTGGCAGTGGGCAGGAGGCGGCGTGAGATTCATCCAATGGGCGACAAGTCCGTGGGGGCAATCGGTACCGACGCATATCGCGTGGGGGCTGATCTGGGTGGCCGCGATCGCGGGACTGTTCTTCATGGTCGTGCACTCGCTTTACCTGATTGTGGTGAAGCCGCCGAAGCGATTCGCGGAGCGCGCGGCGGAAGCGAGCGCGGCGGGGATTCCGGAGCGCGTTCCGCGGCACACGCTGGCGGCGCGGCTGTTTCACTGGATCATGGCTGCGTCGATGTTCACGCTGCTGTTCACGGCGTTTCTGCCCAAGGTGGGGATTCAATTCAACTGGGTGTTGTACCACTGGATCGCCGGTGTGGTGCTGACGGTTTCGATTCTCTATCACATTGTTCATGCATCGTTCTTTCTGGATTTCTGGTCGATCTGGCCGGACAGGACGGACCTGCGCGATGCGATGAACAGAACGATGCGGTTTTTCGGCAAGGAGGCTCCGCCGCCAAGCAAATTTGCGAAGTATCCGCTGGAGAACAAGCTGTACCACGGCGTAGTCATGCTGGCGGGGCTGGCGGTGATAGTGACCGGCCTGTTTATGATGAAGCGGGTGCAGACGGGCGTCTTCACGCGCAATCCGTATCTCTTCAGCGATATGACGTGGGGCCTGATGTACGTGCTGCACGGGCTGGCCGGCGTGGGGTTTATTGCGCTGGCGCTGATGCATGTGTACATGGGGATCAGGCCGGAGAAGCTGCCGATTACGAAGTCGATGATTTTCGGCTGGATGAGCCGCGACTTTTATCTCGAAGAGCACGACACCGGGCGCTGGGCGGTGAAGGGATCGGGGCCTAAAGCGAAAGAGGGTTATGCCGCAAGAGATGGCGACTGAAATCGAACGTCACTGCGAGACGATTGAGGCGTGCTATGAGTTCACGCTCTCCTATGCCGCGCGCGGCTTGGCCGGTGACGACGGCAGCGACGTGGGGAGGCAGCTTCGGGAGCATTTGACGCGGGCTGCGGAGGCGATGCGCGGCCTGGAAAGAAGCTGCGCGGAGACGATGGAGCAGGAGCAACTGGCGCCGGCGGAGAAGTACGAGGCGTTTTTCGCGGTGATGAAACGCGACGCGGAGGGCGCGGTCGCCGCGGTGGAGCTGGTGCTGGCGCAACCGGCGATCGGTTCGCAGACGATCGACAATCTGAATGCGTCGATCCATTTGCGCGCGCTGCTGGCGGACTTGTTCCTGGTGACGGAGATTCTGGGCGTACGGCGGACGCGGGCCAAGGCGCAGGCCGCGAATGGAGTGGGTGGCGGACGCTGAGCGCACGAGCAAGATACATGTATTCGCCGCAAGTTCTCGATCATTTTGAGCACCCGCGCAACGCGGGAGCCGTGGCCGATGCGGACGCATCGGCGCGGATCGAGAACCCGGCCTGCGGCGACGTTCTGGAGCTCACAGTGAAAGTCGAGGAGGGGCGGATCGCGGAGATTCGCTTCCGGGCGAAGGGATGCGTGGCGGCGATGGCGTGCGGTTCGGCGGTCACTGAGCTTGTGAGCGGGAAGACCATGGATGAGGCGTGGAAGCTGAGCAGGGAAGAGCTGGTGCGCGCGGTGGGCGGGCTGCCGGCGGCCTCGTCGCATGCGAGCCACCTGGCGATGGATGCGCTGGCGGCGGCGCTCAAGAAGCTGCGCGGAGGCTGAATCCGCGATTCTCGTGCGATCCCAGGTCCCAAAATCGGGACCTGGGGCACCCAAGAATCTCTATTTTTTCGAAATTTTCGCGGCGAGGGCGGCGTAGTCTTGCGGCGTGTTGAGGCCGGCCTTGGCAAGCGCATCGGGAACGGGGACGTACTCGGTGCGCTGGGGGTGGGCGCGCAGAACCTGGCGCGCATTGCTGGTGACTGGCGCGCTAAGAAATGCATCGATCAATTCACGATTCACCAGCAGCGGGTGGCCATGCTTTCCGTTGTTTTCCGGCGCGACGGCCCAGAGACCGCGTGTGAGCGGGCGCTCGAACGACGTGCAGAGCAGTTGGAGCGACGCGGCGCTCAGGGGCGGACAATCGACGGGTGTAATCATCGCAGCGTCAAAGCCGCGGGCGAGGAGTTCGCTCAGGCCGACCTGCAAGGAGCTGAACTGACCGCGCTCAGGGTGGGGATTGCGCGCCAGGAACGCGCCGGATGCATCGATGATTGGCGCGATGGCTTCAGCATTTTTTCCCGCAACCACGACGACGGCGCGGGTGAGCGGCCTGAGCGCGAGGATGGCGGCCGAAAGCAGTGTTTGAGACGGCGGAGCGGATGAGCCCGCAGCGGGCGGAGGCCATGGAAGCAGCGCCTTGTCAGAGCCCATGCGCGAGGACTCGCCGGCCGCGAGGATGAGGCCGCAGAGATGGGGAGCGCCGATCATAGAGAGACGATAGCAGGGCGCGAATGGGACCGAGGCTACTTTTTCGCCGGAGCGGGAAGAGGTTCAGATGATGCCGTGGTGGGATCGTTGGCGGCCGCGGCGTGCCTGCCGGAGTGGAACCAGCTCATGTGGGGCAATGCGCGCTCTGCGCGGCGGCGCATGGCGATGAGCTCGGCGACCACGGAGACGGCGATCTCCTCGGGCGTGACAGCGCCGATGTCGAGCCCGACGGGAGAATGCACGCGATCAAAAAGCTCGGGCTTGAGGCCTTCGCGGGTGAGTTCGCGAAAGACGGTGATGGCTTTGCGCCTGGAGCCGACCATGCCGATGTAGCGCGCCGGCGTTTCGACGGCCCAGCGCAGGACGCGCATGTCGTCGCGGTGGCCGCGCGTGGCGATGACGATATAAGAGGACTCGCTGGGGGCGATCTCGTTGAACGCCCGATCGAAGTCTTTGGCGATGACCTGAAGAGCGTTAGGGAAGCGCTCGGCGTTGGCGTAGGCTTCGCGGTCGTCAGTAACGATGCAGTCGAAGCCCGCGTTGCGCGCGGCCTTGAAGAGCTCGATGGCGACGTGACCGGCGCCGAAGATGTAGAGCAGCGGCATGGGCAGGACCGGCTCGATGAAGATTTCCAGCGTGCCGCCGCAGACAAGGCCGGTATCGTACTTGGGATCCTGATTGAGATCGAAGGTGAGGGTGCGCGGCTTTTCCTGGGCGATGACTTCGCGCGCGGCCTGCCAGACTTCGGCTTCGACGCAACCGCCGCCAATGGTTCCGGCGATGGAGCCGTCGTCGCGGATGAGCATTTTGGCGCTCTGGAAGGAGGGGATGGATCCGCGCGAGTTCACAATGGTGGCCACGGCGCCGCGGCGGCCGGCGCGTTGCAACTTCACGATCTCCTCATAGACATTCATTGCTTTCGATTATTGGATTGGCTGGGAAGTAAGTCAATCGGGAGGCGCGGCGAGAAGGCAGCCGTCAGCTCTTAGCTATCCGCTTTCAGCCCGGTTTGTAATACGCCAAATGCAGTATTCGGCCGGGAATCCGCGTCAGGCTTCCACGAGCGCGTCGGCGATGGAGAGATGTTCGTCGAGCGCGGCTAGCCCCAAGTCCAGCTCTTCCTTCGTCACGATGAGCGGGGGCGCGATGATGAAGTGGCTGATCCAGGCCTGGATCGAGACTCCCTGCGCCATCATCTTGGCGACGATCCGATCGACGACGAGCGGCTTGCCTTCCACCTTGTCGCGCATGGTGTTGAAGAGCTGTTTGGTGGAGCGGTTCTTCACGATTTCGACGGCGAAGAAGAGGCCGAGGCCGCGCACGTCGCCGATGGAGGGGTGCTTTGCCTTGAGCGCTTCGAGTTTCCGGCGGACGTACGGCTCGAGTTCCGCGGAGCGCTCGACGAGGTGGAGGCGCTGCATCTCTTCGATGGCAGCGACGGCTGGGCCGAGAGTAAGCGGGTGCGCTTCGTAAGTATGCCCATGTGAAAAGTAGCGATCCTCGAAGTAGTCGGCGATTTCGGTGGTGGTGGCGCAGAGGCCGAGGGGCACATAGGCCGAGGTGATGCCCTTGGCGGTGACGAGAATGTCGGGCCTGACGTTCCAGTGGTCGACGGAAAACCACTTGCCGGTGCGGCCCCAGCCGGCCATCACTTCGTCGGCGATGAGCAGGACACCGTGGCGCGAGCAGATTTCGCGCAGGCGCGGAAGATACTCGGGCGGGGGAACGAGGACGCCGTTGGTGCCGACGACGGGCTCGACGATGATGGCGGCGACGTCGCCCTCGTTGCGAATCATGTGCTCGATGTAGCCCGCACAGGCGATGTTGCACGCTGGATAGGTGTGCTTGATGGGGCAGTCGTAGCAGTTGGTTTCGGGGGCGAAGACTACGCCGCCAATCTTGCCGGCCGGTTCCATGGCCCAGCGGCGCGGATCGCCGGTAGCGGCGATGGACCCGGCGGTCGATCCGTGGTAGGAGCGGTAGCGCGAAATGATTTTGTTCTTGCCCGTGACCATACGGGCGATCTTGAAGGCCGCTTCGTTGGCCTCGGTGCCGCTGGTGGTGAAAAAGAACTTGTTCAACCCCTCGGGGAGGACTTCAAGCAGCTTGGCGCTAAGGCGCGCGCGCGAGGTGGTGGCGTAGCCGGGCGCGGCGTAGCAGAGCTCGCGCGCCTGTTGGGCGATGGCCTCGACGACGCGCGGGTTTTTGTGGCCGAGGTTGACGCACATGAGCTGCGAACTGAAATCGAGATAACGCTTGCCAGCGCCGTCGGTAAACCAGCAGCCTTCGGCGTCGGCGACGTGGAGAGGCTTCCAGCTTTTCTGGAAGCGCCAGGTGCCGTAGTTGGTCTGGCGCGTGAGGTTGGAAACCTGCTCGCTGGTGAGCGGCGGGGACGAGGAAGTGTCAATCATGGATGGGGCCCTCCCACGGGATGCAACCCATCGTATCATTCGCAACACATATCGAATGGGAGCACGCTTTGCCGTGTTTGGTTCACGCGGAGAGGCCGCCGGATGAGGGCGCGTGATACTCGCCGATGAGGCGGTCGACGAGGGCGATCAGCGATTCGCCGGTGCGGAGCAGGATGAACTCGCTCTTCGCGGCGTTCCAGTCGAGCTTGAAGCTGGTGGCGAGCGCGGAGACCCAGATCTGGCGCACGGGCGCATTGGGCGCGATGACGAACCGGGCGCCGGGATCATCGAAGAGAACATTGAGGACGCCGGCTTGCTCCTCGACCTCGAAGGCGGCCTGCTCGCCTTCTTCGCGCGCGATGAGATGGAGCTTGAGGGCGTTGAGGGCCGCTTCGGCGGCGCGGCGGAACTCCTGTTCGTCCTGCATGGGCCAAGTGTAGCAAGTTCGCTGCGGCATTCGACGTCGGCGGGAGCATCCGGCGGGTTGCGAAGGCCGTTAGGGCCTGTTCACACTATTGGGATGGCG
>PMYE01000018.1 GCA_003171315.1 Acidobacteriaceae bacterium
TCTTTACCACGAGTTGTTGAGCAGTGGCGCGCTTGATGCGTGAGATGCCTTTCGTTTTGCAGTCTGAGTTTGGTAGCGACCGAACGGGCGGAAGGTGAATGCCCGGACGCAGTGATCTTCGCAAATAATCACTGCTTGCATTTTGCCACGCTCACGATATGCTGACCCAATACTCGAAGCTGCCGGGGCACACAAGCGAGGTTCTCCCATCATGCGCGACACAACACCGACCCGCATCGTAGGCACGCCGGTCCTTCGCAAGGAAGGATTCGGCAAGGTGACGGGCGGCGCGCATTATATCGACGACATAGTACTGCCCGGCATGTGGCATGGAGCCACTGTGCGCAGCAGCATAGCGCGCGGCACGATCAAGGAGATTCGCTTCGGCGGCTGCATCGCGTGGGACGAGTTCGTGATTGTCACCGCGAAGGATATTCCGGGCGAAAATTGCATTCCGCTGATTGTGGATCATGACCAGCCGGTGCTCGCCGATACGCAAGTGAATCATCCCGAGGAACCGGTGGTGCTGCTGGCGCATCCCGACAAGGCGCGGCTGCATGAAGCCGTTGCCGCGGTGGAGATCGACTACGATCCGCTGCCCGCCGTCTTCACCATCGNNGAGGAGCTGCCCGCCGTCTTCACCATCGAAGAGAGCGAGCGGCAGCAGACGATTGTGTGGGGCGAGGACAATCTCATCAAGCGCTTCCTGGTGGAGAAGGGCGATGTGGATTCCGCGTGGCAGCGCGCGGCGCACATTGTCACTGGCGAATACCATACCGGCGCGCAGGAGCAGCTCTACATTGAAAACAACGGCGTCATCGCGGAGTGGTCCGAGGCCGATGGCATCACCATCCGGGGATCGATGCAATGCCCGTACTATGTGCACAGGGCGCTGCTGCGCGTTTTTGATTTGCCCGCGGAAAAGGTTCGCGTTATCCAGGCGGAGACGGGCGGCGCATTCGGCGGCAAGGAGGATTATCCCTCGCTGATTGCCGCGCATGCCGGCCTGCTGGCGAAAAAAGCCGGGCGTCCCGTCAAGATCATCTACGACCGCGAGGAAGATCTCGCGGCGACCACCAAGCGCCATCCGTCACGCACCCGTTACCGCACCGCGGTGGATGGAGATGGGCGCCTTCTGGCCATGGATATACAGGTGGACCTGGATGGCGGCGCGTATGCCACCGTAACGCCGACGGTGCTTTCGCGCGCTACGATTCATTCCGCCGGCCCGTACTTCTGCGAGAACATCCGTGTGAGCTCGCATGCCTGGGCGACGAATCTTCCGCCGGGTGGAGCCTTTCGCGGATTCGGCTCGCCGCAGACCATCTTCGGCATCGAACGGCATATGGACCAGATCGCGAAGGCTGTCGGGATTTCTCCGGAAGAGGTGCGCCGCCGGAATTTTCTTGAGCAGGGCAAGACGACGGCTACGGGCCAGTTGGTGCGTGACCCGATTGATTTGCCGGGAATGCTGGATCGAGCGCTAAAGGTTTCGGACTACAACGCGAAGCGCGCCCGTTTTGCCCGCGAGAATGCGACATCGAGCGCAATCAAGCGCGGCATCGGCATTGCGAGTTTTATGCATGGCGCGGGATTCACCGGTTCCGGCGAGCGCTATCTGAATTCGCTGGTTGGCCTGGAGGCGGATGCCTCCGGTCATCTCACGGTGCTGGTTTCCAGCACGGAGTTTGGCCAGGGGACGAACACTATGCTCAGTCAGGTTGTCTCCGAGGCGCTTGGCCTGTCTTATGAAGATGTTTCCATAGCACAGCCGGATACGAATCGCGTGCCCAACAGCGGGCCCACCGTGGCCTCGCGCACGACGATGATTGTGGGCCGTCTGGTTCACGATGCGGCGCTTGCGCTTGCCGGCATTCTGCGAGAAAAGAATCTGCTCGGCGAAAACTTTTCTCCGCAGGAGTTTCGTGCGGCCTGCGCGACTTACACTGCGCGGTTTGGCGAGCTGCGTTGCGAGGCTCGCTACCAGGCTCCGAAGGACATCTTCTGGGATGACGTGGCGTATAAGGGCGAGGCGTATCCGGCCTTTGCCTGGGCTGTCTATGTGGCGGAGGTTGCCGTTGACACGCGCACCTACATGGCGGAGGTGGTCAACTTTTACGCGTTGCAGGAGGTCGGCCGGGTGATGAATCCTGTGCTGGCCGCCGGGCAGATTGAGGGCGGCGTGGCTCAGGGCATTGGCTATGCGCTTTACGAGAAGGTCGTCTGGAAAGACGGGCGCATGAGCAACAACCAGATGACCAACTACATTATGCCTACGGCGGTGGACGTGCCCAACATCGAGGTCTACTTCGAGGAGATTCCCTGCGAGCATGGGCCATACGGCGCCAAGGGCCTGGGCGAGTTGCCGCATGATGGTCCCGCGCCCGCGATTCTGAATGCGATTCAGGATGCGACCGGCGTAAACTTTACCTCCATTCCTCTGCTGCCGGAAGATATTTATCTGCGCATGGCAGAGACGCCGGAGCTGGCCGCCATGGAAATCGTAGGGAGCGTGAAATGAACGCGGCAAAGTTTCCAGTGGCTGAAATCCGCTTCAAGGTGAACGGCGCAGAGCGCTGCGTATCTGTGCCTCCGATGAAACGGCTGCTGGACGTGCTGCGCGAGGATCTGGAGCTGACCGGCGTCAAAGAGGGCTGTGGCGAAGGCGAATGCGGATCGTGCTCCGTGCTGCTGGATGGAGTGCTGGTGAACAGTTGCCTGGTGCCGGCGCTGCAGGCCAACGGCTGCGAAGTGCTCACGGTCGAGGGACTCGCGACCAACGGCGCGCTGGCAAATATTCAACGCACGTTTCTCGAGCTGGGCGGAACGCAGTGCGGCATCTGCACGCCGGGCATGATGCTGGCCGCGGAATCGCTGCTGAGGAAAAATCCGCAGCCGGACCTCGATGAGATTCGTGAAGGCATGGCCGGGAATCTCTGCCGCTGCACCGGCTACATGCGCATCATCGATGCCGTGAGGCACTCGATTCAGATGCCAATCCTCGCCGAGGAACAAGCAGAGTTAGACGCGGTGCGCAAATGAGATCGAATGTCTCCGAGTACGAGTTGGTGGCGCCGGGTTCGCTGAGCGCTGTGCTGGCGCTGTTGGCCGCAGAGCCGGGCGCGTGGACGCCCATGGCCGGAGGCACCGAGCTGATGGTCGCCCTCGGCGCGGGGCGCCTTGAGCAGCGCAAGCTGGTCAACCTGTGGGGCATCGATGAGTTGCGTTGCATCACGGCCAGCGGCGATTGGCTGACCATCGGCGCCGGAGCAACCTTTACCGACATTCGCGAGAACGCCGTCATCGCAAAGGAATTTCCGCTGATGGCGCGGGCGGCAAGCTGGACCGGCGCAATCGCCAATCAGAATCGCGGCACGCTGGGCGGCAACATTGTGAATGCATCGCCGGCTGCGGATTCCCCGCCCGTGCTGCTGGTCTACGAGGCAGAGATCGAACTTGCCTCCGCGCAGGGCACGCGCCGCATGGCTTACAGCGAATTTCATCTTGGATACAAACGCACTGTGATGCGGCCGCAGGAGCTGGTGATGGCCGTGCATCTGCCACGAGGCCGCCGCCTGCCTGTGGAGTATCTGCGCAAGGTGGGAACGCGCAATGCCCTGGCTATTTCCAAGATTGCGCTCGCCGGGGTGGGCGCAATGCAGTCGGGGAAAGTGCAGACAGTCCGCATCGCCGCGGCCAGCCTGCGCGAAACCCCGGCGCGCCTATCCGCGACCGAGGCCGCGCTGCTCGGCCATGCGCTGACTTCTGATCGGATTCAGGCCGCGCGCAAGGCTTTGCTCCAGGAAGTGAAACCAATCGACGACATTCGTTCCACGGCAAACTATCGCGCCCAGGTGGCGGCGAATTTGCTGGAAGAGTTTCTCATGCAGATGGCCGCTTGCGAGAGCTGAGCGTTCCGTCCCGACGAACGAATCCGCTAATTTGCTGCCTCTCCCATTTCAAAAACGCTGCCACATCTTTTCCGTGGCAACTCTGGCTTTGGCCATCACCTCTTGTTCGTCAATCGCAAGAAGCTTTCTGTTCTCCATCACAATATGGCCGCCGATGATGGTGGTTTCGACACAGCGTCCGGAGATGCCGAAGAGTACATGGCCGGCGATGTTTGAGGCGTGCAAGGGAGTCGGCGGATCGTAATCCACGACAATTACATCAGCGTGCGCGCCGGGAATCAGTTTGCCCACTGGGCGCCAGAAAGAATCACTCGCTATGGCGGCGTTCGCGGCGAAGAGCATCGCCGGAACCTCCGTCCATCCGGCGCCCGGATGGCCCGTCCGGTGCTTCTGCAGAGCGTTGGCCACCTTTAGCGATTCGAACATATCCGTGGTGTAGCCGTCGGAGCCCAGGCCAACACGCACGCCGCGGCGAATCATCTCCAGCACCGGAGCGGAGCCAACCGCATTCGCCATATTCGATTCCGGGTTGTGAACCACATTCGTCTTGCTGTCACGCAAGAGATCGATCTCGGCGTCGTTCACATGAACGCAGTGGGCTGCGATGGTCTTGCTGCCCAGCACGCCGCGCTCGTGCAAGCGCTCCACCACTCGCTTTCCATGCTCGCGTTGGCAATGGGCCACATCGGCCTCCGCCTCGGCAACGTGAATATGGAAGCCGGCATCGAGATCCGCAGCAAGGCGAGTACAGCGGGTAATGGTTTGGTCGCTCACGGTAAAGGAGGCGTGCAGCCCGAAGAGTCCCCGCAGCAAGCTGTCCCTGGAATGCTTGCAGTCTTCAAGGAACTCCCGATTTTCCTCGATGCTTTGAGCTGTTACCTTTGCGCCCTCGCGATCGGTGACCTCGTAGCAGAGGCAACTGCGCACACCGGTCTGGCGCGCGGCCTCCGCGATGCGGAAGAGGCTGCCGGTGACCGCGCCGGGGCTGGAATGGTGATCGAAGATGGTGGTCGTACCGTTCTTGATGCAGTCGATCAGCGCCACCATGGCGCTCAAATACACGTCCTCCAGGGTGAGAACCCTGTCCAGCCTCCACCAGAGG
>PMYE01000076.1 GCA_003171315.1 Acidobacteriaceae bacterium
TATTCCCTACTGGCTACTCCCTGCCTTTCTCACATTTCCTTCCGCCACCATGCCGTCCTCTCCTCGCCCAGAAATCTCGTTTTCTCCCCGCGAGATAACTGGAAGTCCAGCAACTCCCCTTTGTGAAAGGCGGAGCAGTCCGGCCAACTCGAATCTTTCTCGAGGTGGGTTTCGGTCTGATGGTTATCCACCAGAGTGATCTCCGTCGGGGTGCACTCCACCACTTGCTGGGCATAGATCCAGAAGGTATACCCGGGAGGTGGTTCCGGGGGCGCCTGGTTGGCGATCTTGGTCAGCAGCAGGATGAATACAAAAACTGCCGCCACAATCGCAATCGTCTTTACGTTCAGCGAGCGCTTTGTCTTTCCGTCGGGCACGAGCTCGGATCACCTCGGAGCGGAGCGCCTGGATCGCGCATTGCGCATCCTTCCGCGCACCCGTGAGGTCAAGTATAGCCAAGCCGCACGCACCGCGGCGCCCGCCCTGTCCCCGCTAGTGTCCTGAGTCAAAGTTCGTATCAGTAGGAAATTGTCATCCTGAGCGGAGTCCGCCGCGGCGGACGGAGTCGAAGGATCTGCGGTTGTTCTTCGCTCTTTTGTCACGAACTTCGGATTCACCACACTAGATAAGCCTGAATCTCCCTTTGTTGGGAAGGAGTGCCCATGCGTCCTCAGATGTTTGTGATCGAGCTCAGTTCTGGTCGTCGCGGCGGTGCAGCGTCGGCGGTCCGTCGCTCGAGTCTCCTGAGCTGCTGCCGCCCTGGGCTGTCGAGTCGCCGTTGTCGTCCCCTCCCGTGCTCGCTCTGCGCAACGACGGCCTCGTGATCCCCTTGGTGTCGGTCAGGCGCCGCTTATTCTCAATGCGCGCCAGCCGCGCCTTCACGTCGTTGAACTCCGACGTCGTGACAAGATAATCGTCGCGGGCGGGAAGGATGCGCGCAATCTCTTCCTGCGAGTGCAGAATGCGGTCCGGCGTCTGTGGATGGTCGCTGAACGCCTTGGCCACCAGCCCCGGCTTGCGCTTCTCCAGCGCCTGAATCTTCTCAAAGAAGGTGATGAACGCCTGTGGATCGTAGCCGGCGCGATACATGTACTGCACGCCGAGGTAATCGGCCTGCGCCTCAAAGTCGCGCGAGAACTGCAGGAACGTGATCGGAATCGCCAGTTGCGCCGCTTCGTAGATGCCGTATCCCGTCCAGTCATAGGGCAGCAAGATCATCAGCGGCACCATGCCGATCTGCGCGTAGTTCAATCGTGTCATCTCCCGCGCCGCATGGTGCGCGCACACGTGAGCAATTTCGTGCGACATCACGCCGGCGAGTTCCGCCTCCTCGTCCGCCGCCAGAATCAAGCCGGAGTTCACGTAGAAGAATCCGCCCGGCAGCGCCATAGCGTTGATCTCGTCGGAATCGATCACCTTGATCGTGAACGGTACCTTGCAGTCGGAGTTCTTCACGATGTTCTGGCCGATGCGGTTCACATATTCGTCTACCTCCGGGTCCGTAATGAACTTGGTGCTCTTCTCGATTTCGTCGGCGTACTGCTTACCCATCTTGATTTCGCCGTCGGTCGAGTACCAGTTGCCCACGCCGCGCTTGCCGATGTCGCGGTTGCCCACCGCGTTCACATCTTCGATGCTGCCCGGTTTTACCTTGATCATCTCGCTGCCGGGATCGACCACTTTGTTGGGATCGACCCCTTTGGCAGAATCAGGTCCAGCGCAATCGCTGCCCGCTGGCGTGGTTCCCGGCTCTACGTCATCGATCTTGTCCTCTTCCTTGCTATTGTCTTTGTCCTTCTTCTTGTCCTTCTTGTCTTCCTTCTTCGTCTCGCATGGCGCCAGTTGCCCGTTGTTCGCACTGGAAGCCGTTGCGCTCGTACCGGCCGTTGTTGTGGTATCCGGCTGCTTGGCGGGCGCCGGAGCATCTCCACCTACCGGCGTGGTACCGGGAGCCGGCTCCGCGGAAGGTGCCGGCTGGCCGCTCGTTCCCGATGTCGCTGTCCCCGTTGTCGTCTGGCCTGCTGCCGGAGCTGTCTGCGCGCCGCTGCCGCTCGCCGGCACGCCTGGCGAGGCCTGCGGAGCCGGCGTGCTGGATGAGGTATTGCCTGTGGCCGACCCGCTGGACTGCGCCCAAACTCCAAACCCCAGCGTCAGCGCCAATCCTGCCAGAACCGCCGCTCGAAACCCCTTGCGATCCATCGCTTTCATGACCTCACCTCCGCCGCAGCCGGCGCCCTGCCACACTGCCCCGCTTCGCTCTATCTCTTAGACGCCAGTATCGGCCACTTGGGCAACAAAAGGAAGCAACATTTCTCCCCTCCGGCTCTCCATCGCCCGCCTTCCTCCCACCCAAATCCCGCCCTCCAGCCCTTGCAGGCATCCATCCCGGCGTCTGCCAAACTCATTGACTTCCAACGTCCTGCGAGTAGAGTGGAGAAAACGTAGGGGGGACTTTGCGGCTCAAGAATCTGGCGACAGTTTGTTTCGCCCTCTGCGGGGCAACAGCGCTGTTGGCGCAGGCCACGCCGCCGCCCTCGCATCCCGCCGCCGTCCCAGTTGCCCAGGCGCCCATTCCGCGCTCCCATGCCAAGGCCGTCCGGCCCGCCGCGCCCTCCGGCCCGCAAATCATCTTCGACGCCACCAGCCTTGGCTCCCCAGTCCTCCTCGACAAGGACTGGCGCGTCGGCATCACCTCCGATCCCGCCGCCGCGATGCCCAGCTTCAACGATTCCAATTGGGCTATTCGTGACGCCCAGGCCTCCATCGGCGAGGTCCCCGACGAGGATGCTATTACACCCGCCAAAATGCCGGCCGCCGGCACCCCTACCGTCCCTGCGCCGGCTACTTCCGCCCGCCGCTACGCCTGGTTCCGCCTGCACATCGAGCTCGCCCCCCATCACGGCCCGCTTGCTCTCCTCATCGAGCTTCCCGTGTCGCGTGGCGCCTCACTAGAGCTCGGCTCGCCCGGTCTCACTCCCGAAGTCTTCGTCAATGGCAAGCAGGTCCAGGCCCAGGGACCGCATGGAGATGCGCCCGACGAATATCAACCCATCTCTCGCCTCTATAACCTGAATCTCGATCCCTCCGAAACTTCGCTCACTCTCGTCGTCCGCGTCATCTACACCGCCTTCGGCGCCGAAGCCTACACCGGCTTCTTTGCCAACCACACTCTCTCCCTGGGCAACCCCGGCGATCTCGAGCTCGCGCTCAATCTCTTGTCCGATCGCAGCCTCTTCGAGCGCCTGCTCAATCTCATCTACTCCGTCCTTCTGGCCGTGCTGGCCCTCTTCCTCTTCGCGCTCTACTTCTCTGAGAAAGGCCACCCTGAATACCTCTGGCTGGCCTTGCACGAGCTCGCCGCGGCGCCTATCGGCTTTATCGAGCTGGCGGGCAGCTCCGCGCGACTCAGCGCCTTTTTGTGCGCCACAATCGTGCTCCAGCTACTGGTCATCTCCGCCTATCTCTTCTTTGAGTTTCTCGTCGCCTTTCTCTCCCTCAAGCGGCGTTGGTACATCCGCGGTTTGCGCTACACCGCGCCGGTTCTGGCAGGCGTCGGCCCGGCCCTGCTCTTTCTCTTTCACCGCGGAGCCATCCCCTATCTCGCAGCCATCTTCATTTCCACCGGCCTCTGGATGGCCGGATGGTGCATCTTCGTCTTCGGCACCCTCATCTCCGCCGCCGTGCGCCGTAACTTCGAAGCGGGTCTCTTCCTCGTTCCGCTCGGATTCAGTGTGGTGGCCATCGTCGATGCCATCGTTGGCAACGCCGTGAACGGCGGGTCCGGCTCCCCCTATACTTCTCCACTCACCCTCCAGGCCGGGCCCATTCCCATTCACGTCTCCACCGTCGGCGGTTACGCGGGCATTCTCGTCATCGTGCTCATCATCTTCTTCCGCTACCGGCGCGTGCAGCGCGATAAGGAGCACGCCACCAGCGAGCTGGCGGCCGCGCGCGGTGTGCAGGAGTTGCTCATCCCCCAGGAAAAACCGGCCACGCCCGGCTTCGAGGTGGACTCGATCTACAGCCCGGCCAGCGAAGTCGGCGGCGATTTCTTTCACGTGCAACCCATCAACCGAGACGGCATCCTCGTCGTCATCGGCGACGTGGCCGGAAAAGGCCTCAGAGCCGCCATGAACGTCTCCCTCCTCATGGGCGCCTTGCGCCGCTCCCAGGAACGCCACCCGGCCAGGCTTCTTGAGGCGCTGAACCGCGTGCTGGCCGGGACCGGTAGCCTCACCACCTGCCAGGCCATCTGGTTCGGCGCCAATGGCGAGATGACCATTGCCAACGCCGGCCATCTTCCGCCTTATCTCAACAGCCAGGAAATCGCCTTGCCCGGCAGCCTTCCACTCGGTGTGCTGGCCGAGATGACCTGCGAAGAAGCCCGCTTCTACCTCCATCCCGGCGACCGCATTCTCCTGCTCTCCGACGGAGTTGTTGAGGCCCGCCGGCCCTCCGGCGAGCTCTTCGGCTTCGACCGCGTCCACCGCTTCAGCCAGCAGCCGGCCGCTTTCCTCGCTGAAACCGCCAAAGCCTTCGGCCAGCAGGACGACATCACCGTCCTCACCATCCGCCGTCAGGCCCCGGCCTCCGCCGCCGCCTCGTAGCTGAAAGCTGATAGCTGATA
>PMYE01000096.1 GCA_003171315.1 Acidobacteriaceae bacterium
CCAGGAAGAGCAGGGCCACGACCGCGAAGAACCACCCCGTAGCCCACTGGCTGGGTGTCAGCTTCAACGCAGGTGGAGCAAAGTGCAGGAAATGGGAGCCAGGGCTCTCGGTCTTCCAGCCCAGATAGTCGAATNNAAGAGGATCAAACCCAGCCCCGCAAGGAGGGTGATCAGGCTCATGGCGCTCCAGACATAGGCGGCGGCGGAAGGAAAATTTCCCGCTATCGGCTCGTAGGGGAAGTTGTTGGTATAGGAGTAATCCTTTCCAGGGCGACGCGCCGTTGCTGCCCAGGCCGCCCAGGCAAAGTAAGCGGTCAGGTTTTTCAGCTCCGCGGGGTCATGAATATAGTTGGCCGGCAGACCGGGAGCCGCGTCCTTCCGGGTGAAGTAGTCGCTCCATTCGCCAAGTTCCGTGTGGTAGGCCGCCGCCTCGCCTGGTGAGAACCGGAGAGTGCGGGAAGCCGGGTCGTACCGGTTGTCCTTGAGTTCGGCGATCGTCCGCGCAGATGCCACGCTTTGTTGGTCCGGGGAAAGTTGCGCAAACAGCTTGCCAAACTTTTCGGTAGCGATCGTGTCCCGGGTGATCCCGCAGAGCCGATGCAGGTACTCCGCGCTGTAATCGGGACCTAAGTAAGCCCCATGACCCCACAGGGTCCCGTGCTCCATGAGGCCGTACTTGAAGAACACCTCCTGACCCATTTGGATGTCGGCCCCGGTAAACACAACGGCGCCCTTCGCATCCACGGCCTGCTCCGGGATGGGTGGAGCGTTTGTGTAGGTCAGGACTGTGACCAGGGATAAAACCGAAAAGCCGGCGATCATTACAAGGATGACCGAATGTCTCCACCACGGAGAAAGGCTTGTAGCGTTGGCGGACGTACGGGCCATGATATTCCTCCTTCAATTCCTTACATGAGATCTTCTGTCTCGGCTCTAAATCGCCCGAAATGGCTATCCCCAAGCAAGATAGCAACCCATCTCATAAGGTGAAAACATCTTTTTTCGCAGTCAAGTTCTTCCCCGCGCAGAACGACAACGCCTTGTACGGGTTCGTCTGGTCGATTCAGGGGAAGATGATGGCAGGGGTGAAAATCCAAATCCGGATGGATGAACGGCAGGCTCCTTGGCAGCCTATGATGCCACCTTGAATTCGTGACCAGCCCTTGCCACTGCCTTCTTCGCCGCTTCAAGAACCTCCGGCTTGTCGTTGTTAGGCAACACAGCAACGGGCGGGGCGGACTTGAGCTGAGTGAGCATTTGTTCCGTTTCAGGCCCGGCCATATTCTCCAGCAATTTGTATAAGCCGCCTTCCTGCTCTTCGAGTTCGTTGTGAACTTCAAGGATAGACCGGATCGTAAGCATGATGGACGGCGTTGGTGGAGGGGCCAAAAGCGCAACAAGTGCTCCGTGGTCAAGTCGAAGCCGTTCCCCTATGGCTGCCTTCTTGCCGCCCTGCCACCTAGCGATGGCAGGCAATACAATTTTCTCTTCCATAGAAATATGCCGCAGAAGGCCTTTACGAAATTCATGGTATGACTCCGCATCAATTACACCGGGCTTCGCGACGGCACGTTGCAACAATGAGTCAAGCCTCTCATGATCGTCTGCCATATATTGATACAGCGCTCCCGGCATAGGCCCTCTATCGCTTGATCAGGTAAACCAGGATTTCCATTATGGTTTCCCGACCGGCCCCATTTGTACACCCCCCTGGGCTGCTTTTGCTAGGCTCTTCTGCCTTATGCAACCCCGGGGGCCGCGCGAGACGCGGAGGGTGCCGGCCGGCGATCCGATGGTGCCCTTGGTTTCTAATTTTGCGGCCGCTTAGACGAAGTTGCCGGAACTTTGCTCGCGCCACTCTTCCATCTGGCGCCGGAACTGCTCCATCTGCTGCTGAAGCTGCTTCATCTGCTCCCGATTGAAGTTCTTGCGGAACTCCTCCATCTGCCGGCGAAGCTGCTCCATCTGTTTGGGGCCGATCTTGAAGTCGTTGGAATTGAAGCTCTGGCCGAGTTGCTCCATTTGTTTCTGGAGCTGCTCCATCTGCTGCGGGTCGATCTTGAAGTCCTTCATGCTGTCGCGCAGCTTTTCGGCTTGCTGACGAAGTTGTTCGGCTTGCTCGGGACCGATCTGGAGGTGCAGGTTCTCCATTTGCTTGCGCAGGGCATCGGCCTGGGCGGCTGCAGCCGCGGCTTCGGCCCGGGCCTGGGCGGAAAGCTCTTCCATGAGCCGGGGATCGAGCTGCGGCGTCATCTCTGCCAACAGCGAACCGTCATCGCCGGAGAACAGATCTTGGTACTCGACAGCGCCGCGGTGCTTGGAGTCGACCTGGAGGGTGAGGGTTTGCTGCTTCTTGTCGCGCAGGATGGTGACCTGCACGGGCTTGCCCTGGTTGGAGCGAAGTGAGCGGTCCCAGTCGGCGGAGGTGTAAATGGAATCGGTGCCGACCTTGAGAATCACGTCGAAGGCCTTGAACCCGGCAGCCGCGGCTTCACTCTTGCGCGCCACCTGCTTGACCATGAGGCCGCCCTGAACGCCGAGGTACTCGGCCATCTGCGAGGTGAGCGGCTCCACCAGCGCGCCCACGTTGAGGGTGCTGGTGAAGATGGACATGTGAAAACCGCCGGACGGCACATCGCCCGCGCCGCCCATCAGGCCCATGGCGGGCGGAGGGGAAATGGGCGCGATGCCGTCGGCACCGGTGCCGATGCGGGTCCAGATGTCGTGCTCCATCGCCTTGCGGTCGACCAGTTGCACGGCCAGAGTTTGGATGTTGCCATCGCGACTGATCTCGAGGCTGATCTTGCGGCCGGAAGGAATTTCGCGGAGCATGCGCCGCAACTGCTCGGCGCCCTCGACGTTCTGGCCGTTGATGGCGAGGACGACATCGTTGACCTTGAGCCCGACCTGGCCGGCGGGCGCGTCGTGGTCGATGAGGGTGATGACGGCGCCGCGGACTTCCTTGAGCTTGAGCGATTGCGCCTTGTCGGCATCCACGTCGGCCACGTCGACACCGAGGTAGCCGGGCGCGCCGGCGTGGGCCAGCAGCGGGCTGGTGTCCTCAAAGAAGGGCGCCAGTTCCCGCGCCTGGGCGTGGGCCGCGGGCGGCGCGACGAGCAGGCAGGATGCAGCGGCGGTCAACACACCGAGAGCAAAGTTCAGATGAGATGTTCGGCACGGCCTCAAAAAGTGATTCATTGCGTTTACTCCCCCGGTAGTTCATCGTCCGGTCCGCGCTCTTAAAGACGGCGCAGTGGCCGGAAGGATAGGCGAAATTACTGAATTTCCGGCACCCGGCTCAAAACCTGCCGGGAAACATTCCGGATCTGAGAATTCTGGTCCGAATTGGAGACCGAATAGAGCACTTGCCGGACGCTGGTATCGGCGTCCACGGGATCCAGCAAGCCAATCGCAGCGGTCCGGATCGCCGGGTCGCTGTCGCTCAACAAGGCTTCAAGGACGGCGTCGCGGACGCGCACATCGTCGGCGACGTAGGGTTCGAGGCCCTCCAGGGCTTTCTGGCGCACCCTGGGGCTGCGGTCGTAGCGCAGCGCGACCATGAGCGCTTCACGGATGCCCGATGGTTGGCAACCGTGGCCTGTGCGGCACTCTGCGGCAAGCAGGGCCACGGAGTCGTCCCGGACGCGCGGCGAGGCAGCGTCTTCCGTGGCCAGCATGAGCAATTGGCGGATGGCCGGGTCGTCGACCGGGCCTTCGGCGTGCCGCGGGACAAGCTGGTTGTAGCTGACCTCGACGATTTCGCTGTTGGGCTGGCGCACAATGCTGGAGATTCCAGCGACGCTGGCCAACTCGGGCATAGCCGGCGCGGACTGAACCTGAGCTCCGGCGGGCACGGCTGTCTGGGCCGTGGTTGCGGCGTGAGCGGCGCGGTTCAGCGCGAATTCGTACCCGCCGAGAAGGCCGGCGCCGGCGCCCGCCGCCACCAGGAGCAACGCCGCCACGGGTGCGGCTTGGAGACTGGCGAAGTTGTTCAGAATGCGCTCGCTCAGGCGCTCATACCAGCGCTTGGGCGGCAGCGTATCGAGCGTTTCGTCGAGGCGCAGGTGAGCGCGGGCGATCAGATTCGGAGACGGCTCGGCGACAGGATGCGCATCGGCGACAACCCTAAGCGCCAGAACCTTCTCGCGCTCCTTTTGGCAGTCTGGACAAGCAGCCACGTGGCGCTCCAGCTCATGCGCCAGCTCGTCGGGCAGCTCCCCATATGCCGCCGTAACGATTCGTTCGTGTGCAAGTTCGCAATTCATAGTTACGTCCTCTAAGCCTCGTAAGAACAGCCTTCAGCTTTCAGCTATCAGCTTGCAGCTCATCGTGCTGAATCGATGACCTGCCCTATCCAGAAAAACCCGCAGCCATTCGCCGGCTGCTCGCGTTTTATCGCAACTCCGCCAGTTGCGCCCGCAATTTCTTGGTTGCGCGGAAGAGAGTGTTCTTGGCGGTCTCTTCCGTGGTGTTCAAAATCTCGCCGATGGTGCGCAGGCGAAGTCCCTGATAATGCTTCAACTCGAAGACCATCCGTTCGCGCGGCGTCAGCTTGGTCAGCGCCGCCTGAATCTTTTCGCCCAGCAGCTTGCGGTCGAGTTCCCGGGCAGGGTTGGAAAACGACCGATTGTCGGAGACAGACGCCAGGACGTCGATCTCGTCGCCGCCGCGGTCCAACACTACGGCGTGGTCCTCACGGCGGGTCTTGCGCCGGCGCAACTGATCCAGGCAGAGGTTGGTGACGATGCGGTAGATCCAGGTGTAAAACGAGCATTCGAAGCGGAAGTTACCGAGGTACCGGAAGGCTTTAAGAAAAGCATCCTGGTAAATATCCTCGGCGTCCGGCTCCGAGCCGGTAAGGTGAAGCGCTAAACGCAGGACCTGGCGCTCATACTGACGGACCAGGACATCGAAAGCGGCCCGGGAACCGGCCTGGGCCTCGCGGATGAGGTCCATTTCGTGCGCGCGGTTCTGCGCGCGCTCCTGACCCTGGCTCGCATCCTCCCGGCCCGCACCGCCCATAGCCCTCGTCGCAGTCATATCTGGAGAGGATTGTACCCTTCGACCGGCCGGCCAAGCTAAAGCCTCTGCCGCTTGCGCCGGGGTCAAAGGAAAACTGATCGCATCCGCTGCCATCGCTTCTCCGCTCCCGGAAGATAAAGCCTGTGCCTATAAAAATGGACGCGGAATGACAGGTTTGGTCACCCCGGAGCGGGTTACCGGGGTTTTGCGACGCGTATCTGCGGCGCGGAGGGAGGGGCGGCCATGCGGTCTCCGTTACACTGGAAAGCCATGAGCGGAAATCTGTTTGGGAGTGAAAGAGCCGGGGACGAGGCGGCAGGTGGATGGTTCACGGCGCACTGCGACGGCGGGTCGCGGGGAAACCCGGGACCGGCGGGATACGGAGCGGTAATCGAGGGCCCCGCGGGTCAGGTGGTGGCCGAGCTGAGCGCGTACCTGGGCCGGCGGACCAACAATTATGCCGAGTACAAAGGGCTGCTGGCGGTGCTGGAGTGGGCGCTCGCCAATGGAGTGAGGCGGTTGCGCGTGGTTTCAGACAGCGAGCTGATGGTGCGGCAGATGAAGGGCCGGTACAAGGTGAAGAGCGCGGCGCTGCGGCCGCTGTGGGAGGAGGCGCAGCGGCGGGCGCTCAAGCTGGAGGGGTTCGAAATCCGGCACACGCTGAGGGGCGGGAACAAGGAAGCGGACCGGCTGGCGAACGAGGCCATGGATAAAGGGCAGGGACTAGGGACTAGGGACTAAGGCGGGGCTGGACTGGGAAGATCGAGCGAGGGGAATTGAGGAATGGCTGGTAAGGCAAGATCGTATTTGAAGCGGGTGGGCCTTGGGTTGGTGATGTACAACCTCCGCCGCGATTGGCGCAAGCTCCGCCGCCGGCTCGGCGGGAAAGACAACAGGAGGGTGGCAGGATATCTTTCAGGCGCGGGCGCAAAGAAGCTGAATCTGGGATGCGGCGAGAACATTCTCAAAGGGTGGCTCAATGTGGACTTCGATCCTGTGTCGGAGGAGGTGGTGAATCTGGATGCTACGGAGAGATTCCCGCTTCCCGACCGGGTTTTTGACTTTATTTTCAGCGAGCACATGATCGAGCACGTTTCTTATGCCCAGGCCGGGCACATGCTGCGCGAATGCTTCAGAGTCATGAAGGCCGGAGGCAGAATCAGGATTTCAACGCCGGATTTCAAATTCCTCGTGGAACTTTATCGCGGCGATAAGTCACCCTTGCAGGAGGAATATATACGGCGGACGGGGGAAGAGCCGGGAGTGAAGGCATTGGATACGCATGTCATCAACCGGTTCGTGCGGGAGTGGGGACACCGGTTCATCTACGACGAAAAGGCTCTGCGCATGGCGATGGAAGAAGCCGGATTCACAGAGATTGAGCGGTGCGAATTGAACCAGAGCCGATCTCCGGAGTTGCGCAACATTGAGAATGAGAGCCGGCGTCCGCCGGGATTCCTGCGGCTGGAGACGCTGACGCTGGAAGGCGTAAAGCGGGGCTAGCGGAGTTAGCTTGCCGTGGCCTAGATCGGAGCGCGGACCAGGGAACGAGAGAAGAGGGATTCGAGATTCGGGAACAGAAAGACGAGAGCGGAGAGATGGCGTTTCGGGAGATGCGAAGGCACGAGAGGGCGCTTGCAGGGGCGGAGGCTCGCGAGGTTCTGGCGCGCGCGGATTATGGCGTGCTGGCGACCGCCGGAGAAGACGGATGGCCTTACGCGGTGCCGCTCAACCACGTTCTCATTGGCGATGCTCTCTATGTTCATTGCGCATTCGAGGGGCACAAGCTGGAGAATATTGCGCACAACGAGAGAGTCTCCTACTGCGCGGTGGCCAGCGCAACGGTTGTGCCGTCGATGCTCTCGACCCTGTACGAGAGCGCGATCGTCTTTGGACGCGCGGCGCTGGTGACCGATGCGGACGAAAAGCGCCGGGCGTTGAAGCTGCTGATGGAGCGTTTCTGCGGAACGGGCGAGGAGACGGACAAGCAGTTCGAGGAGCACATGCGGAAAAACAGGGATGGCCGGGACACGTCAATGATCCGGATTCAGATTGAGCGGATCACGGGGAAGGCGCATCGCGCAAAGGCTTAAAGCCGCCACTTCTCCTCGGGCGCAAAAAACAACTGCGGATTTTTCGACTTCCTTCGTCCGCCGCGCGGACTTCAGTCGCTCAGAATGTGAGCCGCAGGCAGGGCGGGCAAGCTATACCCTATTTCCCGCCTCCCGTTCCCTGCCCTTCATGCTTTGCGGCCGAGATCGTTGCGCCAGGCGTGGCCGTCCTTTTCGAGGAGGCGGTCGCCGCAGTCGGGGCCCCAGGAACCGGCGAAGTAGTTGGGGAAGACCTCGGGATTCTTGCCGGCCCACGCCTGCAGGATGGGCGTGTAAAGCGCCCAGGTGGTCTCTACGCCGTCGCGGTGCGCGAACAGGGTTTGATCGCCGAGCATGGCGTCGAGGAGCAGACGCTCATAGCCGTTGGCGCTGGATTTGCCGAAGGCCGCTTCGTAGTCGAAGTCCATATAAACGGGGCAGACGGTCATCTCGGGCGTGGTGGGCAGCTTGGCGCCGAAGCGCAGGGAGATGCCTTCGTCGGGCTGAATGCGGATGGTGAGCAGGTTGGGCTGAATCTCGCTGCATGGGCCGGTGAGCGCCATGCGGTTGAAGATGAGCAGCGGGGGCTGCTTGAACTGGATGCCGATTTCCGTGGCGTGTTTCTTCATGCGCTTGCCGGCGCGGAGATAGAAAGGAACACCGGCCCAGCGCCAGTTCTCGATGGTGAGGCGGAGGGCGGCGTAGGTTTCCGTGCCGGACTCGGGATTGACGCGATTTTCGTCGCGGTAGCCGACAACATGTTCGCCGGCCACGATGCCGGGACCGTACTGGCCGCGGACCGCGTTGAGGATGGGAATGGGCGGGATGGCCTGCCAGACCTTGAGCTTCTCGCGGCGCACGCTTTCGGCTTCGAAGTTGGAGGGCGGCTCAAGGGCAACCAGCGCGAGCAGCTCCATCATGTGATTCTGCACCATGTCGCGGAGGGCTCCGGCTTTTTCGTAGAACGGTCCGCGTCCTTCGACGCCGATCGTTTCGGCCACGGTGATCTGCACATGGTCGATGTAGTTGCGTTTCCAGATGGGCTCGAAGATGCCGTTGGCGAAGCGGAATACGAGCAGGTTCTGCACGGTCTCTTTGCCGAGGTAGTGATCGATGCGGAAGACCTGGCTTTCCTGGAAGACGGCGTTGACCTGATGGTTGAGCTCGCGGGCGGAGTCGAGGTCGTGGCCGAAGGGCTTTTCGATGACCACGGCGACGCGGCCTTTTTCGGACTGGGCCATACCCTGCGCGCCCAGGTTCTCAATAATGCCGGCGAAGAACTCGGGAGCCGTGGCGAGATAGAAGAGACGGTCGTCGCCGATTCCCTTCTCTTTCGCGATGCGATCGAGCTCGGTTTTCAAGGCGGCGTAGTGCGAGGGATCGTCGAAGTTGAGGGGAAAGTAGCTGATGTGGCTGACAAAGCTGTCGAGCCTGGGGTCGGTGGCTTCAACGCCGCCAAACTCGACGATGCCGGCGCGCATGTCGGCGGCAAACGCATCGCCCAGCGGGCGGCGCGCGACGCCGACAATGGCGAACTGCCGGGGCAGGAGGTTCGCCTGAAAGAGGTGAAAGTACGCGGGCAGCAGCTTGCGCTTGGTGAGATCGCCGGAGGCGCCGAAGATGACGAGGATGCCCGGATCGGGGATGCGCTCGGCTCCCTGCGGGAGCTGGGAGAGATCCTCGGGGCGAACACTCATCTGCATAGTGGCCATTGCTCGCTCCTGGTGGACAGTGAACAGTGGTCAGCGATCAGGAACGATGATCGGAACACGTTGCCATCCGGCCGCCGCAACTGACCCCCGATCTCCGATCCCTGTTCCCTGCCATTACCCCTTGGCTTTGGCGAAGCGCTTGTTGACTTCGGCCCAATTGACGACGTTCCACCAGGCCGCGAGGTATTCGGGGCGGCGGTTCTGGTACTTGAGGTAGTAGGCGTGCTCCCACACGTCGTTGCCGAGGATGGGATAGAGCCCTTGCGAGAGCGGCGAGTCCTGATTGGCGGTGGTGATGACCTTCAGCTTGCCGCCCGTGAAGACCAGCCATCCCCAGCCGGAGCCGAACTGCTTGGCGGTGGTTTCGTTGAAGGCCTTCTTGAAGGCGTCGAAATCGCTGAAGTCGGCGGAAATCTGCTTGGCGAGCTCGCCCGAGGGATGGCCGCCGATGCCAGGCGCGTTGGCAGGGCCCATGATGGTCCAGAACATGGTGTGGTTGGAGTGGCCGCCGCCGTTGTTGCGCACGACGGTGCGGATTTCTTCGGGGACCGCGTTGAGATCGCCGATGAGGCCGTCAACGGTTTTAGCGGCCAGCGCGGGGTGATTGGCCAGCGCGGCATTCACGTTGTTGATGTAGGCCTGGTGATGCTTGTCGTGGTGGAGCTTCATCGTTTCCGTGTCGATGAAGGGTTCGAGCGCGTTGTAGTCGTAGGGAAGCGGTGCTAACTCGTATGCCATAGGGGAAATCTCCTCCATTCGGATTGTACTGTGCGGGTTAAGCCCGATTGAAGCGTGTTTGGGTTGAATCCGGCGCCGTGAGGCAACAAATACGGCGCAGGATGGAGGGTAGGTGTCGCCAATGTAACCGAATCGTCACATGCAGCAGCAAAGTCTTCTGCATGGATGGATGCGCGAACCGGCGGTTGGGGTGCGGGGAAAGTTCACAGAGTGAGATGAATAGAGTGAAAATGGGGCGGTTTGGGCTCGCCCCGGCGCCACTAACAAACTCTAGTCGGGCGGGGGATAGAAGGGCAGTTTTTCATTTTTCTCGTTCGCGCGGCGGACAGTGGCATCGTCGAAGAGCAGCGCCGGAGCCAGGACGGTGACCGGCGGGTCGCCAAAGTAGTTAGCCACCCAGAGATCGTTGCCCGCGGCTTCGATGCTGGAGCGAAGGGCGCGCACGTCGATGTCGTCCAGTACGGCGCCGCGCACCAATTCCCGCCGGCCGTCTGGGCTGACACGGTAGAGCAGGCGCGGCACCCGCTCGCCTCCCAAAGTTTGAACGAAGTACACGCTCTTGAGACCACGATCTTTGGTCATATCCAGAAGCTTCTGGTTGAGCTCGTCTATCGAAAGTCCATTGCCGGCTGTGATCTTGAGGACGCCGATCATGGGATGCGCGGATCCGGTGATGCCAGCGCGGCCGTGGCCGTTCGATTGCGTGAAGTCGCGCACGGGCTGGCGGCCAATGAGGTAGCTGTCGAGGCGTCCGGCATCAACCAGTTTGACCGGCTGCACAGGGACGCCCTCGTCGTCGACGTCGTAGGCGCCAATGAGTCCCTTGCCGTTATACGTTTTGAGGCCGGGATCGTCGACCACATCCAGGAAATCGGGCATCACGCGCGCGTGGTAGCTGGAGGCGAACGGGCCGTTGGTGCGCGCTTCCGTGCCGAGAGCCGGACGCGTGGCCGTGACCGCAGTGGAGAGCAGCGAGCGCAGAGTGTCGGTGGCGGCGTCGGCGCTCATCAGCAGCGGGCCGTGATACTCCTCTTCGACAAGCGGCGCCTTGCGCAGATCGGCGAGCGAGGCGATCTCATCGACGGCGTGCTGGTTAAAGACTGCCTCCGGGTCGAGGCCGGCGAGCGAGGCTCCGGTTGAGGCGTACGAGCGGTCGAGGCGCATGCCGTCGGGCGCCTGTGTACCCGCGGCAAAGGACTCCTGGTACTCGGCGGAGGACTTGCGGACGATGGCGCCCTCGCTGGTGACGAGCCAGGTGGTGGTGGCGCGGGCGCTAAAGCTGGCGGTGGAGTACTCGATGTCGCGCTGGTTGGCGCTGACTGGGGCGGCCGTGCGGTAGAGACCGCTGGCGCGTGCGACGCGATCGGCCCAGGCATTCTCGTCGAGGTCGAGCGCGATGGAATCGGCGAGCGAGATGATGGGTTTTTCCTGGCTGAAGTCGTCGGCCTGCGGCGGCGTTTGCACCTGCTTGAGCTCCGCCTGCTTTTGCGCATAGGCCGCAAGAGCATTCTTGTAGGCTTGGTCGGTTGCGGTCCAAAGCGAGGAGCGGAGCGCGACGATGTCGTTGTCGAGAGCGGCGATCTCGAGCGAACCGTCGCCGCGGGCGCCGGAACTGTCGGTCTTGTAGTCGCCGACGCGCACGGTGACGCGCACCAGCCGCTGGTGTGCGCGGTTGGAGCCCTCGCTCGAACCAAACTCGGCTTTGGTCTGGAAGTCGTCGATTTCCTCGATGCGGTACTGGATGAAGAAGGGCTTGGCAAAGCCTTGCAACTGGAGCTGGCTCATGCTGCGGTCGAGCTCTTCCAGCATAGCTTTGAGGACGGGATCCTTTTTGGCGTCGGCGCGTGTGGGCTGCGCAGCGCTTAGATGAGGCACGCAGAAGACCAGCGCGAGAGAGGCGCAGGCGAGAATGGCCAGCGGGCGAACCGGAATCATTGCGCCTCCTTGGTAGCGGGCGGTTGCGCGTCCGCGCTGGGGATGGGCAGGATGGGCGGGCGAGCGGTGCCTTGCGGCTGGCGCTGCGTCTCAATAGCGCTGAGGAGCATAGCGGGAGCGACGGCGCTGACGGGAATGGTGCCCGACTCGGCGCCACATTCGCCGTTGAAGACTTCGCTCTTGTCGCCGGTGGCGATGATGCTCTTCATGGCGGCCAGCGGCGTGCCGACGATGCTGACGCCGCGCACCAGCTCGTCGGAGCGGCCATCGACGTAGACGCGCCAGACCACGAGGGGAATGACCTGAAAGGCCTGCGGCGAGGCGCGCTCGGTGACGGCAAAGCCGGAAGAGATGTCTTCAAAGTAGAGGCCATAGGGCTTGCCCTGCTTCTTTGCCTCTTCGATCAGTTCCTTCCGCAACTCGGATTCGGAGACGCTTTTGGCCGAGGTGACGATGAGGTTGCCCTGGCGGCCGGTGGGGACGTGGCCGGTTTCAGCGCGGCCGTGACCGTTGGAGGAGCTGAAGCTGGCGATGGGCAGGCGCGACATGAGGAAGTTCTTAAGCACTCCGTCCCGGATAAGGTCAACACGCTCGGCTTTCTGGCCTTCGTCGTCGTACTCATAGTTGCCGCTAAGCCAGGTGTTGCCGAAGGTGGTGAGGGTGGGGTCGTCGACGACGGAGAGGAATTCGGGAAGGATCGGTTTGCCGACGTCCTTGGTGAAGGTCTGGCCCTCCTCGTCGCCGCGCTGGCGCTGGCCTTCGAGGCGATGGCCGAGCACTTCGTGGAAGAAGACGGCGGCGGCGCGGCCAGAGAGAATAGCGGGACCGTCGAAGGGTTCGGTAACCGGCGCCTTGCGCAAGGCTTCAAGACTCTTGCCCAGGTCGCGCACCGCGGCTTCGAGATCGGACTGGGCGGGGAGGCCGTCAACGGTTTCGGCTTCGAAGGTTTGTTCGCGGAAGAGATCCATGCCGTCCTCGGCGCGCGTAACGGCGATGGCCACAAGCCGCGCCTGCAAATGCGGCGTGACGATTTGCGAGCCCTCCGAGGAGGCGAAGTAGTCGGTCTCGTTCTGCACGGTAAGCATGACCATGTTCTGATACACATCGGGGTAGTCGCGGAAGATGCGCGACAGTTCCCTCACCCGCCGCTCCCATGCGGCGCGATCGATGGCGACGGGCGCGGCCATGGCGCCGATGTGTGTCTGTGGGGCCTGCTGGCTGAAGTCGGGCGAGGTGTCTTCTTCCTTGGCGCGGACCTGGGCCTCGGTCTTGACGCGCAGGTAGCTTTCGAGGGCGTTGCCGTAGCCGTTGTTGGTGGCAAGCCAAAGGGTACGCTCCAGAGCCTCGCGATCGTCGCCGAGCGGGAGCTGCATGCTTTTGACGGCCGAGCCGCGGTGAGTGCCGTGGGTGTTGTCGAGCTTGGAATCGCCGACCCGGACCTGCACGTCGGCGACGCGCGCGCGGCCTTGAGAGCTGTCGGCCAGCGCGCCGTACTGCGCGCGGATGGAGACAAAGCTGGCATCGCTGACCGAGTAACTGAGGAAATAGGGCGGTAACTGTTGGCTGCCAGAGGATGCGGCGTCTGCCGGTTGCGGAGAGGCGGACCTGCCCAGTAACGTGAAAGCGCGATGCAGCTCGGCGGTCATGGCGTCGAGGACGACCGGAACCGGCTGCTGCGCGCGCGCTGCGGCCGGGAGGGCGAGCAACAGAATAACGGCGGCCACGGGTGCGAGGTGCGGGAATCGAATCGTCCGGCGCTGCAGCGCGGATGTAGAATCGTTTGGCAAGTGGCTCTGGGGTTTGGGCAAAAGCATGTGTATGCCTGATTGTCGCAGAGTTTCCCGGCAAAGGAGAATGGGTATGAGTTTACGGCGATACTTGCGGCTGGCGGCGTGCTGGGCAGCACTTCTGGCAGGCGTGACCCAACTGCCAATGACAGCGCAGAGTGGCGCGAACCCGGGTGCGCAGGATGCTCCGGCCGCGGCGCCGGCGGCACAAGCGGCTGCGCCGGCGAATCCGCAAGAGGCTTACACGCTGCCGCCGGATAAGCTGGCCAAGGCGATCGCCCTTAGCCGCATTCGCAACATCCTGAACATCGCGGGATCGATCTGGGGCATTGTGTTTTTGTGGCTGCTGCTGGCCACGCGGGCGTGGGCGGGGGTGGAGCGATGGGCGCAGCGGATTTCGGGCCGGCGCTGGATTCAGGGTGTGGTGTTTTTCGCCGCGTACTTCCTCATCATGGAAGTGGCCGGACTGCCGCTGGACTGGCTCAGCAACCACTTTGAGCGCGCGTACGGCATCAGCGTGCAGGGGTGGGGCAGCTGGCTGGGGGACGAGGGGAAGGCGCTGGGGCTGACGCTTCTGATTGGAGTGCCGATTCTGCTGCTCTTCAACTGGATTGTGCGGCGCTGGCCGCGGCGCTATTGGCTGGGCATCTGGGTGGTTACGCTGCCGATTCTGGTGTTCCTTATCTTCGTATCGCCGTTCCTGGAACCGATCTTCTATAAATTTGAGCCCCTCCAGAAGAATCACGCTGACCTGGTGGTGGAACTGGAGAAGGTGGTGGCGCGGACGGGAACCAATATCCCACCGCAACGCATGTACTTAATGAAGGCGAGCGTGAAGAGCAACGGACTGAACGCGTACGTGTCGGGTATTGGCGCGACGAAGCGGATTGTGGTGTGGGATACGACGGCCGGCCGCGTGCCCGACGACGAGGTGATGTTCATTTTCGGGCACGAGAGCGGGCATTACGTTCTGCACCACATTCCCAAGATCATTGCCGGGTATGCCGTGGCGCTGTTCTTTGTGTATTGGGCGTGCGCTGTGCTGGCGGCATGGATGGTGCGGCGGTTTGGGGCGAAGTGGGGCACAACGGAGCTGGCTTCGCGCACGGGATTCGTGGTGCTGCTGTTCGCGATCTCGATCGCGGGCTTTCTGCTGCAGCCCGCCGATAGCGCCTTCAGCCGCCACTTTGAGCACCAGGCCGATGTGTACGGGCAGGAGGCGATCCACGGCATCGTTGCGGACCCGCAAAAGACGACGGTCGCTGCGTTCAATGCGCTGGGCAATGCGTGGCTCGAGGATCCCGATCCCAACCCCTTCATTGAGTTCTGGCTATACAACCATCCCAGCACACAACACCGCGCCGACTTTGCGCTGCACTACGATCCGTGGGCGGACGGCGGGCATGGGAAGTTTTTCAAGAACTAGGGGCCAGGGGTCAGGGATCAAGGGTCAGCGGCCGAGGCCGGGAGGGCCGAGGCCGCGGATCATGTGAGCCGCTCGAAGATGCCCGCGGCGCCCATGCCTCCACCGACACACATGGTGACCATGCCATAGCGGGCCCTCCGGGCTTTCAGCTCTCGGAGCAGAGTTGCGGTAAGTTTTGCGCCGGTGCAGCCGAGAGGATGGCCGAGCGCGATGGCTCCGCCGTTGACGTTGACGCGCGCTGGGTCCAGATCGAGCGCGCGGACGATGGCTAAAACCTGCGCCGCGAAGGCCTCATTCAACTCGATGAGTTCGATGTCGTTCAGCCTGAGGCCGGCGAAGCGCAGGGCCTTTGGAATCGCCGTGATGGGGCCGATGCCCATCTCTTCGGGCAGGCAGCCGGTGACGGCGTAGGAGACGAGGCGCGCCAGTGGCGAAATGCCCATCGAGCGGGCGCGTCCGGCTTCCATAAGGACGGCGGCGGCGGCGCCGTCGGAGGTTTGCGAGGAGTTGCCGGCAGTCACGGTGCCTTGCGCGTGGAAGACGGGCTTGAGCTGGGCGAGCGCTTCGGCGGAGGTAGCGGCGCGGGGGCCTTCGTCGGCCGAGAAGAGCGATTCTTGGATTATGGGCTTGCCGGGATTTTCCCACCCCAGCGACGAAGACCCGTCGCCGGGAGCCCCGGTTTTTTCGCCAGGGACGGTGGTTGTAACTTTGACCGGGATGAGTTCTTCGGCGAAGAGGCCGGCGGCTTGTGCGGCGAGGGCTTTTTGGTGGCTGGCAAGGGCGAAGGCATCCTGATCGTCGCGGGAAACAGCATAGCGGCGGGCGACGCGCTCGGCGGTGAGGCCCATGGTGAGCAGCGAAGCAGGGTAGTTAGTGGCAAGCCAGGGATTGGGGCTGGGCTTATTGCCGCCCATGGGGATGAGGCTCATGGATTCGGCGCCGCCGGCCACGATGACGCTCGCGGCGCCGGAGCGGATGCGGTGATCGGCCAGCGCGATGGCTTCAAGGCCGGAGGCGCAGAGGCGGTTGACGGTGGCGCCGGGAATTTCAACCGGCAGGCCGGCGCGGAGGGCGGCCATGCGCGCGATGTTCCAGCCCTGCTCGCCCTCCGGCTGCGCGCAACCGAGGATGATGTCTTCGATGTCGGCCTTGTCGAGAGCCGTAACCCTGTCGAGCGCGCCGGTGATTGCCGTTGCGGCAAGGTCGTCGGGGCGAGTGGTGGAAAGCGCGCCTTTGGGGGCGCGGCCAACGGGCGTGCGGACGGCGGCGACGAGGACGGCTTCGGGCATTAAGAAGCTCCGGGGAGCAAGTCAGCGAGTTAGCAAGTCAGCATTGGGGCGATGGGTCATGCGCGTCTCCGCAGCGTTGATATTCACCACTGACTCCTGTCGCGATGCTAATCCCCGGTGTCGATGAGCGTCCAGGCGCTCTTGGAATAAAAGTGGTAGATGGTGCGCTGGTCGATGACGGAGTCGGCCAGGGCGTCGTGGGCGATGCGCGGCGGGGGATAGCGCATTCCGAGCTGCGCTTGGTGAACCTTCTCGGGCGATGCCGGATCGATGGCCCAGTTGAAGCCGAGAACATTGCTGGAGCCGTGGGACTGGAGGCGCTCCGTCTCGGGCGCGCTGGCGAGGACCGTAGGATCGGCGGAATTGCTCGAGAAGAAAACGAGCAGCGAGACAGTCCCATTGGCGGAGCAGAGTATGGCCCAGTCAGAGGAGCCATTGCGCTCGAGGCTGGCGTGAACGACATTTTCCGGGCCGTGCGCTTCGTAGGTTTGCGGAATGAGGCAGCCCCGGCGGGTGAGCGCGTCTTGAACGGCGAACGGGAGCTGGGGAAAAGAGTTCACAGGAAGACGGCGGATGAGGTAGGAAGTGAGGTGGCCGTTGACGACGACCTGGCCGGAATCGATGAGCGAATCAGGAGGAGACGACTGCGAGGCGACGAGAGCGCAGGCGCAGAGCAGCGCGCCTAGAGAGGAGGCGGCCGATTTGAGGATGACGCGAACCATGGAACTATCTCAGTGGCGGACGATGCCCAATTGGAGCAAAACAGCATCCTCTACACTGCCGAGGTCCTCTGTGCTCAGGGCTCCGATTCTTCTGCCTATTCGTTGCTTACTCGCTGTCGTCAACTGGTCGCTCATTGCTTTTCTTTTTTCGGCATTGAGGGTTATGAATGCCTCGCCGGGATAAAGGCGCTCGGTATTTGAAGTGATTGGAACCACCTGTACCCGGTTTAGATGGGTGTTTGCGGCATTGTTAGACAGCACGATCGCCGGCCGTACCTTCTTAACCTCTCCGCCCAAGCTGGGTTCAAAATTCACCCAATAGACATCCCCACGTTCAATCGATGTCGCCAATCAGCGCCTCCGTCCACTCCGCTGCTTCAATTTCCCGCGCCCGATCAGAGGCCATCTGGCGATAGCCCTCCGCCAAGTCATTTTGCTTAGCTCGGCTTCGCTCATGGGCCGCATTCAGGACGGCATCCGCAAGTTCGTTCGGGACGATGAACCATGCGGGATTCCCGCGAGCCTGTGGCAGCCCCTTGTGGCTTCTAGAATCCCCGTTCCAACGAATGCCTACGACGGGCGACCCTTCCCATTCAATTTGTGCAACGGACCAGCTATGATCCACAGGCCCTTTGTCATAAATCACTTCCACGGACTTTACTCTGTCTTTCGGCGAGAGAACTGTCTTGGGGTCGTGATACATGATGATTCTCCTTCAATAGTCATCTTCTCACGTATACGTACGTACGTAAATATCAATTGCGCAGCGGTTTGCCGGTTTTCAGCGTGAAGGCGATGCGCTCCTGCGTCTTGCGCTCGCCGCAGAGAGAAAGGAAGGCCTCGCGTTCGAGGTCGAGGAAGTATTGCTCAGTGACGAGAGTGCCGGGCGTGATGCGGCCGCCGGCGAGGATATGCGCGGCCCAGCGGGCGACTTTCTGATCGTGCTCGGAGGCGTAGCCGGCTTCGCCCATGAGATAAATGCCGGTTTCGAGGGTGGCGAGGGCAGCCGCTCCGGGAGCGGGGATTTGCATGCGCGCTTGCGGCGGAGCGTAGCCGGACTCGGCGAGCGCGGCGGCTTGCGCTTTGGCGTCGAGCAGAAGGCGCTCGCGGTTCATGGTGATGCGATCGGCGGGCGAGAGCAGGCCGAGGGAGCGCGCTTCCGCGGCGGAGGTGGAGACTTTGGCCAGGGCTATGGTTTCGAGCGCGCGCTTGAGGGCCGTGGCGAACTCGGCGGACTGCGCGAAGCGCGAAGGCGGGTCCCTGGGATCGGACGGGCTGAGCGCGGCGGCTGCGTCAAGGGCGCGGAGAAGCATTTCTTTGGTGCCGCCGCCGGCGGGAATGAGGCCGACACTGGCTTCGACGAGACCCATGTAAGTTTCAGCGTGCGGCTGGCGGCGCGCGGCGTGCAGGCAGATCTCCGCGCCACCGCCGAGGGTGAGTCCGAAGGGCGCGGCGACCACCGGACGCGGGCAGAATTTGATGGCCGCGGTCATCTGCTGGAATTGGTGGATGACCTGGGCCAGCTCGCCCCACTCGCCTTCCTGCGCGGCGAGCAGGAGTTGCATCAGGTTGGCGCCGACGGAGAAGTTGTCTCGGTCGCTGGAAATGACGAAACCGGAGAATTCGCGGACCGCATCGGAGGCGGGATTGAGGACGGCGGAGATGAGAGAGAGAACGTCGCCGCCGATGGCGTTTTTGAGCGAGTGCAGCTCGATGCAGGCAATGCCATCGCCGAGATCGACGAGCGAGGCGCCCGGGTTGGTGCGGAGGACGCCAAGCGAGCGGCGGAAATCGGCCACGCGGGCGTGGCCGGGAACAGCGGGAATGGGTATGAGTTGGCCGGCAGCCGGCCGGAAGCAGGCGTCGCGATCGGTCGAGTACCAGCTTCTGTATGAGCCCGCGAGAAGAGCCTGGACCGGAGCTCCGGCGGGAAGACCAAGAGCCTTCATGCGGGCCACGGAATCGGCGACTCCCGCGGCATCCCACATTTCAAAGGGGCCAAGCTCCCAGTTGAAGCCGGCGCGCATGGCGGCGTCGATGGAGGGTGCATCGTCGGCGGCCTCGCCGATGCAATCGGCGGCGAGGTTCCAGAGGGAAGAAAGAAAGGGCCACAGGAAGGCCGCTGCTTTGTCTTTTGCGGGATCGTTCGCGAGCAGCAGGCGCAGGCGCTCGGGCAGCGTGGCGGCGTTTTTCGCCATTTCGAGCGAAGGCAGAGCGGGCTTTGCAGCGGGACGGTAGTCAAAGGTGGAAAGATCGAGGACCAAGCGCTCGTCTTTACCGTCGGCGTCGCGGGTTTTTTTGTAGAAGCCCTGGCTCGTCTTGTCGCCGAGCCAGCCGCGCTTGAGCAGTTCATCGAGGACGGGCGTGAATTTGCCGCCAGTGACGCCCTGAGGGAAGTTGGCGGCGACGTGGGCGAGGATGTCGATACCGACGAGATCGGCGAGACGAAAGGTTCCTGTTCGGGGCCAGCCGATGGCGGGGCCGGTGAGCGCGTCAACCTCTTCGATGGAGAGCCCCTGCTCCAGCATCAGATTGGCGGCGCTGAACATCACGGCGATACCGATGCGGTTGGCGATGAAGTTGGGCGTGTCGTGCGCGAAGACAACCTGCTTGCCGAGGACGCGATCGGCAAAGGCGGAGAAGGCGGCGACTAGGGCAGGGTCGCTGTCGGGTGTGGGGATGATTTCGAGCAGGCGCATGTAACGCGGCGGATTGAAGAAGTGGGTGCCAAAGAAACGGCTGCGGACGGCGGGAATCGCGGCGGCGATGCTCGCGATGGGCAGGCCGGAGGTGTTGGTGGTGAGAAGCGCGTGCGCGGCGACGTAGGGAACCACGCGGGCGAACAGCGCCGTCTTGATGTCGAGGTTCTCGGCGACGGCTTCGATGATCCAGTCGCACTGGGCGAGCTTGGGCAGGTCGTCGTCGAAGGCGCCGGGAGCGATGAGTGAAGCGAGCGATGGCTCAAAAAATGAGGCGGGTTTGGACCGCGAGAGTGTGCCGAGGGCAACGCGGGCCAACTGTGGCTCCGCAGTTCCGGGCTTGGCAGCAAGATCGAGGAGAAGGGTTGGAATTCCGGCGTTGGCCAGGTGCGCGGCGATGCGGGAGCCCATGGTGCCCGCGCCGAGAACGGCAGCGCGGCGGACGAGCAGCGGCTTACAGTCAATTCCCACCCCACAGACGGAGACCTGTCTGTGGGGACCCCGGTCTTGCGGAGCGGGAGTTGCGGCCATAGCGGCGGTGCTCATACGGCCCTCAGTATTCGATCTTATTCGGTGAGGCGATCCAGGCGGCGAAGCTGGCCCATGCTTCGTCGCTGAGCAATTGCATGGAGCGGAGTTTGCGCTGGTTCGAGTTTTTGCGGAACTCGCCGTAGAGAAACGCGTCGTCAAAGCCGGCGCGGGCGGCGTCGGCGGCGCTGGCGCCGTAGTAGACGGCATCGAGCCGCGCCCAGTAGGCGGCAGCGAGGCACATCGGGCAAGGCTCGCAACTGGTGTAGAGCTCGCAGCCGGCGAGGGTGAAGGTTCCCAGCGTTTTGGCTGCCGCGCGGATGGCGTTGACTTCAGCGTGCGCCGTGGGGTCGTTGGTAGCGGTGACGGAGTTTGCCCCTTCGCCAACAATTTTGCCGGCGCGCACGATGACGGCGCCAAACGGCCCGCCACGAGCTTCGGCGACGTTCTGCGTGGCCAGCGCGATGGCGCGGCGCAGGAATTCCGGGTTGGGTTGGCCGGGCATTCGAGGTCACTCCATCTACTGGGGACTGCGAAGACAAATTCAGTATGGCACACAGTATGCGACAGCAGATGCGGCGCGGACCGATGATGATTGCGCAGTTGCGCCGTAGAATCTCCTCATGGGCGGGGCCGGAACGCTGTCAGTGCTGAATGAGCGGATCGTGGCGTGCGAGTTTTGCCCGCGTTTGTGCGCGTACTGCGCTGAAGTGGCGCGGAAGCGCCGTCGCGCCTACGCCGAGTGGGAGTATTGGGGGCGGCCCGTGCCGTCGTTCGGCGACCCGAAGGCGCGCGTGATGGCGCTGGGGTTGGCGCCGGGAGCGCATGGATCGAACCGCACGGGGCGGCCGTTCACGGGCGACGGATCGGGCGACTTTCTGTATCCCGTGCTGCATGAGACGGGGTTTGCGTCGCAGCCGGCGGCTGTCTCGCGGGACGACGGCATGAAGCTGACCGGACTGTGGATCACGTCCGTAGCGCGCTGCGCCCCTCCGGGCAACAAGCCTACACCCGAAGAACTGCGCAACTGCGCGCCGTGGCTTGACCGGGAGATCGAGCTGCTAACGAATTTGCATGTAGTGGTTTGTTTGGGGCGGATCGCGTTTGACGGGCTGCTGGCGCACGCGGCGCGGGCGGGAAAGCTCGCCTCGCGCGCGCGATTTGTGTTTCGGCACGGCGCGGAATATTCGCTGCCAGATGGGTTGACCGCGCTCGCCAGCTATCATCCTTCGCTGCAGAACACCAATACCGGCAAGCTGACACGGGCGATGCTGCTCGCCGTCTTCAAGCGGGCGCGCAAGCTAGCGAAGATGTGAAGGGCGTGGCCGGGCGGCGGAAAAAGGCTGCTTGCGGCGCAAAAGGAGATGAGATGGATCTGTTATCGGGAAAGATCCTGAAGGATGTCAATCTGGACGAGGCCGGACCAAAACCACATCGGCCGAAGAATCCGGTGGATCACTGGTCGCCGGCAGTTCTGCTGGAGCGGGCGGCCTATCTGCGCAAGATGGCGAAGCACGGAGATGGTTCGGCCTCGGAGACGCTGAGGGAGTATCCGCAGCACTGCGCCATGCTTTCGTTTCGCAGCCGGAGCGGCGAGGCGGAGGTGCACGAGAGATTTGCGGATCTGTTTTGCGTGCTTGCCGGCAAGGCGACGCTGGTGACGGGTGGGGTAGTCGCCGGGGCGCGGACGGTTGCGGCGGGAGAGACCCGAGGAACCGGTATCGAGGGCGGGGTGCGGCAAACGCTGCGAGCGGGAGATTTGGCCCACGTGCCGGCGGGCACGCCACATCGGATGCTGGTGAAGGAAGAAGATACCATCACCTGCCTGGTGATGAAGGTACAGGAGGCCGTTTAGCAGCGAGAAGGTTGCCGGGACGGATTGCGGAGGGAATTGGAGCGGGAGACCGGGATCGAACCGGCGACATTCAGCTTGGGAAGGGCGGTGTACAGGTTCCGTTCAAGACGTTCCCTGATATACCTGTGGGCAGCTTTGCTACCGCATGGCGTAGAGCTAAGAAAGCTGCCGGTGTTGAATGCCGCTGGCGCGATCTGCGCCACACGTTCTGTAGTCGGCTGTCAGATGGTGGAGTCGCAGACGTTACGGTTCAAGCGATGGCCGGTTGGATGAGCAAGAAAATGCAGGAACATTACAGTCATGCCAACAACGAGGCAAAGAGAGCAGCGGTTGCGGTGTTCGATAGCAATAGCAGCGTTCAATGAGCGTTGCTGTTGGCTACTATAGCAACGGCCATTTCAGACACGATGTACTACTGGCGTTTCCGGTGCTGCATTTTTTGTGTGCGAAGCGCCGCAACTTCGGTGTCGATCTGTTCGTCAGTCATCCCATGATGACTTCGCAGCAGCCTGCGAGTTGTATCCGGCCACTTTCCTAAGCGGAGCCAATGAAGCAATTTCAAGCGCCCATGCTCGCATTCAAACGCCTGCCTCTGTACGGCGCTCATTCTGTCCCACCCCGGAGGGTCTTTTCTCCAGCGCAGCCGCAGATCAACTTCGGGGACCGGAAACGCCGCGCTCTCATCCCGCGTTAGCAGCAGGCGGTCTGTCTCTTCCGGGTTGCGAGTATAGCCGTTTTCGTCCTTGTGGATGAAGTTGTGACACCCTTCGCAAATTGAGGCAAGCTGCTCATCATTGTTTCCTGCCAGCACTTCATCGGTGTAGCTGCGATGGTGGACTAGCGTAGCTTTCCCTCCACAGCGCCGACACACCTTCCCGTCTCGTTTAAGGACGCGCCGCTTGATTTTTCTCCAGAGCGGTGATTTTCGATAATCCTCATAGTCCCCGGCCCGAACTCTGTCCAGCCCGCCGCTCTCAGTAGCCGTCTTGCTCATAGCCTGTGGGGACTGTTCGGCTCGTACTTGGATTTCCTTCACATCGAAGGTTGCATATCTCTTTCCGGCGACTGGCGCGAACTTCGTGATCTGAAAACTTCGGTCCACATATCCGTCAGCCGGGTAAGCCTCGCGCAATACGTTTTTCAGCACCGTATCGACAACGACACAACATGATTCGCCAGTCATAAGATTGACTGCATTCACTGCCTCAAGTTGAGTTGAGGACGCAGCGATTCTCGTGAAAATGGCAGACGTGATTCTTAGAAAGACTGGATTCTCATTTGCTTTCAGTTTGAAAACCGCATCCTTCACTACACCGTCTCCCGAACGAATACTTGCAGCAACAGGGTACAATGTGCGGATTCAATCTGTCTCAGTTTTGCCGGGGGT